>JBKPLP010000020.1:0-8043 GCA_046731735.1 Acidobacteriota bacterium
GGCGGCTGGCGGCTGGCGGCTGGCGGCTGGCGGCTGGCGGCTGGCGGCCGGCGGCCACATCGTTAGGACTCAATGGCGAAAGAACTCCCCGGCGAAGCGCTCGGCCTGGTGGAAACGCGCGGCCTGGTCGGCATGATTGAAGCCGCCGACGCGATGGTGAAGGCTGCGAACGTCGTCTTCGTCGGATGGCAGAAAGTCGATGCGGGACTCGTGACCGCAATCGTCCGCGGCGACGTCGCATCCGTGAAGGCGGCGACCGATGCCGGGGCGGCTGCCGCGCGGCGAGTCGGAGAACTCATCGGCGTGCATGTGATCCCACGCCCCGCCGACGGGCTCGACAAGGTCTTTCCGATCGGCTAGTCCGCGCGCTTTTTCCGCAAAGCTTTCTTCCTTTTCTGTCTCGTCGTCCGCGCGGTGAGCTGCCGCAGCGGAAGTCCTTCACCGATCACCAGCAGCGGCTGATCTGGCGCGCGCAGCACGTTGACGAATTCACCGCCCGGCATTCGCGCATAGATCTCCGCTCCGTCAGTGAGCAGCGTGATGGCGCCGGCCCCTCCGATCGCGTCGAACAGCCTGATACCGAACTTGTCCCGCAAGGTGTCGAGGAGCAGGCGGATGCGCCCCACGGAGAGTCCCTGCCGCCGCAGATCGGCGAGCACCATGAGCTCGAGCAGGTCGACTGGCGTGTAGCGACGTTCGGTAAACCCTCCGGCTGCGGTGCGCTTCGACGCCACAGCGGGCATGAACAGGCGCCGCGCGTCCCACCACTGCAGCTGACGTGCGGAGAGGCCGGTCAACGCCGCCACTTCGCGGGCACTATAAGTGTTCTTCAGCTGCATCGGCCGGCAGCTCCGTCGATACCGCGTCTCATCATTCCGCGCCCAACCGGTCCGCAACCGACACCGCCGTCGCCGCGCCGATAAAATCCTTGTCGGTCAGGCCGCCTGCGCTGTGGGTGCTGTAGGTGACACGCACGCGCTTGTAGTTGATGAGCAGGTCGGGATGATGGTCAGCCGCCTCCGCGGCGAATCCAAGACGCACGACGAACGCGATCGCTTCGGGAAATCCCGCGAACGTGAACTGCCGGGTGATGCTATCGCCGGCAAGTTCCCAACCGTCCATCTCTCTGACGCGTTGCTCGGCCTCGGCTCGGGAAATCGCTTTCTCCATAGCGTGAGCATACGCCGGGAACCGGGCTTCTTGAGCCGGCGTCTAACAGTGTTAAGATGGTAAACACTGTTTACCAGGTCAGTTCTCTAGGGTTCTGGCCTTCCCTGCGCCGAACGGATGGGGCCGGGGTCGCTACAGGTTTTCATCGTTCAAAGGATTGCCGTTGGGAGTCAAAGAAAGACAGGAACGCGAACGCGAGGCGGTCGCGCGGGCGATTCTGGACGCCGCACGAGACCTTTTCGTCGCCGAGGGCTACCAGAACGTGTCCATCCGCAAGATCGCGGAAAAAATCGAGTACAGCCCGGCCGCGATCTACAGCTACTTCCCGAGCAAGGACGACATTTTCATGGCGCTCGCCGAAGAGGGGTTCCGCATGCTCTTCGCACACGCCGGGGAGCCGCCCGCCGATCCGATCGACGACATTCGAGCCGGCTTTCTCCGCCTGTACGAGTTCAGCCGCGCGCATCCCGAATACTTCGCGTTGATGTTCCTGGACCGCTCGGTCCCGCGCCTGAGCCAGGACTGGGAGCGGTTCGGCTTCGTCCGCGAGATGAAAAAGCGAATCGACGCGCGCATTCAGGCCGCGATCGATGCCGGCGCCTTTCCACCGGAGACGAGTCCGGAAGCGGTCTTCCGCATTCTGATGGCCGCCGTTCACGGCGTCGCGGCGCTCGCGCTGTGCGAGCGGCTGGCGCCCGCTGAAAACCCCGATGCGCTCGCGCGCGACACGCTCGAAGCGGCGCTGACCGGCCTGAGGACCGGGATTTCCTACACGTTCCAGCCAAAGCCATGCAGTTCATAGCGGAGCACGTCATCATGAAGCGTCGGACAGATTGGGTAGCAGCGCTGCTGCTCGCAAGCGTCGCAGCTGCGGCCGCCGCGTGCGGCGGCAAGAACACGACGGTCCAGGCACAGGAGAAACCCGAAGCGCCATCGATCGAAACCGTACGCGTCGAACAGCGGTCGATCGATCGCTATCTGAAAGTAACCGGCTCGCTGGTCGCCGACGAACAGGCGGAGGTGAGCGCCGAGAACGCAGGCCGTGTCGTCGCGACGCCGGTCGAACGCGGCACGCACGTGGCGCCGGGCACCGTGCTCGCGCGTATCTCTGCTGAAGAGACGTCGGCGCAGCTCCGGGAAGCGGAAGCAAACGCCGCGCAGATCGAGGCGCGGCTTGGCTTGACCGAGGGAAGGACGTTCGATCCGACGCAGGTTCCGGACGTGATGAATGCGAAGGCCTCGCTCGACTGGGCGGAAGCGGAATTCAACCGCATCAAGTCGCTCCTCGATCAGAAAGTCGTTTCGCAGAGCGAATACGATCAGCGCCGCGCGCAAGTCGACGCCGCCAGGCAGCAGTATCAGATGGCGCAGAACGGCGCCCGCCAGTCGTATCGCTCGCTCGAGGCGGCCCGCGCCCGGGTGGCACTCGCGCGCAAGGCACAGGCCGACACGGTGATTCGCGCGCCCTTCGCCGGCCTCGTCGCGGAGCGTGTGGTCAGCGTCGGTGACTTCGTGACCCGCGGTGCGCGCGTCGCTACCGTCGTTCGTGTCGATCCAATGCGCATCGAGCTCACCGTGCCGGAGCACGCGATCTCGCTGATCACGCCGGGGCAGCTGGTGCGGCTGACGGTTGACGCGTATCCCGGCGAAACGTTCGCCGCAAAGGTCCGTTTCATCTCCCCCTCTTTACGCGCCGACCAGCGCGCGCTGACGGTAGAGGCGAGCGCTCCGAATCCCGATGGCCGGCTCAAGCCCGGGTTGTTCGCGACCGCGGCTATCCGGCAGCCGCCGTCGGCGCCGGCGCTGCTGATTCCGACGACGGCGGTTGAGACGATCTCGGGAACGAGCCGGATCTATGCCGTCAAAGGCGGAAAGCTGGAAGAGCGAATCGTCACCACCGGCGAAACCGTCGGTCCACAACTGGAGATCACGAGCGGACTCACCGCCGGAGAAGTCGTCGCCGCGGCTCCCAAAGGCCGACTGACCGATGGCATGGCCGTCGCCATGCGTTGATTCGCGGTTCGCGGATTCATGGACTCCTGGATTCTTGGATTAGGGATGGGTGGATTAGGGATTGGTGGATTAGGGATTCGTGGATTAGGGATTCGTGGATTAGGGATTCGGGATTGGGGATTAGGGATTTCTGAAGTTAGAGAATCATCATGCAGTGGCTCGCAGCGATATCCGTCAAGCGTCCTGTTTTCGCAAGCGTCCTGATCCTGTCGTTGACCGTCGTCGGCGCCTTCGCGTTTACGCGGCTCGGCCTCGATCGCTTTCCCAAGGTCGACTTCCCCACCGTCGTCGTGACGACGCGGCTGCCGGGCGCGGCGCCGGAGGAAGTGGAGACGGAGATCACCGACAAGATTGAAGAAGCGGTGAACACGATCAGCGCGATCGACGAGCTCCGCTCGACCTCCTCCGAGGGCGTGTCGCTGGTCGTCGTGTCATTTCTCCTCGAGAAGGACGCCGACATCGCCGCGCAGGAAGTGCGCGACCGCGTCAACCGCGTCCTTCCGCTGCTGCCGAAGACCATCCAGCAACCCACGGTCGAGAAGTTCGACCCGGACGCGGCGCCGGTCCTGACCATCGCGGTGTCGGCCAAGAAACCGCTGCGCGACATCACCGAATATGCCGACAAGGTGCTGCGGCGGCAGCTCGAAAGCGTCAGCGGCGTCGGCCAGGTCGTGGTCTCCGGCGGACGGGCCCGCCAGGTCAACGTCTCGCTCGATGCCGCGCGGCTGCGGGCGTACAACCTGACCGTCACTGACGTCGCCCGCGCGTTGCAGACGCAGAATGCCGAAATCCCCGGTGGCCGTGTCGAACAGGGCGCAACCGCGCTCACGCTCCGCACTCGCGGTCGGGTGCAATCGGTGCCGGAGTTTGGCGATATCGTCGTTCGTCAGCGCGACGCCTACCCGATCCGGCTTCGCGACGTGGCGACGGTCGAAGACGGGATGGCCCAGGCGGCCACGATGGCGAACCTTGACGGCGAGCCGACCGTGATGCTGACGATTCGTCGCCAGTCCGGCACGAACACGGTCCAAGTCGTCGATGCGATCAAGGAGCGCCTGTCCGACGTCGCGCCGCTGGTCCCTGCGGGATATGACATCCGCGTTGTCCGCGATCAGTCGGAATTCATCCGCGCATCCATCCGCAGCGTCGATGAACATCTCGTCGTCGGGTCGATCCTGGCCGCTGCGGTCGTGCTGATCTTTCTGTGGAACTGGCGGTCGACGATTATCGCGGCGGTGGCAATTCCGACGTCGATCATTGCGACCTTCGGACTGATCTGGTACGAGGGCTTCACGCTGAATTCGATGACGATGCTGGCGTTGACCTTGTCGGTCGGCATTGTCATCGACGATGCGATTGTCGTGCTGGAGAACATCTACCGGTTCGTCGAGGAGAAGGGGCGCCCGCCGCTCCAGGCGGCCATTGAAGGCACGCGCGAGATCGGGCTCGCGGTGCTGGCCACCACGCTGTCGCTGATTGCGATTTTCGTTCCGGTCGGGTTCATGGGCGGCATCGTCGGCCGTTTCATGACGAGTTTCGGCTTCACGATGTCGTTCGCGATCCTGGTGTCGCTGCTGGTCAGCTTCACGCTTACCCCGATGCTGGCGGCTCGCTGGATCAAATTGCCGCCGCGCCGTGAAGATGCTCAGGGAAACGAGATCAAACAGGACAGCTCGAAGGAGGCCCGATTCTTCAGGCCGCTCGACCGCGGCTACACGGCAATCCTCCAGTGGTCGCTGGCGCACCGGGGCATCATCGCGGGAATCGCCGCGCTCGTCCTTCTGAGTAGCGTTCCTCTGGGCATGGTGGCGAACAAGAACTTCCTGCCCAACGACGACACGTCCGACTTCGAGGTCGGACTCCGCGCGCCGGAGGGAACCAGCCTGGAAGCCACGGAGATCATCGCCAACCGCATTGCGACGAGGATTCGGCAGTTGCCGGAGGTATCGTTCACGCTCGTGACCGTCGCCGATGACCCGGCGCGGACGGCCAATTCGGGGACCGTGTACGTGCGGCTCAAGCCGGTCGGCGACCGCTCTCGCGATCAGTTCGCAATCATGAACGACGTGCGGGCGAACGTCCTCCCGCGCGTCGCCGGCCGCGAACTGCGTACTGGCGTCCGGCAGGTCGCGACGATCGGCGGCGGCGGAAATCAGAGCGCCGAGATCCAGTTCACGATCAACGGTCCGGACCTCAAAGCGCTCGAGCGATTCGGCAACGCCGTGGCCAATGCGGCCAGGAAGGAGCCCGGAGTCGTCGACGTCGACACCTCCATGAACGTGGGCAAACCCGAGCTTGCGGTCGATCTCGATCGGCTCAAGGCGGCCGATCTCGGAGTGCAGATTTCCGACGCCGCGGAAGCGCTTCGCCTGCTGGTCGGCGGCGATCAGGTGACGACGTATAACGAAGGAGGCGAGCAGTACGAGGTCCACGTCCGCGCTGGGGAGGGAGATCGCCAGACGGTCGACGGAATCGGTCAGTTGACCGTTCCATCAGCAAAGCTCGGCAGCGTGCCGCTGGACAACATTGCGCGGTTTACGCGCGGCAGCGCGCCGGCGGAGATCAACCGTCTCAACCGGCAGCGGCAGGTGACCGTGTTCGCCGGGCTGCTTCCCGGCTACTCGCAAACCCCGGCGATGGCGGCAATTGCCGGCGCCGCCGACGCGCTGGAAATGGGTCCGGGCTACAGTACGCGTTTCGCCGGCCGTTCGCGCGAGCTGGGCCGCGCGGCGCAGAATTTCCTGGTTGCCTTCGCGTTGTCCCTGGTGTTCATGTACCTGATTCTGGCGGCGCAGTTCGAGTCGTGGCTGCACCCCATCACCATTCTGCTGTCCCTGCCGTTGACGTTGCCGTTTGCGCTGCTGTCGATCATCATCACGCGGCAGTCCCTCAACATCTTCTCGGCCCTCGGCCTTCTGGTGCTGTTCGGCGTGGTAAAAAAGAATTCAATCCTGCAGATCGACCACGCCAACCAGCTGCGCGAGCGCGGCATGGAGCGCGATGCGGCGATCGTGCGGGCGAGCCGCGATCGCCTTCGTCCCATTCTCATGACGACGTTCGCGTTCGTCGCGGGCATGATTCCGCTCGTGCTCTCGAGCGGTGTCGGCGCGGCCACGAACCGCGCCATTGGTTTCGTGATCATCGGAGGTCAATCGTTGGTGCTGCTGCTCACGCTTGTCGCTACCCCCGTTGCCTACTCACTGTTCGACGACGCGTCGCGCATCCGGCTCGTCCGCTGGCGCCGCGCCGCCCGTCCTGCCGCCGCCACGGCAACGCTGCTGCTGGCGGCGCTGCTGCTGGCGCCGGTTTCCGCGCGCGCCCAGGCGCAACAACCGCCCGCCGCAGCGCCGGTGCCTGGCGAGATACTTCGCCTGAGCCGCGACGAGGCCGTCCGGCTCGCGCTCGATAACAACGCCGAGCTGGCGGTGACGCGGCTCGATCCGGCGATCAGCGCCGAACGCGTCGCCGCCGCGCGCGCCGCGTTCGTTCCGACGCTGTCCACCGGTTTTCAGCGCAACAGCCAGAGTGCGCCCTCGACGAATCTGTTCTCCGGCGAGCAGCCGCTGAGCACGAAATACTGGTCGGGCAACGCTGCCATCGGCCAGCTGCTGCGTTGGGGCGGCACCACCTACGACGTGTCGTTCAATTCTGCACGCACGACGACGACGAACCCGCTGACGACCTTCACGCCATCGCTGACCTCGTCGGTGCAGGCGATCTTCTCGCAGCCGCTGCTTCGCAATTTCAAGCTCGATGCGCCCCGCGCGCAGGTGGAACTGACCGAGCGCACGCGCGAAATCGCCGACCTGCGGCTGCAGGAGACGATCGCGCGGACGTCAGCCGACGCCGAAACCGCGTACTGGCTGCTCGCGTCCGCGCGGGCCGCGGTTGACGTGCAGCAGCGATCGCTCGACCTCGCCCTCGAACTGGAGCGCACGAATCGCGCGCGTGTCGACGTCGGCCAGTCGCCGCCGCTCGATCTGGTTACCGCACGCGCCGAAGTGGCGCAGCGACGCGAGAACCTGATTGTCGCGCGCACCGCGGCGCTTCAGGCGGAGGACATCCTGCGCACGCTGATTTTCGCGCCGCAGCGGCCGGATTTCTGGACCACGCGGCTCGAAGCCGCCGATGCGGTCCCGCCGGTCGGGACGCCTCCTGACGTCGATGCCGCGGTACGGCGCGCGCTGACCGAACGGCCCGACATCGCGGAGGTCCGCAAGCAGATTCAGATTGGTGATACGAACGTCATGTTGTCGAAGAACCAGACGCTGCCGGATCTGCGCCTGCAGGCGACCTACCTGACCAACGGTCTGGGCGGATCGCGGCTGATTCGCACCGGCGGCTTTCCCGGGACAATCACCGGATCCGAAGACACGTCATTCGGCTCCGTGCTCAGCCAGGTGCTCAGCGCCGATTACCCCACCTGGAGTCTCGGCTTCACCCTGACCTATCCGGTGGGCAAGAGCGTCGAGGAAGCGAATCTCGCACGGGCGCGTATCGAACGCGATCAAGCGGCCGCGCGCCTGCGTCAGGTGGAGCTCGCCGCGGTCCGCGAAGTCCGCGACGCGGCGCTGCGGCTCGAGCAGAATCGCCAGCGCATCGAGACCGCGCAACTCTCGCGCGAGCTCGCGGAGCAGCGGCTCGACGCCGAACAGAAACGTTTCGACGTCGGGATGTCGACCAGCTTCCTCGTCATCCAGGCGCAGCGGGACCTCGCCGTCGCACGCAACAACGAGCTCCAGGCCAACCTCGCGTATCAGCTCGCGGCCGTGGCGTTCGAGACCGCGCAGCGCGCAGGAGGAGGCATCCCCGCCGCTGTCCGGACTCCGATTCAGTAAGTCTCGCGCAGAAGCGCAGAGA
>JBKPLP010000021.1:0-24473 GCA_046731735.1 Acidobacteriota bacterium
GCGCTCGTGTTCTCGCAGTTCACGAGCCTGCTGGCGCTGCTGCGGCCCCAGCTCGATGCCCTGGGTCTCACCTACGAGTACCTGGATGGGCGGACACGCGATCGCGCCGCCCGCGTTGCACGCTTTCAGAATGATCCTGCCTGTCCGCTCTTTCTCATCAGCCTCAAAGCCGGGGGACTTGGCCTGAACCTGACCGCGGCCGAGTACGTGTTCCTGCTGGATCCGTGGTGGAATCCCGCCGTGGAAGCGCAGGCGATCGACCGCGCGCACCGGATCGGGCAGGCGCGGCATGTCTTTGCCTACCGGCTGCTGGCGCGCGACACGGTCGAGGAAAAAGTCGCCGAACTCCAGGAGAGTAAGAGGGAACTGGCGGACGCGATTCTGAGTGCCGACTCAGGGCTGATCAGATCGCTCCGCGCGGAGGATCTGGAGCTGCTGCTGTCCTGATGCCGCAACAAGCGTGTGCCGCGTCATTCATGAGGATGCGCCGCCAGTCATAAACCGGCTGCGATCGCGATGACGATCGCGACCGCGCCCAGACCGAGCAGCGCCGCGAAGAGCGGCATGACGAATTCGAGCCAGTCGCCGAACTTCACGCCGGCCGCCGCCGTCACCGCCATCAGGGCGCCGTTGGTCGGGGTCACGAGTTCGGTGAGTCCGGCGCCGTATTGATACGCCAGCACGACTACCTGCCGCGACAGCCCGATCAAATCCGACATCGGCACCAGCACCGGCATCGTCAGCACCGCCTGGCCGCTGACGCTGGGTACCGGCGCGTGGACCGCCACCTGCACGAGCATCATGCCGAGCGCCGACAGCGCGATCGGCAGGTTCTGCAGCGGCGCGACCAGTGCGTTGACCAGCGTGTCGATGATGTGTCCCTGATTGAGCACGACGAAGATCGCGCGCGCGAATCCGATCAACATCGCGGCATAGGCCATCGACGCGAAACCGGTGACGAAGCCGCGCGCCGTCCCGCCGAGGCCGAGCCGGCCGAGCATTCCTGACAGCAGCCCCATCGCGAAAAAGAGAGCGGCCATCTGATCGAAGTCCCAGCCGAGCCGCATCACGCCGAACACGAATACCGCAAAGGTGACGATCACGAGTACGAGCACGACCGCGCGGCGGAGATCGAGCGGTGTGTCGTCCGGCTCGCCGTCACGGCCTGCGTCCCGGCCTCGCTCTTCGACCTTCGGCGAGGTCTCGCCAACTCCCGTTGCGCGGAGGCGGATGCGGCGTGCATGGATCCACGTCCCCCAGATCCATCCAGCGAGCGCGACCGCCATGATCGCGACCCGGAATACCGCGCCGGAGAGCAGCGGCAGGCCGGCGAGCTTCTGCGCGATCTGCACCTGGAAGGGATTGATCGGACTGAACGCGGCGCCAACCGCCGCCGCGCCGATGCTGATCGCGACGGCGGTCAGCGCGTCGAATCCCAGCCGACGCGTCACGAGCAGCAGCACCGGCACGAGCGCGATGATCTCCTCAGCCATATTCTCGAGCGCGCCGCCGAACGCAAAGGTGAGCGACACGATCGGGATCACCAGCGCCTCCCGGTTCGCCAGGCGCCGCACCAGCCACCCGACGCCCTGGCGCAACGCGCCGGTTTCATCGACGACGGTGAACGCGCCGCCGACCAGGAACACGAAGAAGACCACGGAGGCAGCGTCAGCCAGCCCCTTGGGTATGGCGACGAGCGCCTCGAACGGGCCGACATGGTGCGGTTCGACCCGGTGGTAGGTGCCTGCGACAACGACGGTTCGCCCGGTCGCGGGGTCCTCGCGGCGGTCGTACTCCCCGGCGGGAAGGAGGTAGCTGCAGATCGCCGCGACGAAAATGCACGCGGTCAGGAGTGTGAGCGGATGAGGAAAGCTCGCGCGTGCCACGTGCGCGCATCGTAGCACCGTTCGACTCGCGTGCTGGTGCGCTCGCTCACGGCAGGCCCGTTCGACTCGCGTGCTGGTGCGCTCGCTCACGACCGGGCCCGAAGCGCAAACCATTCGCACGCCGGATCCGTCCAAGCTCCTATGCAGGACATCCGCTACGCGCTCCGTACGTTCCGCAAGCAGCCGGTGTTCACGCTCGTGGCCGTGCTCACCCTGACGCTGGGCATCGGCGCGAACACCGCCATCTTCAGCCTCCTCTACCAGATCCTGCTGCGTCCCCTGCCATACGCGCACGCGGAGCGGCTGGTGTTCGTGTGGAACACGTATCCGCTGATGGGACTGCCGCAGGCCAGCGTGTCGATCCCCGACTATCTCGACCGCAGGACGCAGGCCCCCGCGATCGAAGATGCGGCGCTCTTCACCGGTCGCGCCGCGAACCTTGCGGAAGAGGGCAGGCCCGAACAGGTACGCGGGTTGGCGGTCACCCCGTCGTTCTTCACCACGCTCGGCCGGGCGCCGTTCATCGGCCGCGGCTTCAACGAAGACGAAGCCAGGCCCGATGCCGATAAGTTCGTCATCCTGATGTGGGGCCTGTGGAACTCGCGTTTCAACGCCGATCGCGCGATCGTCGGCCGCGACGTGCGAATCAACGGCGAACCGTATCGGGTCGTCGGCGTGATGCCGCCGGATTTCGAGGCGCCCTCACGCGAGGTCTCGGTCCTGATGCCGTTCGCGTTCACGCCGCAGCAGATGTCCGACGCCGGGCGCGGCAACGAGTTCAGCTCGATGATTGCGCGCCTGAAGCCGGGCGCGACGATTGCGCAGCTCGACGCCCAGATGAAGACGATCGTCGACCGGAACCTGGAGCGGCTTCCGGCCCGCGCGCAGTTCGCGAAGACGAGCGGCTTCGGCGGCTATGCGGTCGCCATCCGCGATCAGCTCGTCGGCGACGTTCGCACGCCGCTGCTCGTGCTGCAGGCGGGCGTCGTGCTGGTGCTGCTGATTGCGTGCGCGAACGTCGCAAACCTGCTGCTGATGCGCGCCACCGGGAGGGGTCGCGAGCTGGCGATCCGAAGCACGCTGGGCGCCGGCGAATGGCGCCTGGTCAGGCAGATGCTCACCGAAGGGGTCGTGCTGTCGCTCGCGGGCGGGCTGGGCGGCCTCCTGGCTGGCGTCGCGGGGTTGCGCGGCCTGGTGGCGATTGCCGGGCAGCAACTTCCCGGCACCCCGACGACCTCGCTGCATCCGATCGTGCTGCTCTTCACGCTCGTCCTGGCGGTGGTGACCGGCCTGGTCTTCGGTGTGATTCCGGCGATTGCGGTCGTACGCGGCAATACGTCGGCCTACTTGAAAGAGGACGGTGCCCGCGGAAGCGCCGGCAGAACCACGGGCGTCGCGCGCGCGGCGCTCGTCGCCGGTGAGATTGCGCTCGCGTTGATGCTGCTGGTCGGCGCGGGACTTCTGATCAAGAGCTTCGCGCGCCTGCAATCGGTCAATCCGGGATTCACGGCCGACAACGTACTGACCGCGCAGATCTCGCTCCCCACGGCGCGGTACACCGACGCCGCGGCTCGACGGGCGTTCTGGATCCGGTTGATGGACAAGGTCCGCGCGCTGCCGGGCGTCACCGCGGCGGGGCTCACGTCGAACGTCCCGTTCAACGGCAGCGTCAGCTCAGGCTCGTACTCCATCGTCGGCTATACGCCCGGACCGACGGACGCGGCGCCCCACGGCCGGCAGGAAGTGGTCGGCGGCGACTATTTTCGCGCCATGCAGATCCCGCTCGTCGAAGGCCGCCTGTTCAGCGATACCGACAGCGGCGACAGCCCGCCCGTCGTCGTCGTCGATCAGTACCTGGCGAAAAGGTATTTCTCGGGAACGAGTGCGCTCGGCCACCAGATTCAGCGCGGCGGGCCGGACAGCCCGAAGATGACCATCGTCGGAGTGGTCGGCACGATCAACGCCATCGACCTCGCGGAGCCGGTGATCAAGGAGCGGATTTACTACCCCGTGACGCAGGTGCCGCGAGGCTCGATGGCCGTGACGCTCAAGACGTCGCTCGATCCCGCCACGCTCGTTGCGCCGCTGCGCGAGGCAGTGCAGTCAATCGATCCGGACCAGCCGATCGCGGACGTGCGGACGATGGATCAGTGGATCGCGCGGTCGCTGGCGAATCGCCGGGCGCCGACTGTGCTGCTGGCGCTCTTCGGCGCCATCGCGCTCGTGCTGTCGGCAATCGGCATCTACGGAGTGCTCGCGTTCGGCGTGGCGCAGCGGGTGCGTGAGTTCGGCATCCGGCAGGCGCTCGGCGCCGACCGTCACTCGATCCTGTCGCTGGTGATCGCGCAGGGGATGCGCACGATTGCGATCGGTGTGGTCATCGGTCTGATCGGATCCTTCGTGCTCACGCGCTTTCTGCAGACGCTGCTGGTCGGCGTTGCCAGCCACGACCCCGTCGTTTTCGCAGCGGTTACCGGCGTGCTGGTGGCCATCGCGCTCGCTGCGTGCTACGTGCCGGCGCGGCGCGCGACCGACATCGACCCCATGGCTGCGCTCCGCGATTCCTGAAATCGTCCGGTGCGGCCAGGCACGATTGTGACAAGATCGATGGCTCGATGCCGCTCCTTGCCGCCGTCTTTTTTGTCGCATTCCATTGGCAGGACCAGCCGGCTCGCGCGGATTGCCGTGAATGGCACGAGTGCCGTCAGCTGGCCCTCGACGCCGCGGCCGCCGCCGAGTACGAGCGCTTCCACGATCTCGCGTGGCGCACGCTTCAGACCGGCCCGAAGAACGATCCCGCCCTGATGTACCTGCTCGCGCGTGCGCAGAGCCTGAGCGGGCGCCCGGGCGACGCGCTGGTGATGTTGCAGCGGCTTCGGGCGATGGGGGTCACGACGGACGCGGCCACCAATGACGACTTCCGCCGCGTCCGGAGCCTGCCCGGCTGGGCGGAGCTTGGCAACGCGGCGGCTGGCGCCGAGACGGCTCTCGCGGCAGGAAAGGCCAGCACAACCGATACGGCTGGCGGAAAGCCCGGCGCAACCGGCAGCGCTGCCGCGAAGGCCAGCGCCACGGAGACGGCAGGAAAGGCCAACAGCACCGACATCAATGAGGCGGTGCGGTTCGAGACGCTGCCGTTCACGCCGGCAGGCTTGGCCTACGACGCGGTTTCGCGTCGCTTCATCGTCGGGGATCGCCGCGCGCGGCGGCTGGCGGTCATCGATGAGTTCTCCGGCCACATGGCCAATCTGGCCAGCGCCCAGTCTGCCGGATTCGGCGAGATCGCCGCGATCGAGATTGATCCAAGACAGGGGGACCTGTGGGTCCTCAGCACGGACGGGGCGCACGGCACGCTGCACAAGCTGCAGCTGATTTCAGGACGCGCGCTCGCGTCGTACGCACCTGCCGACAGATTTGGTCCTGTCGATCTCATCGACGTGGCCGCGAATCCCGACAATGGCGTGCTGGTGCTCGATCGCGCGGGACACCGCATCTTCCAGCTTGGACCCAAAGCGGCCGCGCTCGAGCTGACCTCGACACTGCCGGACGATCAGCCCGCCGCGATTGCTCCGGCCGGCGATGGCGTCGTCTACCTTGCGCATGCATCCGGCGTGTCGCGAGTGGATCTCCCGGCGCGGTCCGTTGTCGCCGTGAAGCCGGCGAAGGGGGTCGATCTGAAGCGAATCACGAAGCTGCGCTGGCACAAAGGGGCGTTGATCGCGATACAGGGCGCCGATGACGGCAGCTATCGAGCGGTAAGGATTGAACTCGATCGTCAAGGACGGGGCGCCGTCGCGATCCGGCCGCTCGCCGCCTCGCGCGCATCGATTGATCCGACCGCGGCTACGGTTTCCGGCGCCACGCTGTACTATCTCGCCGCCGCAGACAATGCGCGGATGAGCGTCGGGAAGCTCCTCCTGAAGTGAGTCCCGTCGCCGAAGCTGACGACACGCTGCCGCTCACGGCCGCGACGCCCATCGACGTACTCGACGTTCTGCGCGGCGTCGCGATCTTCGGAATTCATCACCTACCGCCGGCGGTTCGCGCTGCTGCGATGACCTCGGCGGGCGACCATCCGCGTTCGCGCAGATCGCGGACGCCGGTGTCGTCGTCAGACTTGCTCAGTTTCTGATCCGCACGCTTCATGATCAGCGGATGATGCAGGAACGCCGGCGGCTCGGCGCGGCCGAGGAGGCGCGCCATTCGGATCTGCCGCCCGGTTGAGGCCAGCAGATCGACGCCGCGAATCACGAAATCAATCTGCTGCCGCCAGTCGTCCACGGTGACCGCGAACTGGTAGGTCCAGTTGCCATGCCGGTCGCGCAGCAGCACGTCCCCACATTGTTCCGATGGATCCTGTCTCTGCGTTCCGAGTCGCACGTCCTCGAACGATTCCACACCTGGCTCCATGCAAACGCGCCATCCGTACCCGGCGGTGAGCGGCAGGTTCCGGTCGCGGCAGTGTCCGCGGTAGTAGAGCTCTGACGTGTCAACACCGGGGCGGGCAGCCGTTGCCTCGAGCAACGACCGTCGTGTGCAGTCGCAGGCGTAAACGAGGCCTTTGTGCCGCAGGATTTCAAATGCATCACGATACACGTGACCACGATCGCTTTGGCGCCCGTCGCAGCGTCCGGCGCGGAAGGCGTCAGTGGGGAAAATGTCGGCGCGATACCCGAGCCAGTCGAGATCCTCGAGGATGCCTGCTTCACACTCGGGCCGCGACCGCTCGCGGTCGTGATCCTCGATCCGCAGCAGCACCTGGCCACCGTATTCGCGCGCCTTGTCCCACACGTATTCCGCGTTCAGAACGTGGCCGAGATGCAGCCAGCCGGTGGGCGCTGGGGCGAAGCGGGTACGCACGGATTTCTCGAAGGTTCTTCAGCGTTCTGTAGAACCTAGCCTTCCCGTAGCACGCGCGCAGGATCGATGCGCGACGCGCGGCGGGCGGGCAGCCAGCCCGCGAGCCCCCCGATCGTGCACAGGACCGCCGCCGCGCTCGCGAAGGTGAGCGGGTCGTGCGGCTGCAGACCGTAGAGCAGCGCGGCGACGTACTTTGTCGCCGCCAGGCTGGCGGCCCCGCCGACGATGACTCCGGCGCCGACGAGCAGGGCCACGCGGCCGAGCACCAGCCGAACGACCGACGAGGGTCTGGCACCGAGCGCCAAGCGAATCCCGAGCTCGGTCTTTCGGCGGTTTACTCCATACGCCGTGACGCCGTACAAGCCGAGCGCGGCGAGGAGCAGCGCGAGCGCGCCGAAGAATCCCGAGAGCATCGCGATCACGCGCTCCTGACTCAGTGCATTGTTCACCTGCTCCGCCAGCGGACGCACGGTCAGACTGATGTCTCGATTGACATCCATCAGTGACGTGACCAGGCTTCGAGTCAGGAGCGAGGGCGCACCGGCCCCGGCTCGCACAGAAATGGAGATGCCCGGCGGCACGTTCGGCTGCTGGCGCAGCGGGATGTACATGGTCGGCGGCGCTGGCGCACGTAGCGAGCGGTACACGGCATCTCGCACGTACCCGACAATCTCCCGGTCGACCGGCGGCGAGCCGCGCGCCTGCAGCTGGCGCACGCGGTGTCCAAGCGGGTGTTGTCCGTTGAGAAACTTTCTCGCGAACGCTTCGTTCACGACGATGACGGGAGGCGCGTCGATGGTATCGAGAACCGTGAAGTCACGGCCGGCGATGAACTGCGTGCCGTAGGTGTCGAACCATCCCGGCGTGACGGCGTTGACGTAGACACCGCGTTCCTTTTCGCCCAGAACAGGTCCGTCGTCGACTTGGTGCAACGAGATCTGCCACGTGTTGCCGCTGACCGGGGTGACAACCGAAGCGGCCGCGATCTTTACGCCGGGCACGGACTGAGCGGCCTGCCATAAGCGCTCGTACAAATGAACACGCTGGAGCGGATCGGCCACGATCCGGTCGACCCCCACGGTGACGACGAGCACCGGATTTCGATTGAAGCCGAGATCAAGGTGAGCGAGCGAGGTAAACGTCCGGACGAACAAACCAGCGGCCACGACGAGAACGAGCGACATCGCAACCTGGAGGGCCACGAGCAGGCTGCCCAGGCCGAAGCGCCGGTCGTCAGTCACCCCACGGCCATGCTCTTTCAACACTTCGTTCGGCTGCACCCGAGAGGCGCGCAGCGCCGGCGCCGTGCCGAACAGGAGCGCGGTCACGCCGGCCACGGCCGCCGTGAAGCTGAGCACCCGCAAATCGATCCGCGTATCGAGAAACACGGTGTTGGTGGACGTCGACAGTTGCCGGACGAGGAGACGTATCCCCCATTGGGCGACGATGACGCCGAGCGCCGCGCCACATCCGGAGAGGAGCACACTCTCCGCCAGCAGCTGACGCGTCAGGCGCAGCCGCGATGCGCCGAGCGCCAGCCGGACGCTCATCTCATGCCGCCGCGCGGAAGCGCGCGCGAGCAGCAGGTTCGCGATGTTGGCGCAGGCGATCAGCAGCACCAGCGATACCACCGCCATCATCGTGACGAGCGGCTTCTGATAACGCTCGCGCAACCCCGACATACCGGTTGCGGCGGTGATGAGCGTGAAAGGTTCTCTGAGATGGTCGCGCCGGTACTCGGGACTGGCGCTTTGATTGAGAGTCGCTTCGCGAATTTGCGGCTGCACGCCGCGAAGGGAGCTGGTTGCAGCCTCGAGCGACTGCCCCGGCTTGAGGCGCAGCCAGATCTCCAGCCACCAATACGTCCGTTTATCCAGCACGCTATCTTGCCGGCGAATGAGTGGCTCGCTGCCGATTGGCACGGCGACGTCAAATGTCCGTCCGACATCGAGGCCGAAGAAATCCGGTGGCGTGACGCCGACAATCGTGAACGGCGTGCGCTCGATCGTCACGGATCGCCCGATGGCATCCGCCGCGCCGCCGAAGCGAGACTGCCAGAAGCGATAACTGATCACCGCAACCGGACCATCCGGTCCGCCACCCCGCGCGTCGTCTGCTTCGCTGAAGGTCCTGCCCAGCATCGCCGGCACGCCGAGCGCGTCGAAGAAGCGGCCGCTCGCCCACAAACCGTCGACGTATTCGGTCTGCGGCGTAACCGACACGTTGAAGCGTGTGATCGACGAGGCGAAGATGTCGCCAACGAGATCCTTGTGCGTGCGAATCTCTTCCCAGATCGGATTCGTCCAGGCGTCCTGGCCCTCGCTCCCGAGGCCGAGCACCGCAAGACGGCGGGGTTCCCTCACCGGCAACGTGCGGATCACCAAGCTGTCGAGCATGGAGAAGATCGCGGTATTCGCGCCGATACCGAGCGCCAGCGAGGCGATTGCGACGATCGTGACGATTGGCGTTGCGCGCAACGCGCGCACGGCGTTTCGAAGATCTGACACCACAATGGTTCTACAAGGTTCTACCGGGTTCTTTAGCCTTCCCTCAGGACGCGCGCCGGATCGATGCGGGCGGCGCGGCTCGCCGGAATCCAGCTGGCGAGGCCGCCGATGACCGCAAGGACGACAGCAGCGCCGGCAAGTGTCGCCGGATCCCGCGGCCGGAGCCCGAAGAGCAGCGGGGTTGCGAAGCGCACCGCCCACAGCGCCATCGCGCCGCCGAGAATGACCCCGAGCGCAACGAGCACTGCCGCGCGCTGCAGCACGAGTCGAACCGCCGCGGCCGGCGCGGCGCCGAGCGCCATCCGGATGCCGATCTCCGTGCGGCGGCGGCTCACCGCGTAGGTCATCACGCCGTAGAGGCCCAGCGCCGCGAGGAACAGCGCGAGTCCACCAAAGAATCCCGAGAGCAAGGCCAGCATCCGCTCCTGAACAGCGTTGGCCCGGATCGACTCCTTGTATACGCGGAACGTGAAGGTCACGTCCCTGTCGACGCGTTGCAGCGCATCCGCGATGCTGCGGGATAGGATGGCCGGTGACGATTGCGCGGCGCGCACCGCCATGTCGATACCGGGGCCCGGGGTCTCCAACTGCGGCACGTGGCGATACATCGTTGGCGGCACCGGTTCCTTCAACGACATGTATAGCGCGTCGCGCACGACGCCGACGATGTGCAGATCGGGCGCCGGGTCGCCCGGCCGTGTGATCTCGCGCAGCGATCGACCTATCGGGTTTGCCCCACCGAAGTACTTCTTGACCAGGGTCTCGTTGACGACGATGACGACCGGCGATCCCTTCCTGTCCTGATCGTTGAAGTCGCGCCCCCCGACGAACGGAATGCCCTGCGTCGCGAACCATTCCCGGCTCACCGCGTTCACGTATACCAGCCGGTCGTCCTCACCGAACGACAGGCCTGGTGGATTCTCGATCAGGGTGTTCCACCCGCTGAAACTGAGCGGGGTAATGTTCTGAAGCGCGGCGCTCTGGACACCCGGGACGGACAGCGCGGCCTGCCGCATGCGCTCCCACAACTCGGGCCTGTGCTCTGGCGCCACCGCGCTGTTCTTGCCGTTCATGTCCACGATGAGCAGCGGATCGGGGTTGAACCCGAGCGTGACGTGCGTGAGCGTCGTGAAGGTGCGGACGAAGAGGCCCGCGCCGACGACGAGCACGAGCGAGAGCGCGACCTGGAGGACCACCATCACGCTGCCAAACCCGAACCGCGATTCTCCGACAATCGAGCGTCCCTGTTCCTTCAACGCGTCATTCGGCTGCACGCGCGTCGCCCGCATGGCCGGAATCGTCCCGAACAGCAGCGTCGTGGTCATCGCGACGATGGCGGTGAAGGCGAGCACCAGCCAGTCGATGCTCACGTCCAGGGTGATCGGCGGATCATCGACGGAAAGCTCGCGGACGAGAAGCGCTGCGCCCCACCGCGCGAAGGCGAGTCCGAGCAGGGCGCCCGCAGCCGAAAGCAGCGTGCTCTCGACGAGCAACTGCCGCGCGATGCGCCATCGGGGCGCCCCGAGGGCGACGCGGACGCTCAGCTCGTGCCGACGCGCATTCGCGCGCGCCAGCAGGAGGTTCGCGATGTTGGCGCACGCAATGAGGAGCACGAGCGCGACGACCCCCATGATGATGAAGAGCGGGGCGCGGTACTGGCGTCCGAGATTGCCGGGGCCGTTCGCGGCCGGCCGCAGGTTGAACGGGTCCTTCAGGTAGCGCGCCACGTTTTCCGGTCGCGACTTCTGCGGCAGCGTCGCCTCGCGGATCTGCGGCTGGACGGTGCGCAACGCCACCAGCGTGTGATCGCGGGAGTCGCCGCTCTTCAACCGCGCGATGATGCGCAGCCACCACCAGGTCCGCTGATCCATCGCGCTTTCGCTTCCGCCACGGATGAGCGGCTCGGCGCCCAGCGGTATCGCGACGTCATAGTCGTTTCCCTGATCGACTCCGGTGAAATCAGGGGGCGTGACGCCGATGACCGCGAACTGGATCCGATCGAGCGAGATCGGCTTGCCGATCACGTCCGCCGCGCCGCCGAAGTGGCGCTGCCAGAAGTTGAAGCTGATGACGGCGACCGGCCCGTCAGGGCCGCCGCCGCGCACGTCGTCGGCCCGACCGAATGTCCGCCCGAGGATCGCCGGCACCCCGAGCACCTCGAAGTATTCGCCGCTCGCCATCACACCATTGACGAAGCGTGTTTCGCCACCCGAGGCGAGGTTGAATCTGGGTCTGGAGTACGCGAACGCGCCGTCGAAGATTTGCTTGTCGCGATCGCGGATCTGTTCCCAGAGCGGATTGGTCCACGACGCGCTTCGTTCGGTCGCGAGCACCTGAACGAGCCGCTGCGGCTCTTTGACCGGCAGCGACCGCAGCATCAGCGCGTTGATGAGCGAGAAGATCGCGGTGTTCGCGCCGATACCGAGCGCCAGCGAGATGATTGCCACGGCGGTGACGATTGGTGTTGCGCGCAAGGCGCGTACGGCGTCGCGAATATCGGACATCAAAGATGCTCCGCCCCAAATCGGTTCTACCCGGTTCTACACGGTTCGCCTCCACTGGGTTCTACAGGGTTCGCTGCCACGGCATGTCGAACCCGGAACAACAGAACCCTGTCGAACCCTGAAGAACCCTTTCTTCACGCATGGTGCCATAGACGGAATCGGGGCCGCTTTGGTTGGCCCGCCTTCGCCGCTGCGCGGCTTCGGCGAGGCCGTAACATAGCGGCCGGGCCAAGTTCTCAAATACAATCGCCCGGACCAGTCTATGGATCTGAAGCTCAAAGGAAAAGTCGCGTTGATTGCCGGGGCGAGCAAAGGGCTGGGCTTTGCGGTCGCGCAGGCAATGGCGCGCGAAGGGGCGTCGGTATCGATCGCCTCGCGCGACGAGAAATCGATCGGGGACGCGGCAGCGCGAATCGAGCGCGACACGGGATCGCCGGTCATGTCGATGGCGGTTGACGTGCGGACGGCCGACGCGATTCAACGGTGGATTGGCGCCACGGCGGATCGGTTCGGCGGCGTCGACGCGTTGATGACCAATTCCGGTGGACCGCCAACCGGCGCGGCGCTGTCGTTCGATGACGCGGCCTGGCAGGCTGCGGCGGATCTGCTGCTCTTCAGCACACTGCGGATGGCGCGGGCCGCGGTGCCGCTGATGATCAAGCGCGGCGGCGGCGCAATCCTGATGTCCACATCGTCGTCGGTCAAGGAACCGATCCCGAATCTCGGCCTCTCCACGGTGCTTCGCGCGTCGGTGTCGGCTCTGGCCAAGACGCTCGCGCTCGAGCTGGCAGCGTCGAACATTCGCGTGAACCAGATCATTCCCGGACGCATCGACACGGATCGCGTCCGTCACCTGGATGAAGTGAACGCGCAGAAACTCGGCATCCCGGTCCAGGATGCGAAAGTGAAAACGGTCGCCACCATCCCGATGGGACGTTATGGCGAGATCGACGAATTCGGACGCGTCGGCGCCTTCCTGTTGTCGGACGTCGCGTCGTACGTGACCGGCGCCACCGTCCAGGTTGACGGCGGCCTGATACGCAGCGTCCTTTAGGCCCTGAAGCCCTGAAGCCCTGAAGCCCTGAAGCCCTGAAGCCATGTCTGTGATGCGAAACACGCTGCTCGCACTCTCCACGAACGCGTGGATGCGCGATCGCGCGACGAAGACGGCGTTCGTCCGCCGTTCAGTGTCACGCTTCATGCCGGGCGAACAGATCGAGGATGCCCTGCGTGCCGCGGCGGAGCTGAAACCGCAGGGAATCACCACGATCTTGACCAAGCTCGGTGAGAATCTGACGCGCGTCGAGGAAGCCGAGCAGGTGACGCTTCATTACCTCGACGTCCTCGATCGCGTCGCCGCCGCCGGGCTGGATGCGCACATCTCGATCAAGCCGACGCAGCTCGGCCTGGATCTCGATCGCAGCCTCTGCGAGCGAAACCTCGATCGCCTGATCGCGCGCGCGGAGCAGCGCAACAATTTCGTGTGGATCGACATGGAGGGCTCGACCTACGTCGATCGGACGCTGGAGTTGTATCGCCGGACGCGGGCGAAGACGCCACGCGTCGGCATCGCGCTCCAGGCGTATCTCTACCGCACCGAAAAGGACGTCGAGTCGCTCGTGCCGCTCGGCGCGGCAATCCGCATCGTCAAGGGCGCCTACCTCGAGCCACCCGAGATTGCGTTTCCCAAGAAGGCGGACACCGACGAGAACTACTACCGGCTGTGCACGCGGCTGCTCGCCCCGGACGCGCGGAAGCCGGGCGCGATTCTGCACATCGCCACCCACGACGTGGGGCTCGCCGATCGGCTGGCCGGCTATATCGCGCAGAACAACGTGCCCCCGTCGGCGTACGAATTCGCGATGCTCTACGGCATCCAGCGCGGGCAGCAGGCGCGACTGGCGCGGGAGGGCAAGCGGCTGCGCGTGCTGATCAGCTACGGCGAATACTGGTTCCCGTGGTACATGCGACGGCTGGCCGAAAGACCCGCCAACGTCTGGTTTGTCTTCCGGACAATGTTCGGGTAACTTGCCACGATCGCGGCGTGAGGTTTACTCAGAGGCCACCGAGGCCACGAAAAACATCAAGTAAAGACCAAGACTGCTCTGTGTCTTCGTGGTCTCTGCGTGCGAACGACATTTGCCCTGACGAGAAGAACAGGAGCAGGGGAGTAGGGGAGTAGACAGGTATGAAAGCCCGAATTCTCCACGCGACAGTTGTCGCCGCCACTTGCGCGTTGATGATTGGAGCCACGGCCGCGCGCCAGGGATCGAGCGCTGCCGTTGCGATCGATGCCGATGATATCGGGGGCGTCGTTACCGGACCGAAAGGGCCCGAAGCCGGCGTCTGGGTCATTGCGGAGACGACCGACCTGCCCACGCGGTTCGTGCGGATTGTCGTCACCGACGATCGCGGGCGCTACCTCATTCCGGATCTTCCAAAAGCGAGCTACAGCATCTGGGTGCGCGGCTACGGATTGGTCGATTCGCAGAAGACGAAAGGGCAGCCCGGCAAGAGCCTCAACCTCACCGCGGTGCCGGCGCCGGATCCCCGAGCCGCAGCGGAGTATTACCCCGCCGGGTACTGGTTATCGCTTCTGAAGGTGCCGGAGAAGAGCGAGTTCCCCGGTGGTGCCGGCATCGGTCAGAACGTCCGCAACCAGCAGGATTGGATTCGGGTAATCAAGTCCGGCGGCTGCACGGCGTGCCATCAGCTTGGCACGACGGGAACGCGCCGCATTCCGAAGGAGCTCGGCACATTTCCAACGTCCGCGGCCGCGTGGGAGCGCCGTCTCCAGTCCGGCCAGGCGGGCAACAACATGATTTCGACGCTGAACCAGCTGGGCCACGATCGCGCGCTTGCGCTGTTTGCCGACTGGACGGATCGCATTGCGGCCGGAGAAGTGCCCCCCGCACCGCCGCGCCCGCAGGGCCTCGAGCGCAACATCGTCATCACCGAATGGGACTGGGCCGATCCGAAGGCGTACCTCCACGACGAAGTGTCGACCGACCGGCGGAATCCGACCGTGAACGCGAACGGAAAGATCTACGGCGCGCTGGAGCTCAGCGCCGATTATCTGCCCGTGCTCGATCCCGAGGAGAACTCGATCGGTCAGGTGAAGCTCACGGTGCGGGATCCGAACACCCCGGCGACCTCACCGCTGATGATCCAGCCGTCGCCCGTCTGGGGCAGCGAACCGATCTGGACGAGCAAGAACAACGTGCACAACCCGATGTTGGACGAGAAGGGGCGCGTGTGGATTACGTCGGCGGTGCGTGCGCCGGACAACGCCGCGTACTGCAAGGAAGGATCGGCGCATCCGTCGGCAAAGCTCACACCGATACAACGCTCCGGCCGTCAGCTCGCCGTGTACGATCCGAAGAGCGGCAAGATCACGCACATCAGCACGTGCTACAGCACGCATCACTTGATGTTCGCCGAAGATGCGAACCGTACGCTCTGGACGAGCGGCGGTGGATCGGTCGTTGGCTGGCTCAACACGAAGATGTTCGATGAGACCGGCGACGAAGAGAAGTCGCAGGGCTGGACGGCGCTGATCATCGACACGAACGGCAACGGCAAGCGCGACGACTATGTCGAGCCGAACCAGCCGGTCGATCCTGCGAAGGACAAGCGCTACGGCAGCGCCTTCTACTCGGTCGCGCCGGCGCCGGACGGCTCGGTGTGGGGGTCTGTGCTCGGCTTCCCCGGGGCGGCCGTTCGCCTGACGCCAGGTGCGCATCCACCCGAGACCGCGCTCGCGGAAGTGTTCGAGCCGCCGATGAAAGACGGTGTCCCGGTGGAAGGCTACTCGCCGCGCGGAATGGACGTCGATCGCAACGGCGTCGTCTGGATCGGCATGGCGAGCGGCCACATGGGCAGCTTCGATCGGCGCAAGTGCAAGGGTCCGCTCAACGGGCCGAACGCTACCGGTCAGCACTGTCCCGAGGGTTGGACGTTCTACAAGGAGCCGCTCCCGCAGCTCAAGAACGTGACGGACTCGGGCAGCGCGGAAGCGAGCTACTACACGTGGGTCGATCAGTTCGACACGTCAGGTCTCGGACCGAACACCCCGATCAATACCGGCAATGCGTCCGAAGGATTGCTCGCGCTCAAGGATGGAAAGTTCCTGGTCTTCCGCGTACCGTATCCAACCGGCTACTACACGAAATGGATGGACGGCCGCATCGACGATGCGAAGGCGGGCTGGAAGGGAAGAGGACTCTGGTCGACCGTCAGCACCCGCGCGCCGTTCCACATGGAAACGGGCAAGGGGACGACGAGCAAAGTGATCAAGTTTCAGGTGCGTCCCGATCCGCTCGCGAAATGACCGGCGGAATTGCCACAATTGCCACAATTGCCAGAATTGCCAAAATTGAGCATCTTCAAATCAGTTCCGGCGATTCTGGCAATTTTGGCAATTCTGGCAATTGTGGCAATGCGCGCGCAGGCGCCCCCGCCGCCGAAGCCCAACATCCTGTTCATTCACGCCGACGATCTTGGCTACGGCGATCTGAGCGTTTATGGACAGCAGAAGTTCCAGACGCCCAGCCTCGACCGACTCGCCGCGAACGGCATCAGGTTCACCAATTACTACGCGGGCAGCACGGTCTGCGCGCCGTCACGCAGTGCGCTGATGACGGGGCAGCACACCGGCCACACGTGGATACGCGGGAACAAGGCCGACAACAGCCTGCGTGGTGACGAGCGTACGATCGCGAGGGTGCTTCGTGACGCGGGGTATCGGACGGCGCTCATCGGCAAATGGGGGCTGGGAGAAACCGGATCGGCCGGTCAACCCGACCGCCAGGGATTCGAATACTCGTTTGGCTATCTCTCCCAGACGCACGCGCACCGCCAGTTCACGGATCACCTGTATCGGAACGCGGAACGCGTCGACGTCGCGCCCGGCGAATACTCGAACGATCTCTTCACGCGCGAAACGATCTCGTTGATCGAAAAGAACGACAGCCGGCCGTTCTTCATCTACCTGAACTACACCGTGCCGCACGCGGAGCTGCGTGTGCCGGAGGACTCGATCGCGCCGTTCCAGGAAAAGTTCGCCGAGAAGCCGTTCGTCAATGCCACCGCGGACGCGAAGCTGACCGGGCCGGACGAACCTTCGCTCGGGTACCGCTCGCAGCCAGTGCCGCACGCCGCTTTTGCCGCGATGATTACCCGCATGGACCGCGACATCGGGCGCATCATCGATCTGCTGCGCACGCGCGGACTCGGCGAACGGACACTCGTCATCTTCACGAGCGACAACGGCCCGCACCAGGAAGGCGGCGCGGATCCGGCCTTCTTCAACAGCTCAGGCGGGCTGCGCGGCATCAAACGCGACATGTACGAAGGTGGCATCCGGGTGCCGATGATCGCAAGCTGGCCTGGCGTCATACCGACGGGTACGAAGAGCGATTACGCCGCGGCGCACTGGGACTGGTTCCCGACGTTCACTGACCTCGCCGGTTTGCCTGCGTCCAAAGGGCTCGATGGAATCTCGCTGGTGCGCGCGCTCCGAGGCCAGAGCCAGCCCGCGCACGAGTTCATGTACTGGGAGTTTCACGAGCGGGGCTTCCAGCAGGCCGTGCGGATGGGCAACTGGAAGGCGGTGCGGCTCGCGAAAGACAAGCCGCTCGAGCTGTACGACTTGTCCAGCGATCTGAAGGAGACCACCGACGTCGCTGCGAAGCATCCGGACGTGGTCGTCAGGATCGAGAAATATCTCACCACCGCGCGGACCGAGTCAGCGAACTGGCCGGTGAAATGAACAGGCGGGAGTTTCTCACAGCGGCGAGCGCCGGGACCGTGATCCGATCCCGGCGCGAGTCCCGCCGTAGCCGGCCTACGCCGAAGGCTCCGGCCGGCGGAGGCGGACCGCAAAACGGACTCCAAACCTCCGAGCGCGACATCTGGATCGCTCTGCTGCGCAAGGTCGCAGATCCCGTCCTGAAGAACCTGGCGGCTGGAACTTTGAAGGCCCGCATGCCGGTCGAGCAGCATGCGGGAGGGAATCGGCAGACCGTCACGCATCTCGAGGCCATCGGCCGGCTGATCGCGGGAATCGCGCCGTGGGTCGAGCTGCGCACTGATTCATCGGCAGAAGGCCGCCTGCGCGGCCAGTACGCGGACCTCGCGCGTCAAGCGATTGCCCGCGCGGTCGACCCATCGTCTCCGGATTTCATGAATTTCACGAGCGGCGGTCAGCCGCTGGTCGATGCCGCGTTTCTCGGGCAGGGGCTGCTGCGAGCGCCGCGTGCGCTCCGCGACGCGCTCGACACCAAGACGAAGCAGAACCTCGTCGCTGCGCTCGAGGCCACGCGAGGCATCCAGCCCGGGTTCAACAACTGGCTGTTGTTTTCCGCGACCGTCGAAGCCGCGCTGGCGAAGCTCGGCGCAAAATGGGACCGCATGCGCGTGGATTTCGCGCTGCGCCAGCACGACCAGTGGTACAAGGGGGACGGCGCCTACGGCGACGGTCCGGCGTTTCATTGGGACTACTACAACAGCTTCGTCATCCAGCCGATGCTGCTCGACGTCCTCGACGCGTTCCGGGAGGAGCACGCGGCGTGGAAGGATCTCGCGCCCAAAGCCGACGAGCGCGCGCGCCGCTACGCGGCGATCCAGGAACGCTTCATCGGCCCCGACGGGACGTTTCCGCCGATCGGCCGCTCGCTCGCCTACCGCTGCGGCGCGTTCCACCTCCTCGCGGCGATGGCGCTTCGGGGTGCGCTGCCGAAAGAAGTTCCGCCGGCGCAGGTCCGCGGCGCGTTGACCGCGGTCATCAGGAAAACCCTGGAGGCCCCGGCGACGTTCGACGAAGGCGGCTGGCTGCGCATCGGCTTCTGCGGCCACCAGGAAGGCATCGGCGAGACCTACATTTCGACCGGCTCGCTGTATCTCTGCTCCGTTGCATTTCTCCCACTCGGCCTCGACTCCAGCGATCCCTTCTGGGCGGATCCGCCCGAGCCGTGGACGCAAATCCGCGCGTTCAGCGGCCGGGCATTTCCCATTGATCACGCGA
This sequence comes from Acidobacteriota bacterium, assembly GCA_046731735.1. Lineage (GTDB taxonomy): Bacteria > Acidobacteriota > Vicinamibacteria > Vicinamibacterales > 2-12-FULL-66-21 > JALZOC01. The sequence continues at coordinate 18,782 of JBKPLP010000021.1, forward strand.
TCTAGCTATCAGCCATCAGCCATCAGCTCTCAGCTAGCTGACAGCTGAGAGCTGATAGCTTTTCTGCTACTCTCCTGCCATGAAACGACGAGACTTTCTTGCCACCGTTGCGGCGCTGCCCGTCCTTCCGGCAGCCAGGCCGATACGGACCGGCGCTCAGGCGCAACCTGCCGCGCCGCCGCCCGCGCGCAACGGCCTGCACCTCGGCACCGTCACGTACAACATCGCCAAGGACTGGGATGTCCCGACGATCATCAAGAATCTGACCGAAACCGGATTCGAAGCGGTCGAGCTGCGGACCACCCACAAGCACGGCGTGGAGATTACGTTGACGCCGGCGCAGCGCGCGGAAGTGCGCAAGCAGTTCGAGAGCTCGCCGGTCAAGATCGGCGGCCTGGGGACCACGTGCGAGTACCAGGCCGACGATCCCGCGGTCGTGCGGAAGAACATCGACGAAACGAAGGAGTGGATCAAGCTCGCGAAGGACCTCGGCTCGCCGAGCGTGAAGGTGCGGCCGAACGGCCTTCCGCGCAACTCGAAGGTACCGGAGGAAAAGACCCTCGAGCAGATCGGCAAGTCGCTGGCGGAGTGCGCCGCCTTCGCGCGCGACAACGGCATCAAGCTGCAGCTCGAGGTTCACGGCGAAACGACCCAGCGCGTGCCGCGCATCCGGAAGATCTTCGATTACGCCGGCAATCCTCCCACACTGTATGCGTGCTGGAATTCGAATCAGACGGATCTGCTCGACGATGGCTGGGATGCGAATTTCAATCTGCTGAAGAAGCAGATCGGACAGGTCCACATGCGCGACCTGATGCTCGACGAGTATCCCTGGCGGAAGCTGATTACGGGCCTGAAGGACATGAACTTCCAGGGCTACTGCTTCGCAGAGATTCCGGAGTCCGCCGACCCGATCCGCGTCTTGAAATACTTCCGGGGAATGTTCCGGGCGTATCAGGGACTGTAGGGCGGCCCTTTAGGGCCGCCATTCAGCGGCCTGCTTTCTTGGCTTTGGGCGCATACAAATCGCCGAAGTAATCCTTCGAGTACCACCGTGGTCGCGCACTCTCCTCGGCCAGCATGCGGACGACGCGGTAATTGAGCTCGGCGAACTTTGCTCCCGCGCGCCAGACAATCGGCTGTGACAAGTCGTCAGACGGCTGGTGATAGTTCGTGGCGAGGAATCTGTCCCACGCCTGCTTGCCGCCGTTCGCCATGCCTGTGGCCAGCATGACGGCCGGCACCCCAGCCTTCACCATCGGGTAGTGATCGGAACGCACGAAGACGGCCTGTTCGGGCATCGGGTCAGGCGATAAGGTAATGCCCATCGCGGCGCCGGCGCTCCTGAACTCTTTCTCCAATGTCGAGTGCGTTGCGCCGTAGGCGACCACGTCCGTGAAGTCGTAGAGCAGCATCGGCATGTCGAGATCGATGGCCGCAGCAACACCTTCGATCGGAACCGTCGGGTAACGCGCGAAGTACTCGGCGCCGACCAGCCCCTTCTCCTCGGCCGTGTTCGCGACGACGAGAATGGATCGGCGCGGAGGTTCCGCGGATGTCGCAAACGCGCGCGCGACTTCGAGGAGCGTGGCCACGCCGGCGGCGTTGTCAAGCGCGCCGTTGTTGATCCGATCGGGACCCTCGCTGGTCATGCCAATGTGATCCGCGTGCGCCATCAGCGCCACGTATTCCTTCCGCAGCCTGGAATCGCGACCCTCGATCAGTCCGATCACCTCCGGGCTCGTGTATTGGCGGGTCGTGGTTTGCACGGAGATTTCGACGGTAGCTTTCGTCTCGAACCCGCGCAGACGAACGCCCGGCTTCTTCACGTCTTCGAGGATGCTCGCCAGCGTTTGCGGACTTCCCTCGAACAGCGCCGCCGACGCGTTTGGATCCAGAAACGCGCCCGCGCGCAGTCCGGGCGCTTCATCGAACGGCGTGCCGTCCTTCTGAACGAACACGGTGGCTGGTGGGGCGAGGTACCTGAGAACGAGCGGCCATGGGATGCCGTGGCCAGGCGTAGACAAGATGATCAGCGCCGCTGCTCCGTGGCTCGCGGCGGTGCGCAGCTTCTGGTTCCCGAGGTGTGCGCCGATCTCGCTGTCGATTCCGGTCGGCGCGCCCCACAACAGCGCGACCGCCTTTCCCCGCACGTCGACCCCTTCGTAATCGTCGATGCCGCTGGCCGCGTCGGTGATGCCGAAGCCGGCGAACACGACTGGCGCCTTCACGTGAGCGGCGCCGCCGGCGATCGGCCCGCGGACCATCGCCGTCTCTCCCTGTTTCAGCGCCTTCGTGCCCGCAGCGGTGGTGATCGAGACCTCCGGCATGGCGGCCAGCCGCGACTCGGACAGCGGCACCTGCTCGAAGAACGTTCCGTCGGTGCCTCCCGGTTTCAGCCCCATCGAGGCGAATTGCGCGGCGACATACCGCGCCGCGATTTCGTGGCCGCGCGTGCCCGCCTCGCGCCCTTCGAGCGCATCGTCGGCGAGAAAGGTCACGTGGGCCCTGAACCGTTCGGCGCTGAATTGCGGGTCGGACCGTGCAATCGTGCTGATGGTGATCGCCGCCGACAGCACGGCAATCGCGGTGACGCGTCTTCGCATGGACAGTCGTCCCTTCATCGCTCAATGGCGTTCGAGGTGATGGTGCCACCGACATCATGGACCAAGTGCCCGCACTACGCCATGTGGGGCCGGGTGCGTGTCATCTGGTATAGGAGGCGGATCTCGCACCTGCGTTGGACGTGCTGACCAGTTTCGTCGCGGCCGTCGCCAATCCGTCGAACCTCGATTAGACGTGGCTCAGTGCCGGCGGACGGCGGCTGGGTCGCCGCACTGCTGAAGTCTGCGCTCCAGGAACCGCCGCTCTGGCTGCGAGCATTCGCAGGCGAGCGCTGCTTTGAACGCGTCAGCCGCTGGCGACATCCGCCCAAGATCGAGGAGCAGCTGCCCCCGCACCGCGAGCAGCAGATGGTAACGGCGCATATGAGGATCGCGCTCGAGCGGCGCGACGGCGGCAAGACCGGCCGCCGGCCCATGAACCCGCGCAATCGCCACGGCCCGATTCAGCGCGACTACGGGCGAGGGATTCTTCGTGAGCAAATCGTCATACAGCCCCAGAATGAGTGACCAGTCCACGGACGACGCGTCGGTCGCGCGTGCGTGCGTCGCCGCGATTGCCGCCTGCACGTGGTATTCAGAGACGTCATCACCCGCCATCGAGAGATCGAAATGATGGAAGCCGAGCGCGATCAGGCGATCGTCCCACCGGGCACGGTCCTGGTCTTCCAGCAGCACGAGATCGCCGAGCTCGTCCACCCGCGCGGCGAGCCGCGCCGCCTGCAGCGCCATGAGCGCGACCAGCGCGTGCACGCGCGGCGTGGCGATCGGCGCGGACGCGACCAGCCGTGCGAGACGAATCGCCTCGACGCAGAGATCCTGCCGGATCAGCGTCTCGCCGGACTGCGCCGCGTATCCCTCGTTGAACATCAAGTAGAGAACTTCGATGACCGCATCAACCCGTGCGGCGAGCTCCGGCGCCGCCGGCATATCGAGCGTCAGCTGCGCATCGCGAATCTGCCGCTTGGCGCGGACGAGGCGTTGTGCGATCGCCCGTTCGTCGGCGAGGAACGCGCGCGCGATCTCGCGCGTGCTGAAGCCGCCGGCGGTTTTGAGGCTGAGCGCGACGCTCGCCTCCCGCGCCAGCGCCGGATGGCAACACATGAAAATCATTCGCAGCTCATCGTCTCGAAGCTCGCCGGCATCCGGGTCGGCGATGGCCTGCGACGCGGAACGCGTCAGCTCGGCGACGACCGAATCGGTCTTTGCAGCGAACGTTCTGTCGCGGCGCACGGCGTCGATCGCGATGTGGTGTGCCACGCGGAAGAGCCAGCCGGCAGGGTTGCCGGGCGCCCCCTCATACGGCCACGTCTGCAGCGCCCGCACCAGCGCTTCCTGCACCGCCTCCTCGGCGAGCGCGAAGTTCACCGGACCGAGAAGCCGCACCAGGCGGGCCGTTATGCGGCCCGCCTGATGCCGGAACAGGTGTTCGAGCAGCGGGCTGGTGTCGTCGAGTGCGTTCACTGGCCGTAGAGTTTGCGGATTTCGATCGTGCCGCCGTGCTCGAGGTGTGGATGATCGCCCGTGCGCGCGACCGCCTCGTCGTAGTCAGCCGCTTCGATCAAGTAGAAGCCGCCCAGCACTTCCTTCGTTTCGCTATACGGACCGTCGGTGGCCCGCGGCTTTCCGTTCACGGCCTTCATCAGACGTCCGCGGTCTTCGCCGAGCCGCTTGCTGTCGACCGTGAACGGTTTCTTCGACCACGCCATGTATTTTTCCACGGCTTTCTGCATCTCTTCAGGGCTGAGCGATTTGAAATGGCTGACGGCGGCGGGCGTGTCGTAGAGCAGCAGCAGGAACTGAGGCATTGTTGTTCTCCAGGTGACCCCGGCCGGCGCGCGCCATGCGCGCCCGCTACCGTGTCACGTCTCATCTCAGAGACGAACAAGGCGGCTGGAAATCGACAGGGGCAATTATCTCTGCCGCCACACGCTCGACGACGGCTGCCGCTGCCACACCCGCGGCCGCGTACAGCCAGGGAGGGTCTAACGCGACACGGCTAACGCGACCAGCAGACCCGTCACGTACGGCGCGGCAATGAGACCAAACAGTCCCGCCGAGAGTCGCCATCCGGATCGGCCACGGGTTTTGAACATGTACCACGGAATGACGAAGGGCCACGCCAGCAGCAGAAAGTACCCGAGGTCCACCACCGCGCCTACGCCGGTTCGATGTGCGTCTCTTTGCAGCCAGAGGATGATGGCGTAGAGCGGCCCCCCGGACAGGAATAGTGCGACCATCGGCGCGGGCTCGAGTTGCGCGCTGGCGTAGAGGGCGGCGACGACAGAGGCGAAGAGCGACGCCAGCTTCGCGACGGTGAGGGTCACGTCAGTCGGCATAGGCGCTGGCAGCCTCGTACTCAATGGCTGCGGATTACGAAAATGAAAATGCTATGTCGTAATCGCATAGAGTGTGCGAGTCATTGGCTCGCCGGAGTTTTGGCGGCCCCGGCTCTTGCGGAAATGGGTGCGGCGCTTTGCTGGTGAGGATCTTGCTCTCGCACGGGACTGGCCGCCCCCGGCCCGATTCACCTCCTGACTTCGCTGATCGAGGCTCATGATTACTGAAACGCAATGGCTTTTCCCGCTGATCTGGGCGGCCTTGTACACGTCGGACTATTGCTTCACGCTCGCCTGCGCTCGCCTGTACCAGGCCCAATCAACAATCGTGTTCGAAGGCAGCTACGAGATTACACCCGCCTTCCAGCGGGACGTGAACGCGCTGCGTCGGATCAGCCCGAGGTTCGTCGCGATTCTCGTTGCGAGCACAGTGTACGTATGGTTCTTCGCGCGCGTCAGTTCGGCCTGGGAAACTCGCGATGTATTTACCGTCGCGATGGGCGCGCTCGTGCTCATTCAGCTGACAGTGCACCTTCGCCACCTTCGAAACTGGTTCCTGCTGCGGGCCGTGCATCGGGGGAGCATTACCGGGCACATCGAGTACCAAAGAGGAGTCGTCCTGCGCGGCTCCGCATTCGAGCTCCTGACGTTCAGCGCCCTGTACGCATGCCTTTCCGTCGTCACCCACAATCCCTTCGTCCTCGGTGGCGCGATTGCGTGCTCGGTGCTGGC
>JBKPLP010000022.1:0-14564 GCA_046731735.1 Acidobacteriota bacterium
TGCAGCCGCTTCAGCTGGCGCGCCAGTTCGAGGCGGCCGCGATTGATCCGCGACTTCACGGTGCCTTCCGGCAGCGCGAGGCGATCGGCGATTTCCTGGTACGAGAGCTCCTGCAGATCGCGCAGCACGACGGCGGTGCGCAGGGTCTCCGGCAGCGCTTCCAGCGCCTGCTTCAATTGTGCCCGCAGATCCTGGTGCTCCGCCAGCGCGTAGGGGGTGCGTTCCCGCGACGGCGGCTGCAGGTCGGAGGTGTCTACTTCCCGCGCAATCGTCTGGCGCTCCTTCCGCACGCTGCGATAGTGATCGATGCACAAATTGCGGCTGATGCTGATGATCCACGTCTGGAAGTTCGCGCGCCGATCGAACGTCCGCAGCGCCTTGAAGATCTTCAGGAAGATGTCCTGCGTCAGATCTTCCGCCTCGTCATGCTTGCCGACGAACTTGTACGCGACGTTGAACACCTTGCGCCAGTTCTGGCGGACGATCGTCTCCCATGCCGCCTGATCGCCGCTGAGACACTGTTCGATCAGGCTGTCGGGCGTCAGCTGCTGCGCGGCAGGAGAATCAACATTCATGCGTGCGGCACCGGCATGATATCAAATCTGACGTTCCAAAGTTCCGCCCTTCACGGTACAATTTCCTCTTCCGTGACAGGATTTCACCGCGTTCACGACGCTCTCCGGTGCGAGGGCGTGCCGCTCGCCGAGGTCGCCGCCGCCGAAGGAACTCCCCTCTACGTCTACAGCACCGCCACGATTGCCGCGCGCTATCGATCGATTGACGATGCGTTCCGTTCCTATCCGCACGCGCTGCACTATGCGCTGAAGGCGAACTCGACGCTGGCGATCGCGCGCCTGCTGCGCAGCCTCGGCGCCGGCGCCGATGCGAACTCCGGCGGCGAGATCGACGTCGCGCTGCGCGCCGGCTACATTCCCGATCAGATCGTCTTCACCGGCGTCGGCAAGACCCCGGCGGAGCTGGCGCAGGCGATCGATCTGGGGGTCAAGACGATCAACGCGGAGTCGGAGGGGGAGCTCGAACGGATCGACGCGCTCGCGCGCGACCGCGGCGTCCGGGCCCGGGTGGCGCTGCGGGTGAATCCCGACATCGACGCGCGCAGCCATCCGCACATCTCGACCGGGCTCAAGGCGAACAAATTCGGCATCGCGCTCGACGCGGTGAAGGAATTGGCGCATCGGTTCGCGAAAGCCCCGGGGATCGAAATCGTCGGGCTGCACATCCACGTCGGATCGCAGATCACGAATCTCGAGCCGCTGCAGAGCGCGGCGCAGGCGATCGTGGCCCTGGCGCGCGAGCTCGGCGACGACGGGATCGCGATCGATCATCTGGATCTGGGCGGCGGGCTCGGCGTGTCGTACGACGGCGGCGTCGTGCCGAGCGCCCAGGACTACGCCGCGGCGCTGATTCCGATCGTGCGGGAGTCGGGACTCGCCATCATTCTCGAGCCGGGCCGCAGCATCGTCGCGCCCGCGGGCGCGCTGCTGACCCGCGTCGTGGATGTGAAGAACCGCCCCGGCGGCAAGGTGTTCGTCATTCTGGATGCCGGCATGACCGAGTTGCTGCGGCCGATGCTGTACGGCGCCTACCATCGCATCGAGCCGGTCGAACCGGGCGGCGGACCCCACATCACCGCCGACATCGTCGGACCGTTGTGCGAGACGAGCGACACGCTCGGGAAGGATCGCCGGCTCGTGCGCCCGAAGCCGGGCGATCTCTTTGCCGTGCTCGACGCCGGCGCCTACGCCGCCGTCATGGCCTCCAATTACAACCGCCGCACCATGGCCGCCGAAGTACTGGTCGACGGCAGCAGCTGGTCGGTGATCCGGCGGCGTCAGACGATCGACGATCTGCTGGCCCTCGAGACGTGAGCAGCGACCTGCGAGGTTTACTCATCGCCTTCGAAGGCCTGGACCAAAGCGGCAAGCAGACCCAGGCGGAGCGCGTCCGCGATCGCGTGACCGCACTCGGGCGGGAATGCCGGCTCCTGTCGTTCCCCGATTACGCCACCCCCATCGGCGCGGAGATCTCGCGAGCGCTGCACGGCGAACGCGACTACGCCGCGGACGTCATGCAGTTGATGTATGTCGCGAACCGCTACGAGAAACGTCGCGAGATGACCAGCGCTCTCGAGGCCGGAAGGATCCTCGTGTGCGATCGGTATCTGGCGTCGAGCATCGCGTACGGCGAGGCGCAGGGGCTCGATCCTCGGTGGCTCCGCGACATCCAGAAGTTCCTGCCCCAACCGGATCTCACGATCCTGCTCGATATCGCGCCGGAGACGGCGGTGCAGCGCAAGGCGACCAACCGCGATCGCTACGAGCGCGATCTGGCGCTGCTGTCGCGGGTGCGCGAGAGCTACCATCGCCAGGCGGCGCAGGACGGCTGGCTGCGGCTCGACGGCGAGCGTCCGCGGGACGCGGTATCTGCCGATGTTCTCGGCGCGCTCGAACCCCGGATCGGTTGACCTCCGCGCCGGTACTTCGGTCTGCGGCCGACGGCGGTCCGTGACCGTGCGCGCGGTCATGGAGAAAACGCTCACGCGCCTCTGCTGACCACTCGCGCCACCGTCAGCGCGCGCACTTCGCGGGCACCCGCCGCCAGTAGCACACGCGCGCACGCGTGGAGGGTCGCGCCGGTCGTGCTCACGTCGTCGACGAGCACGACGACACGACCGGTGACGTCGGCGCGCCGCCGTACCGCGAACGCGTTCCGCACGTTCGCGTGACGTCTGGCGGCCGGCAGATCGGTCTGCGACGGCGTCGCGCGCACGCGCGTCAGAAGGTGATTCATCGCGATCGGAAGATGCCGCGCAATCTCCGCCGCCTGGTTGAATCCCCGCGACCGCTGGCGCGATCGGTGCAACGGAACGGGGACGCAGCAATCGGCGCCGTCCAGGACATCCGCGCCGTGAACCTCCAGCCGCGCGGCGAGCTGCCTGCCGATGGACTGCCGGCCGTCGTACTTCAGTGCCTGGACGATGCGGCGAAGCGAGCCGGAATACTCGCCGATGGCGCGGCCGCGGGTGAGCGGGGATCCGCGGCGGCGGCATCTCGCGCACCGGTTCTGTTCGACGCTGATGACGCGCCACGACGGCAGCGGATCGCCGCACGCGTCACACAGTGGAGGCGTGATCGGAACGATCGCGTTCCAGCATGGACGGCAGACGGGTCCGAGCGTGGGTTCGTCGAGCGGGTGGTCGCAGGCGGCGCAGGCGGGCGCGAGCAGGACGGCGAGCAGGCCGTCAAGAAGGTTCGCTGACCTCGATCCGCTCGGCGTCACCCCATAACCGATCCAGTGCGTAGAACGCGCGCGTCTGCGCCGTGAAGACGTGGACGACGAACGTGAAGTAGTCCATCAACACCCATTCGCCGCGCTCGTACCCTTCGACGTGCGAGGGCCGCACCTTCGCGGCACGCAGGTGTTCCTCGACGGCGTCCGCGATCGCTTTCACCTGCCGCACGTTCAACCCGGTGCACAGTACGAAGTAATCGGTGAATGCCGGCGTGTGACGCAGGTCGAGCACGACGACGTCTTGTGCCTTCTTATCGAGCGCGGCGCGGACGACTCGACCGACGTCGCCGGTCAATCGCCTCCTCGCGCCCGCGGTGGTTCGCCGCTTTTCAGCTTTGGCCATGCAAGTGATCTGCCGAGAGAGAATCGGGACTGCTGGAATAAAGACGATGCTGGTGGATGTGCCGCTCTACGGCGTCCGGCAGCATCGCGGAGACCGGCTCGCCCGCGAACAGGCGGCGGCGGATCTCGGTGGACGAAACATCCGGGGTCGGCGCGTCAATGAGAAAAATGCCCGGGAAGTCGCGGTTCGCGGTTCGCGGTTCGCGGGTGGCGGCCACGGAGATCATGCGCGGCGCGAGCGAGGGCAGCACGTCACGCAGACGCTCGACCGGGAACTGTGGACGGGATACCACTGCGAAGTGCGCGAGCTCCAAGACGTCCGGATAGCGGTGCCACGTTTCAATTTCGGCAAAGGCGTCGGCTCCGGTGATGAAGAAGATCCGCGTACCTGGAATGCCGCTGCGCTCGCGGAATCGGGTCAGCGTGTCGGCGGTGTACGACGGACCCGGCGCGCGGAGCTCGATGTCGCTGGCGGCCAGCCCGTCGATTCCGTCAATCGCGAGCGCCGTCATCGCAAATCGATGGTAACCCGACGCGAACGGCTGCTGCGCGCGATGTGGCGGCACGTTCGACGGAAGCACGTAGACACGATCGAGGCCGAGCGCACGCTTTGCCGCCCGCGCCGTCTCGACATGTCCGGCGTGGATGGGGTCGAGTGTTCCGCCGAGAAGCCCGATGCGCCCGGCGGTGTTCATTCGGTGATGGGATGCGGTTCGGGACTCGCGGTTCGCGGTTCGGGGTTGGCGATTCGCGGTTCGGTAGTGCCCCCGGCCGAGGCGCGATCTCGCGCTGCCGCAACCTCGCGCCAGATCGCCTCGAGGAGCGTGCCGACGCCTTCGCCGGTTGCCGCCGACACGGCGTGGAACGGCAGCCCGAGCGTCTCGACGTGCGCGCGCAGCCGCGCGAGCCGATCCGGATCGTCGAGCGCGTCGATCTTGTTGGCAACCGCAATCACCGGCTTCTCGGACAAGCGCTCGCCGGCCGCATGGCTTCCTTTTATTGTCGGCGGGGTCCCCTGCACCCCGCCTGGCTCGTCGCTCGCGGGGGCCCCTTCGCCCCGCTCCGCTCCTCGCGGAAAGAGCTCGAGCTCGCGCGTGATGACATCGAAGTCGCTCACCGGATCGCGGGCGCTCGCGGACGACACGTCGACCAGGTGCACCAGCACCTTCGTGCGTTCGAGATGGCTGAGGAACCGGTGGCCGAGCCCGTGCCCGGCGTGCGCCCCTTCGATCAGTCCCGGCACGTCGGCGACGACAAACGATCGATCGCCCGACAGCCCCACCACGCCGAGGTTCGGCACGAGCGTCGTGAACGGATAGTCGGCGATCTTCGGGCGCGCCGCCGAGATGCGCGAGATCATCGTCGACTTGCCGGCGTTCGGGAATCCCACCAGCCCCACATCCGCGAGCAGCTTCAGGTGGAGGCGAAGATCCTTCTCCTCGCCTGGCAGACCCGGCTGGGTCTTGCGCGGCGCGCGATTGGTCGACGAGGCGAAGGATGCGTTGCCGTGTCCGCCAAGCCCTCCCTTCGCGATGAGTACCCGCTGGCCGTCCGCGGTCAGATCCGCGACGAGCACATATTCGCCGTCCTCTTGTTTCTCGTACACCGACGTGCCCGGCGGCACTTCGAGATCGATGTCCGCGCCGTTCTTGCCCGTGCGATTCGATCCTTCGCCGTGGCCGCCGCGACCCGCTTCGAAGATTTTCTGAAAGCGATAATTGAGGAGCGTGTTGAGGTTCGCGTTCGTGGCGAGATAGACGTTGCCGCCGGGACCCCCGTCACCGCCGCTGGGACCGCCGCGCGGGACGAACTTCTCGCGCCGGAACGCCATGGCGCCCCGGCCGCCGTGGCCAGCGGTGACGTGGATGTCGACTTCGTCTACGAACACAGGTAGGGCGGGGCTTTTAGCCCCGCCATCTGGCGGCCCGGAAAGGGCCGCCCTACTCTAATGGAAGGACGCTGATGACGCGGCCGCGCGCGCCGTGATCTTCGAACTTCACGCGCCCGTCCACCTTCGCGAACAGCGTGTCGTCCTTGCCGAGGCCGACGTTCAGGCCCGGGCGGAACCTCCGTCCGCGTTGGCGCACGAGGATCGATCCGCCAGTGACGAGGTTGCCGTCGTGGCGCTTCACGCCGAGCCGTTGCGAGTTGCTGTCGCGCCCGTTGCGCGAGCTGCCCTGTCCTTTTTTATGTGCCATGACGCTTCATTGACGATTGCCGAGTGCCCAGTGCCGATCGCATTGCCGATTGACGATTGACGATCGCTAAATAAGGATGTCGGTGACCCGCACGCGCGTGTAGGTGCTGCGATGTCCGCGCGTCTTGCGGAAGCCCTTCCGGCGCTTCTTCCTGAACACGCGAATCTTCGGCCCGCGCGATTCACTGTCGACGACGCCGACGACTTTCGCGTTGGCGACAAACGGCGCGCCGGCGAGCATCTCGCCGCCGTCCTTCGACAGGAACAGCACCTGCTCGAAAGTGATTTCCTTGCCCGCCTCGGCGTCGACGCGGTCGATGGTAACCACGGAGCCCGGGTTGACCTTCACCTGACGCCCGCCAGCCTGGATGATTGCGAACACGTTCACGCCCTCCGGCGAAGCCCCAGAATCGGGCCTTCTACCTGTATACAAAAGATTTAGTCTAGCACGGACCGGCGCCGAGCCGCAATCCGAGGCGTCCTGCCGAAGCCGCCCGGCGGCGAAGGCGGGCTGTTACCTGAGGAGGACGCGGGTGCCGCGGATCTTCTGGGTGCTGAGCGTGCCGAGGAACGCGGGGATGACCTTGTCCATCAGCTCGAAATACGACGACAGCGCCGGCGTGTTCTGCTGCGAGCTGTAGAGGATTTCCTCGTGCATCGATTCGGTATGGAGGGTGGTCCCGGTCCGGCCGTCGATGAAGATGAACTTCGGCGACAGCGCGAAACCTTTCCGCTCGATGTACATGCGCTCCGGGATCACCACGCGGCGGCCGTACTGATCGACCTGTTCGCGATTCCGCGTGACGAAGCCGGCCGTCTGCTGCGGCGTGAAGAGCACGGTGCCGGTCACGATCAGCGGGTTCTCGTACTCCTCGCCGATCTTCTTCCAGAACGCGACGTCCGAAAAGATCGACTGGTACTTCTCGAGGTCTTTCGCGTTGCGGATCCTCACCTCGGGCGGCGCGGCGGGACCTGCCCCGGGCGACGCGGGCAGCTGCGGTACCGCCGGAATCGTCTGGCCCTCACTCGACGACGTCGAGGGCGCGCTGTCGGGGGCAGTGGCCGCCGGAGCCGTTGCAGTCTTCGCCTTGTCGGCCGCGAGCTCCGCGAGCGGCAGCACGTCCGCTTCGATCACGCGCAGGCCGGACTTCGATCGCAGCTGGCTGCGCAGCAGCCGCACCGTCTCGAGGTTCGCGTCGACGTCGTCGGTTCCACCGCTGATGAAGCCGGCGACGAGCACGCGGCGGAACGCCGTCACGTCCATCTTGGGCGAGAGCGGCGTCTCGATGGGCACCTCGAAGAAATTGGTGCACCCGCTCACGAAGGCGAGCAACGTGAGGCTAACGATCGTTGCGACGTTTCGCGCGGTCATTGATTTCTTTGAACAGGTCGTAGTTCTGGCGAATGAGGATGTTCTTCGGATCGAGCGCGACCGCCTTTTCGTACGCCTTTCGCGCGTCCTCGAATCGTCCTTCGTGCTCGTACGCGATACCGAGATTGTTCCACGCGGCGGCATATGTGGGATCGAGCTCTACGGCTTTCTCCCACCGATACGTCGCTTCCTTCCACAGACCGTTCTGCGCGACCTTGATCCCGAAGTCGACCTGCGACTTCGCGTCCGATCGATTGTCTGCATACGCGGCGGCCGCGAACGCGGACGCGAGAACGGCGAGTGCCACGGCTCGAGCGATCGTTCGAGCTCGGATTCTCATGGGTGTTTGCTCCACTATAGTCACCCGCCAGAGGCACCGCAAGCGCTTTCCGGAGCGGAGAGACACGCGAACTCGTTGATCGCAGCAATGCACGTACCAGGCATTTCATACCGCCAACCCCCTGGTGACGCACGGAATATCGGAGTTCTCCGTAATCGTGCTACGCGACTCGTAATCGGATCCGCGTTGCCGCCGGTGACACAGCTCTCCTATAATGGGGACAGAGGGGTCGGGCCGTATGGCTGCGCTGCAGCCGCGGTGCCGGCCCCTTTGGCGTTGGCGCCGGGGAGGATCGTGTGGACCTTCATACCGCCGTCAGCGTCTCGATGCTCTCGGTCTCCCGCGCCCGCGTGTCGGCGGTCTTCAAGGACCTCCGGCGGCAGGATCCCACGGTCGCGCTCGAAGCGGTAGCCGACGCCATGGAAATCCGCGGCGCCGACGTGCGCAGCCTGTGCGAGTCCGCGCGCACGGCGGCCGATGACGCGCTCGCCGCGGCGGGGCGATCGGGCATGGAGGTGGTGCCCTGGTTCGATCCGCGGTATCCGCCGCTTCTGAATTGCACCATCGATCCGCCGCCTGTACTGTGGGCGAGGGGCCGCCTGTCCGTCCTCTGGGACCCGGTCGTCGCTATCGTCGGGTCCAGAGCGGCAACCTCTTACGCGCTGAGCGTCGGATCGCGCCTGGCCGGCGAGCTGGCACAGAAGGGCATGGTGGTTGCGAGCGGCCTGGCCCGCGGGGTCGACTCCGCAGCGCACCGTGGAGCGCTCGATGCGGGCGGGCTCACGGTCGCGGTCCTCGGGTCAGGCCTGGATCGGGTGTATCCGCCCGAGCACGACGATCTGGCTGAAACTATTGTAAGAAATGGGGTTGTGCTCAGCGAGCTCGGTCCGGGCGGGGCACCGCTTCCCGAGAACTTCCCCCTGCGAAACCGTATAATCAGCGGGATCTCCCTGGCGGTTGTCGTCGTCGAAGCCTCCGAGAAGAGCGGCTCCCTTATTACCGCCCGCTGCGCCGTCGAGCAGGGGCGGGACGTCATGGCGGTCCCGGGCAGCGTCCTGAGCGGCCGTAACCGCGGCTCCCACAGCCTTTTGAAGGACGGGGCAAAGGTCGTCGAGACAGCGGACGATATTCTTGAGGACATCGGCTGGCCCGCGGCCAGGCCGTCGGATGGGCCTGCTAAGTTATTGAACGACGACCCCTTATTGGCCGGGATGGAGCCCGGTCAAGTCTATAGCCTCGATGAACTGGCGGAATCGACCGCGATGTCGGCATCGAAGCTGCTGCCGCGGCTGATGGAGCTGGAGCTCAAGGGACAGGTAAAAGGCGCCGGCGGCGGCCGGTTTATGAGGCGGGGCTAAAGCCCCGCCCTACGCGTAGGGCGACCTTTTACGGGGCGCCACACCGTAGGGCGGCCCTTTAAGGGCCGCCGTATCACGAGATGTTAAGGTCTTAAGAGTTATATGGCAAAGGCGCTCGTGGTGGTGGAATCGCCGGCCAAGGCGAAAACCATCAATAAATATCTCGGCCGCAATTACAAGGTCATCGCCTCGATGGGGCACGTCCGCGACCTCCCCAAGAGCAAGCTGGGGGTCGATGTCGACGACGACTTCGAGCCGTCGTACGAGGTGATCGCCAGCCGGAAGAAGGTTCTGAAGGAACTGAAGGACGCGGCCAAGGGCTCGGACGACATCTTCATCGCCACCGACCCGGACCGCGAAGGGGAAGCGATCGGCTGGCACCTGGCGGAGGAACTGGGCTCGGCGAACAAGAAGAAGATTCGCCGGCTGATGTTCAACGAGATCACCAAGAAAGGGGTGCTGTCGGCGCTCGAACATCCGACGGCGATCAACAAGCAGATGGTCGACGCGCAGCAGGCGCGTCGCGTGCTGGACCGGCTGGTGGGCTACAAGATCAGCCCGCTGCTCTGGGAGAAGGTGCGCCGCGGCCTGAGCGCCGGACGCGTGCAGTCGGTCGCTCTGAAGCTCGTGGTCGATCGCGAGCGTGAAATCGAGAAGTTCGTTCCGGAGGAATACTGGAACATCACGGCGCGCCTCGCCGGGCCGGTTCCGCCGGAGTTCGACGCGAAGCTTTTGAAGCGCGGCGCGAACGCGATCAAGGTCACCAACCAGGCCGAAGCCGACGCGATTCTCAACGATCTGAAGCAGGCCACGTGGACGGTCGCGAGCGTCGCGACGAAAGAGCGCAAGAAGAACGCCGTTCCTCCGCTCATCACCAGCAAGCTGCAGCAGGCGGCGCGGTTCCCCGTCAAGAAGACGATGATGATCGCGCAGCAGCTGTACGAAGGCGTCGAGATTCCCGGTGAAGGATCTGTCGGCCTCATCACCTATATGAGAACCGACTCGACGCGAGTGTCCGACCAGGCGGTGACGGAAGTTCGCGAGTACATCGGGACCAGGTTCGGTCCGGACTACGTGCCCGACAAGCCGAATGTGTTCCGCGCGAAGAAGGATGCGCAGGACGCGCACGAAGCGATCCGGCCGACTTCCATGCAATACGACCCGGAGATGGTGCGGCCGCACCTGACGGCGGATCAGTACTATCTCTACCGCCTCATCTGGAACCGCTTCGTCGCGTCACAGATGCCGCCGGCGACGTTCGACGAAACGACCGTCGATATCGAAGCGGCTGGGTACACATTCCGCGTGAAGGGCTCCGTTCCGAAGTTCCCCGGCTGGATGGCGGTCTACGACCAGGTGCCGGGTAGTGCTGGCGCGCAGGCCAGCCCGGACGGGGCGAGCAGTGGCGCGGTTCAGGTCAGCGCCGAAGGTCCGGGCCCGGACGCCGCGTCGGCGGAGGACGAGGAGGGCACCGGCGTGCTGCCCCCGCTCAGCGAAGCGGACACGCTGGATCTCAAGGAGCTCAAGCCAGAGCAGAAGTTCACGCAGCCGCCGCCGCGCTACACCGAGGCGACGCTGGTGAAGGCGCTGGAGGAGAACGGCATCGGCCGGCCGAGCACCTACGCATCGATCATCGGCGTCATCCAGGCGCGCGACTACGTGAACAAGATCGAAGCGCGCTTCAAGCCGACGATGCTCGGCATGATGCTCGTCGAGAAGCTGCTCAGCCCGGCGTTCGACGACATCCTCGACGTCAACTACACGCGCGAGCTCGAAGAGGATCTCGACAAGATCGAGGAAGGCTCGTCGAACTACGAGAAGACGCTCTCGAGCTTCTACAAGAAGTTCGTCAAGGATCTGAAGCGCGCCGGCAAGGAGATGCTGGATCTCAAGAAGGGCTACGAGCCCGATCCGGCGGTCACCTGCGACAAGTGCGGCAAGCCGATGGTGATCAAGGCCGGCAAGTTCGGCCTGTTCCTCGCCTGCAGCGGCTATCCCGAGTGCGAGAACACGCGCGAGCTGGAGACGCCCGAACCGACCGCCGAGAGCGGGGAGGGGCTCGAGGAGACGTGCGAGAACTGCGGCAAGCCGATGGTGGTCAAGCGCGGACGGTTCGGCCAGTTCCTCGCGTGCACCGGCTATCCCGAGTGCAAGACGACGCGCAAGATCATCACGACGAAGCAGGGGATGACGGCGGCGAAGCCGGATCAGATCCTCGACGAGAAATGCCCGAAGTGCGAATCGAATCTCGTCCTGAAGCAGGGACGGTTCGGCGAATTCACGGCCTGCAGCAATTACCCGAACTGCAAGTACGTGAAGCAGAAGTCGACCGGTCTCGTCTGCCCGAAAGATGGCGGCGACGTCGTCGAACGGAAGTCGAAGCGCGGCAAGGTGTTCTTCGGCTGCGCGAATTATCCCGACTGCGACTTCGTGCTCTGGAACCGGCCGGTCCTGGAGCCATGCCCGCAGTGCGGGGAGAAGTTCCTGGTGGAAAAGGTGACGAAGCGCTACGGGCGCCAACTCCTCTGTCACAAGGAGGATTGTGACTATGTCCGCTCCGAAGAGCTGACTCCGGCGTGATCGTGATAAGGAAAAAGGTAAAAGGTAAAAGGTAAAAGGTAAAAGAATGGTTCACGTCGTTGGTGGCGGGCTCGCTGGCAGCGAAGCTGCGTGGCAGGCCGCGTCGCGCGGCGTGGCTGTCGTCCTCCACGAGATGCGGCCGGTGCGCGCGACGGCGGTGCACAAGACGGATCGGCTCGCCGAGCTCGTGTGCAGCAATTCTTTCCGCGGCGACAAACTCGATAACGCGGTCGGTCTTCTGAAAGAGGAGATGCGCCGGCTCGGCTCACTGGTCATGCGCGCCGCGGACGCGGCACGCGTCCCCGCGGGCGCCGCGCTCGCCGTCGATCGCGATCGGTTTTCCACCGAAATCACCAGCGCCATCTCTTCGCATCCGCGAATCACGCTCGTGCGGGAGGAGATTCCGCGCGTACCCGAGTCGATCGGCGGCCCGGTGATCGTCGCGACAGGGCCGCTCACGTCCGATTCGCTGTCGGCCGACATCGCTGCGCTCGTCGGCGCCGACCACCTGTATTTCTACGACGCCATCAGCCCGATCGTGCTCGCCGAGACCATCGACATGTCGAAGGTGTTTCGCGCGTCGCGCTGGGGCCGCAGTTTGAGAGGGACGGGGTCGGCGGGGTCGGCGGGGTCGGCGGGGTCTAAAGACCCCGCCCTACCGTCGGACGCGAACACCTGTGGGGCGGGGTCTTTAGACCCCGCCACCGATGAAGGTGACTACCTGAACTGCCCGATGACCGCCGAGGACTACGCGCGCTTCTACGACGCGTTGCTCTCGGCCGAGCGGGCCCCGCTGCACGACTTCGACGAGGCGAGGTTCTTCGAGGGCTGTCTGCCGATCGAGGTCATGGCGTCGCGCGGCGTCGACACGCTTCGCTTCGGACCCATGAAACCGGTCGGTCTCGTCGACCCGCGCACGGGACGCGAGCCCTACGCCGCCGTGCAGCTGCGCCAGGACAACCTCGCCGGCGATCACTTCAGCCTGGTCGGCTTCCAGACCCAGATGAAGTGGGGCGAGCAGGCGCGCGTGCTCAAACTGATTCCGGGGCTCGAGCAGGCCGAGTTCGTGCGCTTCGGGATGATCCACCGGAACACCTACCTCAATGGTCCGGACGTGCTGCGCGAGACGTGGCAGACGAAGTCTCGCGACGACCTGTTTTTCGCCGGGCAGATCTCCGGCGTCGAAGGCTACGTGGAGTCGGCGGCGTCGGGGCTCATCGCCGGACGCAACGCCGCGGCGCTCGCGCTGGGCGAGCCGCTCGCCGTGCCGCCGAGGACGACGGCGATCGGCGCGCTGGCCTATTACGTGTCGCATGCGGAGCCGCGCAGCTACCAGCCGACGAACATCACCTTCGGCATCATGCTGCCGCTGTCGGCGGAAGGCGGGCGCAAGATCCCGCGCAAGAAGGCCGATAGAAAGGTCGCGATGTCAGAGCGGGCACTGGCCGACCTCGCCGTCTGGGTGGAGTCGCAGCCGGTCACCGCGGGATCGACACGGTGAAGGATCAGCTCGAGAGCTTCCTCGAACATCTCCGTCTCAACGAGAACGCGTCCGCGAACACGGTTCGCGCCTACGAAAGCGATCTCGCCCAGTTCGTGTCGTTTCTCGCCGGGCATCTCGGGCGCCGCCGTGCCGACCTCGCGGCGTCGGATTTCGATCACCTTCACATCCGGGCGTTTCTGGGGGACCTGCACCAGCGGGGGAACTCCCGGTCGTCCGCCGCGCGCAAGCTCGCGGCCATCCGAACCTTCGGGCGGTATCTGCGGCGCGAAGGGGAAATCGAGGGCGATCCGGCGGCGCTCGTCGGCACGCCGAAACGCGAGCAGCGGCTGCCGGCGCATCTTGGCGAAGCGGAGATGGCGACGTTGCTCGACATGCCGGACACCGCCACGCCGCTCGGGCGGCGCGACAAGGCGATCCTCGAGCTGTTCTATGCCTCAGGGCTGCGCCTGAGCGAGCTGGTGGGGCTGGGACTGGAAGACGTCAATCTCGCCAGCCGCGTCGTCCGGGTGATGGGGAAGGGACGGAAGGAGCGCATCGTCCCGTTCAATCGCTCGACGGAAGGGGCGCTGCGCGCGTGGCTGAAGGATCGGGAAGAAATCGCGGCCGGGATCCGGGATCCGGGATCCGCGATCCGATCCGGATCGGTGGCGAGAAGACAGCGACGAGCGGAACCACTATTTCTGAACTACCAGGGTGGACGCCTCTCGACGCGCAGCGTCGATCGGCTGGTGAGGAAGTATGTGGCCTCGTGCAGCACGCGGTTCGGGATCAGCCCGCATGCGCTGCGGCACTCCTTCGCCACGCACCTGCTCGAGCACGGCGCGGACCTGCGGTCGATCCAGGAGCTGCTCGGCCACGCGCGCCTGAGCACCACGCAGCGCTACACGCACGTGAATTCGGCGCAGCTAATAGAGGCTTACAGGAAGGCGCATCCGAAAGCATGAAAGGTAAAAGGAAAAGGTAAAAGGTAAAAGGTAAAAGGTAAAAAACTTTTGCCTTCTACCTTCTACCTTTTACCTTTTACCTTCTACTAACAGGCGCCGTCTATGAAGCGACGGCGCTCTCCACCGGCGGCTGAGGCATCGGCCGCCGTCCGCCGCGCGAATAGTCGATCCCGAGCGTCTTGATCTTGTAGTTCATCACGCGCGGGCTGATCGCGAGCAGTTCCGCGGCGTCCTTCTGGACCCAATTCGACATCTTGAGCGCTTCGATGATCGCCTGGCGCTCGATCTCTTCGAGCGCGATTCCGGTCGGCGGAATCTTCACGACGGGGCTGGCGTCCCCGGATGGCTGTCCCGTGGACAGTTCCCCGAGCGACAGGTCCGAGCTCGACAGCTGCGGTCCTTCGGTCAGCAGCACCGCCCGCTCGATGGCGTTCTCGAGCTCGCGGATGTTGCCCGGCCAGTTGTAGCGCATCAGCAGCTTCTGCGCGTCCGGCCCGATGCCGTCGACGCGCTTCTTCAGCTCGCCGGCGAAGCGGCGCAGGAAGAAGCTCGCGAGCTGGTTGATGTCCTCTTTCCGCTCCCGCAGCGCCGGCATCTCGATCGAGACGACGTTGA
>JBKPLP010000023.1:0-3623 GCA_046731735.1 Acidobacteriota bacterium
CGCGGCGCGCCCAGATGAGGGCCTTCGCTTCCTTCCAGGCAGTCGAGGTCAGGCCGGACTTCTTCGGCCCCGATGCCGCCGCGGCCTCGCCCGTCCGCGCCTGACGGCTTCCGCGACTTCCTTCCGATTTGGGGAGCCGTAGCCCCATTCCCATTGCCATTTATCGATTGTTGCCGGGGCATAAAGCCCCGGCCTACACCTGTAAAGCGCCGGCCTACACCTATAAAGCCTCGGCCTACACCTGTATGGCGGCGCTCCCGCCGATAGTGGTTATGGGCCGCCGAGAATAAAACGGCGAATCGCTTCCGCGACCCCCGCGTCGTCATTGTGCGCGGTCATCGCCCATCCGCGCGCCTTCAATTCCTCGAGGCCGTTGCCCATCACAACCGGTACGCCGGCGAACTCGAGCATCTCGAGGTCATTGAGATTGTCGCCGATCGCCATCACGTCGCGCGGCTGAAACCCGCGCCGCGCCGCCCACTCGCGCAGCGCCGATCCCTTCGAGCAGCCGGCGCGGACGACGTCCACGAGCGAGAAATCCCGATGTTCGTACTCGGTGAGCGTCACCGAAAAGTCGCCGCCGATCTGCTGGAGCTGCTCGAACAGCTTCCGCATCTCGATACATCCGCCCGAGAACATCACCTGGATTGGATCCTCGGTCAGACAGTTCTCGAGCGGCGCCACTTCGCTCAGGAACGGCCGGTTCGACGCGAAGAACCGATGATGACGCGGGTGCTCCCAGTCAATCGCTTCGAACACCACCTGCCCGTCGCGCGGCCGGTCGAACACGACCGCGGCGCTCTCACGGTGTTCCGGCACCCGTGTCAGCACGTCGTGCGCAACATGGCGCGGCAGCAGGCTGCGTATCAGCGTCTCGCCGTCACGCGTCTTGACGATGGCGCCGTTGCTCAGGATCAGGGTCAACGGCGCCGGGAGCTTCTCGAAGATTGGACGCGCGAAGTCGTAGCGGCGTCCCGTGGCGAGCGCCACCTCCACTCCCGCCTCGATGGCGCGCGCGATCGCATCGCGGTTCGCGTCGGGAACGTGTCCCTGGCTGTCGAGGATGGTGCCGTCGATGTCTAGCGCTAAGAGCCGTATCGGGGTCAATGAAAAAGGTAAAAGGTAAAAGGTAAAAGGTAAAAGGTAAAAGGTAAAACTATTCTACCTTCTACCTTCTACCTCTTACCTTCTTAGAACTGAACCTTAAGCTCCCCGACAATCTGACGTTTCGTAACATCGCCGAAGACGTGCTGCTGCACTTCCTGGTTGCCAAGATTCATCGCCTTGATCGACGTCGTCACCTTGTCGCCCGCCCACTTCACGCCGAAGCCGCCGTTGACCACCGTATACGAATCGGTCGTGCCGTGATAGCGATCGTCGAGCACATCCTGCCAGAACGCACTGTCCGTGAAGCCGATGGACAGGTTGCCGAGGAACCGGCTGTAGCTGATTGCCGTGCCGAAGTTGAAGCGGTTCTTCGGCGGCAGGTTCAGTTCCGAGATGTCGAACCCCTCGGGCTCGGGCTTCGCCTGGTAGGAGTAGTTGGCATAGAAGCTCACGAAGCGGTTCATCGACGTGTCGACGCCCAGCTCGAGCCCCTTCTGCGTCGTCTTGCCGAAGTTCAGATACGTGAAGTTGGCCGGGAACCCCGCGCCGCGGGTCACGAGCGTGATGACCGCCGGCGGCAGGGGCCAGCCCGGAGGTGGATTGGTGGCGGTCCAGCGGCTGTTCGGCACCTCGGTGAACAGAATGTCGTCGTTCGTTTTGTTCACGTACACCGCCGCAGACAAGACCGTGCGGCCGCCCACGATGCCGGTATACGCCAGCTCGTAGGCATCGAGCGAGGTTTCCGTCAGCTCCGTGTTGCCTTTCGGGTAGTACGGCAGAAGATAAACCTGTCCGGCCAGCGCCGGGTTGATGAGCCCGAGATTGATCGGCTCGGTCAGCGTGACATCCAGGAAATTATTGATGACCGAGGGAGCCCGATACGCTCGGTTGTACGACAGCCGGATGGTTTGGTTCTCGTCCGGTTTGATCATGAACGTCGTGCGCGGCGAGAACACGAAGTCGTTCAAATAATCGAAGCGATCGACCCGCGCGCCGAGCGACCACCGGAAATATCGGGACAGGAAGATCTCGTCCTGCACGTAGACGCCGAATTCCGTGCGGTTGTCCGCCTGCGGCGCGATCGAGAGGTCGAAGCCGTTGAACCGCAGATTGCCGCCGTAGGTCAGAACGTGGCGGTTGGCGAACGTCTGCAGGTTCGACGCCTCGAAGTCGGCGGTTTTGGTTTTGAAATTGAACTTGATGAACTGCCCCTGCTGATCGCGCGCCAGCAGGTTCGTCGCGTCGCCGTTCAGCGCCTGGACGAAGGCGGCGGCGCGAACGCCCTTCCTCACGAAGTTCACGCGGCCGTAGCTCATCACCGACCCGCTGTCGATATCGAACGGACCGATGCCGGAGTGCATGATCCCTTCGGTGCCCGCCACCCCGCCGGAGATCTGAAGCCGCTTGCCGTCGGGGTAGTCGTAGTCGACGCGGGCGTCGAACTTCGGCTGCGTGGTGCCGGTGTTGGTATATGCGGGATACGGCGTGCCCGGCGCCGGAGACCCCGGAATGATGCCGGTGGGGCGCGAGAGCGGATCCTGCGAATAACCACCCGCCGACAGTTTGAACGCCCATCGATCGTTGACGGCTTGCGCGTGCGTGCCGCTGATGTACCAGAGGGATCCGGCATCCTGGTCGTTCGTACGCTCGAACGTGCCGATCCCGAGGATCGCGCTCGTGCCCTGCATCTCGCGCGGCGACTTGGTGATCACGTTCACGACGCCGTACACCGCATTTGCGCCCCACACGGCCGACGCCGGACCGCGGATGACCTCCACCTGCTTGATCTCGTTCAGATTGACCGGCAGGAAATCCCACATCACGAAGCCGAAGAAATCCTGATACAGGCTGCGGCCGTCGAGCAGGGCCAGCTGCCCGGTTGCCAGCGTGCCGGTGGCTGCCCTGCTGGTGACGTTGATGTCGCGTGCGGAAGACTGGGTCACGTTGAGTCCGGGCACCGCGCGGAGGAGTTCAGCGAAGTTCTGCGAATTGGCGCGCTCGATGAGCGGCGCGCCGATGACCGTCATTGTCGCGGGCGCGTTCACCAGCTTCTCTTGCGCCTTCGAGGCGCTGACCACGACGGTTTCCTCGTACCTCGGTTCCTGTTCGGGCGGGTTTTGCGGCGGGGGCTGCGAGGGCGGGTTTTGCGGCTGCTGCTGCGAGGGGGTCGATTGCGCCGCCGGCTGCTGCCCCGCCTGCGCCCAGGCTCCCGCGGGGATGAGCAGCCCCATCGCGAGCGTCGCCGCGAAACGGTTCCGACACACAGGATTCATACACGCTCCTTGGCCCCGCACCGGCGGGGCTGAAGGTAGATACCACAGCTTACGTTAGACTGACCACTTGTCCATGACCGCCGAGGCCCCAGCCGCCCCCGCCCTGCCGGCCGGAGCGATACCGCCCGACGAATGGGCCTCGTGGCCCGACGACAAGCTGCTCGATCTGCGGATTTCGCAGCTCGGTGTAACCATCGAGGGGAGCGTCCTCGAGTCGCGGATTGCGGAGCTCCAACGCGAGCT
>JBKPLP010000024.1:0-7909 GCA_046731735.1 Acidobacteriota bacterium
TGACGATCACCGATCGCAGCGGCCGCACGCTGTCGGGACAGACGGTCGATGCGTTCTATGTCTCGATCCGCCATGCGAAACCGTTGAGCGTCGGCATCAACTGCGCGCTCGGCGCGCGCGACATGCGGCCGTACCTCGCCGAGCTCTCGCGGCTGGCCGAGTGTTACGTGAGTGCCTACCCGAATGCGGGGCTGCCCAACGCCTTCGGCGAGTACGACGAGAAGCCGGCGGAGACCGGCGAACTGCTGCGCGATTTCGCCGCGAGCGGCTTCGTCAACGTTCTCGGGGGATGCTGCGGCACGACGCCCGATCACATCAGAGCCATTGCGCTCGCGATCGACGGCCTCACACCGCGGCCGTTGCCGGCTCGCTCGTGGCTCGTTTCGGGATCCGGGACGCGGGATGCGGGATCCGGTCTTGGATCGGATCCCGAATCGGATCCCGAATCGGATCCCGGATCGGATCCCGGATCCCGGGTCCCGGATCCCGGTACATTCACCCAATTCAGCGGCCTCGAAGTCCTCACCGTCCGTCCTGACAGCAACTTCCAGATGATCGGCGAGCGCACCAACGTCACCGGCTCGAAGAAGTTCGCGCGGCTGATCAAGGAAGGCAATTTCGCCGAAGCGGTGAGCGTCGCCGCGGAACAGGTCCGCGGCGGCGCCAACCTGATCGACGTCAACATGGACGAGGGCATGCTCGACTCCGAGCAGGCCATGACGACATTCCTGCACTACATCGCGACCGAGCCCGAGATCGCGCGCGTGCCGATCGTGATCGACAGCTCGAAATGGTCCGTCCTCGAGGCCGGCCTCAAGTGCGTGCAAGGCAAAGGCGTGGTCAACTCGATCAGCCTGAAGGAAGGGGAGGCGGACTTTCTCCAGAAGGCGCGAACGATTCGCCGCTACGGCGCGGGCGTGGTGGTGATGGCGTTCGACGAGACCGGCCAGGCGGACACGATCGCGCGCAAGGTGCAGATCTGCGAGCGCGCCTACCAGCTGCTCATCGATCAGGCCGGTTTCGATCCGTCCGACATCATCTTCGATCCGAACATCCTTGCGATCGCGACCGGTCTCGAGGAGCACAACGATTACGCCGTCAACTTCATCGAAGCCGCGAAGATCATCAAGACCCGGTGCCCGGGCGTGAAGATCAGCGGCGGGGTCAGCAATCTGTCGTTCTCATTCCGCGGCAACGACGTCGTCCGGGAAGCGATCCATTCCGCGTTCCTCTACCACGCGATCAAAGCCGGGATGGACATGGGGATCGTGAACGCGGGCCAGCTGGTGGTGTACGAGGACATCCCGAAGGATCTGCTGGAGCACGTCGAGGACATCATCTTCAATCGCCGTCCCGACGCGACCGAGCGGCTGGTGCAGTTCGCGGAGACCGTCAGAGGCGCCGGCAAGAAGCGCGAGACGGATCTCGCGTGGCGCGCCGGCACGGTCGAAGCGCGGCTGTCGCACGCGCTCGTCCACGGCATCGTCGACTTCATCGACGCGGACGTCGAGGAGGCGCGGCACCACTACCCGGAACCGCTGCGGATCATCGAAGGACCGCTGATGGACGGCATGAAGGTCGTCGGCGATCTCTTCGGGGCCGGCAAGATGTTCCTGCCGCAGGTGGTGAAGAGCGCGCGCGCGATGAAGAAGGCGGTCGCCTACCTGCTGCCGTTCATGGAGGAGCACAAGCGGCTGACGGGGGGCGGGTCCGCGCAGGGCCGCGTGCTGATGGCCACCGTCAAAGGGGACGTCCACGACATCGGCAAGAACATCGTCGGCGTCGTCCTCGGCTGCAACAACTACGAAGTGATCGATCTCGGGGTCATGGTGCCCGCGGCGAAGATCCTCGACGAGGCGATTGCGCAGAAGGCGGACATCGTCGGGCTGAGCGGGTTGATTACGCCGTCGCTCGACGAGATGGCGTTCGTTGCGCGCGAGATGGAGCGGCGCGGATTCACGCTGCCGCTGCTCATCGGCGGGGCAACGACGAGCCGTCAGCATACGGCGGTAAAGATCGCGCCGGAGTATGGTGGTCCCGTCGTCCACGTCGCGGACGCTTCGCGCGCCGTCGACGTCGTCGCGAATCTGCTCGGGGACGGTCGCGCCGCGTTCGACCGGTCGAATCGCGCGATGCAGACCGAGACGCGCGACTCGTACGCGACGCGCCGTCAGAAGCCGATGCTCACCTACGCGCAGGCGGTGGCCAACAAGTTCACGGTCGACTGGGACGAGCACGTGATCGCGTCGCCCTGGTTCGTCGGGCGGCGCTATCTGGACGATGTGCCGCTGGCGGAGATCGCGAGATTCATCGACTGGACGTTCCTCTTCTCGGCATGGGAACTGAAGGGGCGGTTCCCGGCCGTGCTCGATCATCCGCAATACGGCGCACAGGCGCGCGAGCTCTACGAGCACGCCCAGGCACTGCTGAAGCAGATCATCGACGAGAAGCTCCTGACCGCGCGCGGTGTGTACGCTTTCTGGCCCGCGAACGCCGACGGCGACGACATCATCGTTTACAGCGACGACACGCGGCGGCAGGAGCTCGCGCGTCTCCCCATGCTGCGGCAGCAGGAGGTGATTGCGGACGGCCGGCCGAACCGATCGCTCGCCGACTACGTCGCCCCGCGCGAGACCGGCGTCCCCGACTACATCGGCATGTTCGCCGTCACGTCCGGGATCGGCGCCGAGGACCTCGTTCGACGTTTCGAGCGCGATCACGACGACTACAACGCGATCATGGTGAAGGCGCTTGCCGATCGCCTGGTGGAGGCATTTGCGGAATACCTGCATGCGCAGGCGCGCAAGGACTGGGGCTACGGCGAGTCGGAGCGGTTGTCGAGCGAGGAGCTGATTGCGGAGAAATATCGCGGCATCCGCCCGGCCTACGGCTATCCCGCGTGTCCCGACCACAGCGAGAAATTCAAGCTGTTCGATCTGCTCGACGCGCGGCGTCAAGGCATTTCGTTGACCGAGAGCGCCGCGATGACGCCGGCCGCGTCGGTCAGCGGTTTGTACTTCTCGCATCCCGGCGCGAAGTATTTCAACATCGGCCGCATCGGCCGCGATCAGATTGAGTCCTACGCGAAGCGCAAGGGAACGCCGATCGAAGACGTCGAGCGCTGGCTCTCGTCCAGCCTCGCGTACGAGCCGGTTCAAGCGGCGAATGCGTCGGCCGTAGCCCCGGGCGTGTAAGGTCCGAGACCCGCCTAGGACGGCAGGATGATTCCCGATGCCGACTGCAGGTTCTCGGCCCCCGCGACGGCGTGGGTCGAGATCGGACTGCGCTGCCGGTCGGGCCGGCGGATCAGCAACCCCAACACGTCTCGCGAATTGGCCGGTGCGGATTCATCCTTGGTCGCGCCGTACGCGCGATCCTTTTGCAGCCACAGAGAGACCGGGGTCCGATCCCAGCAGGCGGCCGCGAGACCGTAATAGGCCAACGAGGCGGTCGCGCACACGGTCCAGAAGTTGAAGCCGGTGGACCAGGTGAGAACTTGGACGGCGCCGAGGAGGGCGCACATCTCCACCGTCGCGCCGGCGACTCTTGTCGCGATCGACCCGATCGGCGCGCCGTCGTCTGCAAACGTCAGCCGCAGCTCCGGCGCGGATTCGGATGACAGGCGCCGCGGCGCCGACGCGCCCTGCTCCTCCGCGAAGAGCGTCACGAATTCCGCGACGACCGAATCGGGCGGCAACCCGATGCTCGCCGCGTACTCACGCACGAACGCCCGCCTGAAAATGCCTTGCGGCCACTTCGACAGATCATCGCGCTCGAGGTCGACCAGGAGGGATTCTTTGATCTTCGTCGAAGCGGCAATGCTCTTCAGCGCAATTCCACGGCGTTCCCGCTCCGTCTTCAGACGGCTGCCAAAGCTGTGCGGCGCTGTATTCATTAGCGTTCCCCGCGATGGGCGGTGAGCCATTGCTCGCTCACCGGGCCGAGCCGCTCTGTCGATGAATGCGAATCCAGATGCGGGCGACGCCGGAGCACGCGGATCACGGCGACGACTACGACCCCGGCCGCCAGCACGGCCCCCATCCAGAGGAGATTCATCATTGAAGGATTTCGTACAGAAGATTCGTACAGAAGATACGTTGCGTGGAGGACGGAAGGCAAGTGGTTTTGCGGACCGATGGAATCCCTTGTGAAACCGGCGTTCCGGGCGCAAATTTATAATCAGCGCATGGCCCGCCGCATCATTTTCGTCCCCGTCGCGCTGTTCCTGTTGACCGCGGTTGCCGCCGCGTTCGCGCAGGTGCGTCCGCGCCCGGCGCCCGGTCCGGCAAAGCCTGCCGCCACTGCGCCGTTCAAGACGCCGATGAGCGCAGCGGAGATGAGCAACAAGCAGGCAGTCGTGGAGACGTCGCTCGGCACCTTCATCATCGATCTGCGGCCGGAGCTTGCGCCCAATCACGTCGGCTACTTCATCAAGCTCGCTCGCGAAGGGGCGTACGACGGAACCACGTTCCATCGCGTGCTTGCGCTCGCGATCATCCAGGGCGGCGATCCGCTGACCAGAGATCCCGCGAAGGCGAAGCTCTATGGCACCGGTGGTCTTGGTGTCTTGAAGCCGGAGTTCAGCACCACCGAGCATGCGACGCGCGGCGCCGTCGCCGCCGTGCTCCGGCCCAACGATGCCGATTCAGGGGGCTCGCAGTTCTTCGTCTGTGTGACGGACCAGCCCGCGCTGGACGGCAAGTACACGATCTTCGGCCGCGTGTCCGACGGCATGGACATCGTCCAGAAGATCTCGCAGATGCCCGCCGACGGGAACGGCGCGCCGAACCAGCGGGTGACGATCAACGCGATCGCGATTCGCGACACGCCGCCGCCCGAGCCGGAGCCATTCTCCAGTGACTCCGCGGCGCAGCTTGGCCAGTACCGCGCGATCCTCGAGACTTCGCTCGGGGCGATCACGCTGGAATTCCTCCCCGACAAGGCGCCGGAGCACGTGCGGAACTTTCTGCGGCTCGCGCAGGCGGGCGTGTTCGATGGCACCGCGTTCCATCGCGTGGTGCGCGGGTTCGTCGTCCAGACCGGCGCGCTCAACACGCGCGGGCCTCTCACCGAGCGGCAGCAGAAGTATGTCCACACGCTGAAGCCGGAGTTCAACGACACGAAGCACGTGAAAGGGATCGTGTCGATGGCGCGCGGAGACGATCCGGCGAGCGCAACGACATCGTTCTTCATCGTCACCGGCGACGCGAGCTCGCTCGACAACAAGTACACGGTGTTCGGGCGGGTGGTCGACGGGATGGCCGTGGTGGAGGCGATCGAGCAGGCGCCTGTCAATGGTGAGGCGCCGGTGACGAGAATAGAGCTCAGCCGCGTGCGCGTCCAGAGATAGCCGCCAGCGGCGTATGAGCCATAATAGAAGGATGGCCGACTGGCCGGAGCCGCGATAAACGCGGCCATTCAAGGGAATACAGGTAAGTTTTGGCAGACACACGACTGAAGATCGCGGTTTTCATCGACTTCGACAACATAGAGATCGGCGTCAAGAACACGCTGGGCGTGCAATTCGACATCGGCGTGGTGCTCGAAGCACTCAAGGAACGGGGCGACGTCGTTTCGAAGATCGCGTACGGCGACTGGACGCGCGCGGGTGACTACAGCCGGTCGCTGACCCAGCACGCCACGAAGCTGGTCCAGCGCAATCTCACACCCGGCGGCGACAAGAACGGCGCCGACATCAACCTTGCGCTCGACGCGCTCGAGATGGCGTTCACCCACAGCCACATCAACGCCTACGTCATCGTCGGCGGCGACAGCGATTTCATCACTCTCGTCGAAAAGCTCAAGCAGTACGACAAACAGATCTTCGTCGTGGGCGGACGCGCGTTCACGAGCATGGTGATGCAGCGGAACTGCCACGAGTTCATCGCCTACGAGAATCTCGTCGGCGGATCGCGGCGCAGCGCGGATCGCGGCCGGCAGAGTGCGGGCGGATCGCAAGTGTCGATCGAGCAGGCCGTGCCGCTGGTGCGCCGGGCGCTGAAAGTGCTCAGCGACCGCGAAGTATCGCCGCAGCTCGGACTGTTGAAGAGTACGTTGCTGCAGCTCGACTCGACGTTCTCGGAGCGCACGTATGGCGCCGGCAGCTTCCGCGACTTCGCGCAGAAGCTCGCGTCCGCGGGGCACGTCGTGCTGCGCGAATCCGGGCGCAACGTGCTGGTTGAGCTCGCGGACGGCGGCGTCCCGGAGGAGGCGCGCCACGAGAAAGCGCCGCCCAGACGGGAGACGCAGCCGGATGAGACGCAAGAAACCGTCTCCGCGCAGCCGCTGGCCGCGGAACCGCGTACGGCGGACGGCATCCGCGAAGTGCGTCGTCTCTTCCAGGCCGCGCAGAATCCGCCGCGGTGGCCGATGTACATCCGGCAGGCGAAGCAGTTCCTGCGGAACGTTGACGGGTCGTTCGACGAGCGGAAGTTCGGATTCTCCAGTCTGGTCGATCTGCTCCGCGCGTGTCAGCGCGACGGCCTTTTCCGGATCGAGCGCGATCGCCAGGGCGTCATGCGGCTGTTCCCCGGCAACGTGATGCAGGTGCCGGTGGAAGATGAACGTGATCAGGACACGCGTGGCAATCTGGCGGAGGAGCCGGCGGTGACGGAGACTGCGGCGCCGGAGTGGGTGCCGAGTGGGGCCGCTGCCGAAAGCGAAGTGGTCGACGCGGACGTCGTGCAGGAGATGAGCGCGCCCACCGGGATCGTCGACGGTGAAGCGGCGCCGGCGGGAACCGAGCCGGAGCTTACGGCAAAAGCCCGCGGTCGCGGGCGGCGCACGAAGCCGGAAGATGCGCGACCCGCCACAGAGAAGAAGCCGCGCGCCCGGAAGACCGCGAGCGCCAAGCCCCGCCCTGCAAAGAAGCCCTCGCCGGGGCGTAAAGCCCCGGCCCACGTCGCGACCGACCTGTAGAGCGGCCCTTTACGGGCCGCCGCGGTAAAGCGTCCACCTACGCGTCTTCCGGAATCCCGTCGAACAGCGGCAGCGGAACGTCCTCGCGCGGTTCCTCGGGATCGATCAGGTTGTGGACGCTGACGCCGAGCAGGCGCACCGGCCTCGTTCCCGCCTCAGTCCGATCGAGCAACGCGATCGCCCGCGCGGCGATTGCATCGGGATCGCACGTTGGCGGTGTTTGGGAATGGCTGCGCGTGATCGTGGTGAAATCCGAGTACCGCACCTTGATCGTGACGGTGCGGCACGTCAGCCCCTTGCGCTCCAGCCAGGCGGCGCCGTCGCGCGCCATCTCGTCGAGTTCGTGACGGATCTCCGCGATCTCGGTCAGGTCTTCCGAGAAGGTGTTTTCGGTACCGGACGACTTCGCCTCCTGATGCGGCTCGACCGGGCGATCGTCGATGCCGTCGGCGAGCTGGCGCAGCCAGTCGGCGCCGGAGCCGACCGCGTCGCGCAGCACGTGTTGATCGACGGTGCGCACGTCGACGAGTCGTTCGATGCCCCGCTCGCGCAGCCGCTGCGCTGTCACCGGGCCGACTCCCCACAGCGCATCGACCGGCAGCTTGTGCAGGAATTGCTCGACCCGCTCCGGCGCGATCACGGTGAGGCCATCGGGCTTCTTCCAGCCTGACGCGATCTTCGCGAGAAACTTGTTTGGTGCGACGCCGGCGGACGCGGTCAGCCCCGTCGTCTCTTTGATCTCGTGCTTGAGCCGCTGCGCGACCGACTGTCCGAGAGTTTCGCCCCAGGCGTTCTCGGTGACGTCCAGATACGCCTCGTCCAGCGACAGCGGCTCGACGAGCGGCGTCACCGATCGAAAGATCGCGAACACCTGCTGCGACACCCTCTGGTAGCGCGCGAAGTCAGGACGGACGATCACCAGCGAGGGACAGAGGCGTACCGCGCGCGCCATCGGTATTGCGGACCGGACGCCGAACTGCCTGGCTTCATA
>JBKPLP010000025.1:0-14736 GCA_046731735.1 Acidobacteriota bacterium
GCGCGGCCGCGCCATTACCGTCCCGCGATCGCGCGCACCACCGCGAGCGCCGCCAAGGCGGCGAGCAGCAACAGCAGCCCGATCTGCTGCGTCCGCGTCGGCTGGATCATCGGTACGGGTTTTCGTTGAAATAGAACGTGACCGTGAAGAACGCGCGGTCGTCCGGATACTCAGGAGGCAGGGGATACGTGGGGTTCGATGCCGCGATGGCGCCGAAGCCAGAATTGTCGAACGCGTCGACGCCAGAGGGGCGCAGCACTTTCAATTCCGAGATGCGGCCGTTCCGGTCGATGAAGAACGTCACCGACACGTGGCCTTTCATGGTCATCGCCGCCATTGGAATGAACCAATTGCGCTCGATCTGGGCCTTGAAGCGTCGCAGCCACGATCCGAAATCGACACCCTTGGTGTCGAACTGGATGGACGGCGCGAAGTCCTGGTTCGCACCACCTTGCAGGTTCACGTACGAATCGCCGGGGGCGTACTTCCGCACGTTGCGAATAGCCTCCGCGAGGACGCCTGCGGACGGGCCGCGCAGCGGCGTCTCGACGGCGCGCGGCTCCTGTGCATTCGGAGC
This sequence comes from Acidobacteriota bacterium, assembly GCA_046731735.1. Lineage (GTDB taxonomy): Bacteria > Acidobacteriota > Vicinamibacteria > Vicinamibacterales > 2-12-FULL-66-21 > JALZOC01. The sequence continues at coordinate 578 of JBKPLP010000025.1, forward strand.
TTCCGGCAGCGTCATCCCCTGCCGCTGGTCGCTGGCGGCCTGCGGCTGTTGCGGCTGTGCCGTCTCCGCGGTGCGCTGCTGTTGGGTGGGGGGCGCGCCTTCTTTGGGTTCGAACGTATTGCCGCGCGAGAACGGCATCGTATTCGTCGGCTTCTCCGCACGCTCGACCGTCTGCGCCTTACGATCGAGATCGGAAAGATCGGCGCGCGGCGGCGGCTTCGGTGCCTGCAGATCGACGCGCGGCGCGACGAACACGAAGCGCGCTTGATCACGCTGCCGCTGCAGCTGCAGCTCCTGCTGCTTTGCGAGCTCGTGCTGTCTCTCGAGTTCCCATCGCTGCACGAACGGCAGCGTCGGCCACACCAGCAGCACGATCACCATCACCAGGTACACGACGATGGTGAGGAGGCAGACTTCCAGCCGCGTCAGCGACCGCGGAAGGGTCGGCGTGTCGGGCCGGTAGTCCTCGAAATTGAAGTACATGAGGGACTTACAATTATACCGCCGCTCGTTCCTCGCCGCCGCTTCCGATTGGCCCTTCGCCTGCGGGTTATTCCTTATCCGCTGGAACGCCGTTCAGCTACAAATAGATAGACGATGCCCAAGGTGAGCGGGACGGTACGGACGTGTGAAAAGCCTGTGGCAGTGAGCGTCGCGGCAAATGCGGAAGGGGCCGGAAACGTGCCGACCGAGGCGGGAAGGTAGGCGTAGGCGCTCTGGTGTCTCGAAATGAGGCGGCCGATGCGCGGCAGGACCTGTCGGAAATACCAGGAATACAGTGTACGAATGCCAGGGATGCTCGGCTGGCCGAATTCGAGGATGGCCAGGCGTGCGCCCGGCTTCAGCACGCGCGCGATCTCTGCGAGCGCCCGCTCCGGCTCCGCCACATTGCGGATCCCGAACGCAATCGTCGCGGCGTCGCAGGACGCATCGACGATCGGAATCCTCGCCGCGTCGCCGCGGACAAAATGGACCCGCCGCTCCAGCGATGCACGTCTGATCTTCACGACGCCGAGCCGTAGCATCTCGCCGGCGAAATCGACGCCAACCACCGAAGCTCCGCGCGCGTGTGCGGCTGTGGCCATCGCCAGGTCCGCCGTTCCCGTGCACACGTCGAGCACCCGCGCATTCTCCGGCAGCGCCAGCGCCTCGACCGCGCGGTTGCGCCAGGCGCGGTCCAGTCCAGCGCTCAGGACGTGATTGAGGAAGTCGTAGCGCGGCGCGATCGCGTCGAACATGTCCGCGATGCGGGCGGGGGTTTTGTCCGGGGGCGAATCCCCAATCCCTGATCGGGAATCCCTCATCGCTGAATCATCGCATCCCGGATCCCGCATCCCGGATCCCGCATCCCGGATCCCGGAGTCCCCCGACGGCGGAGCCGGACCGCTATTTCCATGCCGGATACAGATCGTGCGACAGGCCGAGTGCGCTCAGGATCTTCCCCGCCATGAAAGCGGCGAGGTCGTCGAGGGTCTTCGGCATCTGATAGAACGCGGGCATGGCGGGCATCATCATGGCACCCGCTTGCGCGCAGAGCACCATGTTCTTCAGCTGCGGCAGGCTCATCGGCGTCTCGCGCGGCACGATGATCAGCGGACGACGCTCTTTCAGCATCACGTCCGCCGCTCGCTCCACGAGGTTACGCGAGAGTCCGTTCGCAATACCGGCAAGCGTCTTCATCGAGCACGGCACCACGACCATGCCCTCGCACCCTTGACTCCCGCTCGCGATCCTCGCCCCGAGATCCTTGTTGCTGTACAGCGTCGTCGTCCCATTGCGGACGTCCTCGCCGTATTTCGCGATGAGAAACTCCGTCAGCTTGTCGACCGTCGCGGCATCGCCGAGCTCATCGCGCAGCAGCCGACGGCCGTAGTCGGAGACCACGAGCTCGAGATGACAGCCGCGTTCGAGCAGCGCGGCCATGGTCCGGGTCGCGTAGATCGCGCCGCTCGCGCCGGTGATCGCCAGCGCAAACGAACGACGCCCGTCCTGGTCAGTGGACATACACGGCGGCAGCAGTGGTGGCGAGATAGAGGATCCCTACGTAGCCGTTCAGATCGAAGGCGCGTTTGATCTGCGAGAGATCGTGTTCGCTGACGAGCGACTGCTCGTACGCCAGCAGCGCGGCCACACCAATCACCCCCGCCAGGTAGACGGCCCCCAGTTGCGCGAGCGGGCCAAGCACCGCGAGCGCGACGACGGTGATCACATGCATGAGCCGCGAGATGAGGAGCGATCGCGCGACGCCGAACCGGACGGGGATGGAACGCAGCCCGTGCGCGCGGTCGAATTCGAGATCCTGGCACGCATAGAGCACGTCGAAGCCGCCGACCCACGTGCCGATGGCAAGCCCCAGTAGCCATGGCTCCCATCCCCCGCGGCCGCCCGCGGCGAGCCATCCGCCCACCGGCGCTACAGCCATCGCGAGCCCGAGAAAGATTTGCGTGTACGACGTGAACCGTTTGGCAAGCGAATACCAGAACACGATCGCGAGGGCGACGGGTGAGAGCATGAAGCAGATCGTCCCGAGCTTCCAGGCCGCGTAGACGAAAACGGCTGACGACAAGACAACGAAGCACCCGGCCTCCGCGCGGGTCATGAGTCCTCGCGGCAGCTCACGCATCGAGGTTCGCGGATTCAGCGCATCGTGCGAGGCGTCCGCCAGACGATTGAAGCCCATCGCGGCACTGCGGGCCGCGACCATGGCGACGATAATCCATCCAACGCGCCAGGCCGCCGACGCGACGGTCCAGCCGCCGGCGTGGTGGAGCGCCAGCAGCGCACCAGTGAGCGCAAACGGCAGCGCAAACACCGAATGACTGAATCGGACGAACGATGCGTATGTCTTGATTCGGCTCAACGTGCCACACTTAAATAGTTCTGCAGGGTTCCGCTGAGTTCTGCTGGGTTCTGCGAGGTTCTACAAGGTTCGGTTCCGCACCCTGTAGAACCTATTCGGTTTCGATCCACCTGATGACGTCAGGCTCGATCCCGCTCAATAGATATTCTTCCACATCGTCGATGCCGGCTGGCACACGGACCGCGATGAGCTCGGCACGCTTGCCAGGCTCGATCGTGCCGAACTCCTCCGCGAATCCGAGCGCGGCGGCGCCATCAATCGTGGCGCTCGAGAGGAGCCGCGACGCCGGCACCAGACGCGCGAGGCGGCGCACCTCCATCAGCTCGGTAAACATGTTCAGATCTTCGACGCTGGCGAGACTGTCGGTTCCGATCGCAATCCGGGCCCCTGACGCATAGAAACGCTCGATCGGCGGGGTTCCTGCGCCGGTCCACCGATTGCTGCGCGGGCAGGCGACGATTGAGGCGCCGGCACGCGCGAGCCGCGCGATGTCGCGCTCATCCAGTCGCGTGCAGTGCACCGCCAGCAGCCGCGGGCCGACCAGTCCCAGGCGATCCAGGTATTCGGCGGGTCCACACTTGGGCGGCTCCCACGCCGCGTTCCACAACCCCAGCCGCTCGAGCAGATCGCGCCACACGCCGGTGCCGTCCAGGAGAAACTGGATCTCCTCTTCCGATTCTCCGACGTGGACGCTCACAGGCTTGTCGCCCGCGGCGCGCGCAACCGCACGGAACAATGCCGGCGATACCGAGTACGGCGCATGCGCGACGATCGACGGCCGCAGCCGGGGAATCGGCGGCAACGCGTCGAGCTGTGCTCGCGCGGCGGCAATGGACTGGTCCGGGTTTTCGATGTTGAAACCGAGCAGCTCGCGGAAGATGGCGGCGCCAAGTCTGCTGTCCGCCAGGACGTCATACGCACTGAGCGCGTTCGTTACATCGCCGACCAGCGACGTTCCTGAAGCGCGAATATCGCGCACCGCGTCCACAATCGGTGCGACTGGATCGCTGCCGACGGTACGCCGCAGGGACATCAATCTTGCAGCCCAGGCCGGCATCGACGCCGATCGCGGCACCTGGTTGTGCATCCATGACACTTCCAGGTGTGTGTGTGCGTTCACCAGGCCCGGCAGAATCGCCGCATCGCCGTGGTCGACTGTCTCCTCAACACCCGGGCCCGGCTGGTCCGAATCACGTCCGCAGCCAACGATGCGGCCGGCCGACGTCAGTACCCAGCCGCGGTGGATAGGAGGGGCAGCGACAGGAAGGAGCCACGCCGCACGATGCAGGATCAATGGCCGGTGAGCCGCGCCTTTTTCTCGGCAGCGCTGCGGGCAGCGTAACGGCCGATCTCGGGCGGCCGTGACGTGTCGCCGTCGGCCCTGGCGACGGCGAGCTCCAGCATCCGCGGTACGCTGCGCTCGCGGAAGATCGGATCTCCGAGCAGCTCGTAATGCATGTTGCGGCGCTTGGGAATGAACCCGGCATTCTCGATGTTCCGCACGATCTCGATCTCGTCCATGCAGTAGGCGGCCCCTGCCGCACGCACGACGTTTTCCTCAATCATCACGCTGCCCATGTCGTTCGCGCCGAACGCGAGGCTGAGCTGCCCCACTTTGCCTCCCTGCGTGACCCATGAGGCCTGCAGATTGTCGAAATTGTCGAGTACGAGCCGGGCGGTCGCCAGCGTTCGCAGGTAGTCGAGTCCGGTGGCTTCCGCGCCGCCCAGCTCGGTGTGTTCGGGCTGATAGCTCCACGCGATGAACGCGGTGAAGCCGCCGGTCTCGTCTTGCAAATCGCGCAGCCTGAACAGATGTTCCAGCCGCTCTTCGACCGTCTCCACCGTCCCGTACATCATCGTCGCCGTCGTGCGCAGTCCGGCGCGATGCGCGTGGCGCATGACGTCGAGCCATTCGTCGGCGGTCGCCTTGCTGTAGCAGTTCAGCAGCTGGCGCACGCGGTCCACCAGGATTTCGGCGCCGCCGCCAGGGATGCTGTCGAGACCGACGGCGACGAGCCGGTCGATGACCTGCGGTACCGGGAGCCGGGACAAACGTGAGAGATGGATCACTTCAGGGGGAGACAGCGCGTGAAGACGGAACGTCGGATAGCGATCCTTGACCCCGCGGAAGAGATCCTCGTACCACTCGAGGGGAAGATCCGGATTGTGACCGCCCTGCAGCAGGAGCTGCCCGCCGCCAAGCGAGATGGTCTCGTCTATCTTGCGGAAGATTTCCTCGAAGCCGAGTACATATCCTTCAGACGATCCGACCGGCCGGTAAAACGCACAGAAGCTGCACCGCGCGACGCACACGTTCGTGTAGTTGACGTTGCGGTCGATGATGTAGGTCACGATGCCATCCGGATGCCGGCGCGCCCGTACTTCGTCGGCGAGGCCGCCGAGCAGCGACGTCGGCGCCGCCAGGTAGAGGTCGAGCGCTTCGGCTCGTTCGAGCCGTCCGCCGCGGCGAACCTTCTCCGTAAGTGTCTGGATGCTCATCCTTCACTGCTGGCCGCCGAAGCCTCGCCAGGCCAGCACCACCGGTATCAGTAGAACGCGGGCGCGAGCACTCGGTCGACGACGCCGTGGCGCTCGGCGAGGTCGTAGTACATACGCAGCCCTTCCTCCTCGCGGTCACCGAGCTCGTAGTAGATATTCTCCCTCAAGTACGCCTTGCCGCGGGCCGCCCGGTCGGCGCCGCAGTAGGTTTCGGCGACGCTGTCGGATTCGGCGACGCCGGCATCACGCGCGGCCGAGAGCGCGCGGACCTGTTCGTGTGAGAGCGCCGTGCGCCGCCCCGCCCAGAAGGCCCACACGAACGGCAGCCCGGTCATCGACGTCCACTCCCGTCCGAGGTCGATCTTCTCGGCCCCGAGATGCCGGTAATCCAGAAACAGCGCCGTATCGCCGATCAACAACGCGGCGTCGCACCGCCGCAGCATCAGCTCGGCGTCGGGGGCCATGGGGTGGAACTCCGCGTCGATACCAAAGCGCTCCGCACAAAGCACGCGCAGCAGACCATTCGAGGTCCGCGAGCTCGTATCGGCGGCAATGCTCCGGATTCCCGAAAAGGGCACGGTCGTGAAGAGCGCCACTGACGCGACGGGACCGTTGGAGATAATCCCGATCCCTGGCACGATGCGATACTCGTGCCCGCGAAGATATTCGATCGACGGAATCATGCCGACGTCGATGGAGCCTTCGTGGAGGAGCGCCGCACATTTCGACGGCACGTCGAACCGCAGGCTGAAGATGTCGCTGCGCAGCTCCAGGCCGTAGACGAGCGGCCGTGCGTTCAGGTAATCCACGGCGCCGAGGCGCGCGACGTTCATCCCATCGCCTCGTAGCGTCCGTTTCGTTCGACTGCTTCGAGCGCGGCCGAACGGATATTGCCGCGAATCTCCTCGAGCGGGCTCCGCCGCGTGCCAAACGTGCCTGGATCCACGGCGGACACGTTGTCGACGTCGTCGGCGCCAATCGTCAGCGCGAATTGCGCGAGCTTGGGGCCATACAGCGCCCAGTCCACCTGTATGGATTCGATGTTGTCGGCAGCCAGCCGGGCGAGCGCCACCTGCTTCACGTCATCGTACCCGGTGGACGGAGCAGTCAAGGACACCGCGCGAGGAAGTGGTGCGAACGCGCGGATTCCCCCGACCGCCTGCTGCAGATCTCGCGCGCGCATCAATATGCCCACCCGGTTATCCGGCCCGAGCACGTGCACCGTCAGCCGTGCGACCTGCAGCCCCGCCGTGCGCGCGGCTGAAATCGCGGCGGCAGGGTCCGGCAGAACGTCGATGGGTGCCTCGGCAACCGCCTCGAGGCCAGCGTCATGCAGCGCGCGACAGGCATCGGCAAGCGACGCGGCGCCTTCGAGCGACAGCAGATCGGCGAGGGAGAATCCAGTCAGCGGGACGCCGCCGGCCACGGCCAGCGCTGCGCGAATCGACGCGATCGCAGCGTCCACCGATGTCGGCGCGCCGACGATTCTGAATTCGCCCGCTGACGTCCGCGGCGGCAGCGCAGACGGCGGTGCGTCCACGTGAATCTCGAACACGCGCACGAACGTCGTCTTCGTGCCGTGCAGCCTGCGGCGGACCTCGTCGCCTCGGACGCCGATCGCGATCAGATCACGACCGTCGAGGATGGCTTGTGCTTCCACTTCCGAGATCATTTCCATCCCTGTCGAATCTTTTCCCAGAGCGCCGCCGCCCTATCAGCCGCCGCCGGCGTCGTGGCAATCTTCTTCGGGAACGTCCGAGTGAACCCTTCGGACGGCCACTTGCGCGTCGCGTCGATTCCCATCTTGCTGCCGTAGGCGGGCAAATCGCTGGCGTCTTCCAGGTCGTCCATCGGGCCGCGAGTGAACTGGATATCGCGCTGCGGATCGTAATGAGTTCCGACGATCCATGCGACTTCGGCCTCGTTCTGCACGTTCACGTCCTGGTCGACGACGATGATCGTCTTCGAGAACATGAGCTGACCGAGCCCCCAGAACGCGTTCATGATCTTCCGCGCGTGGCCGGGATAGCGCTTGTCGATCGACACGAGCACGATGTTGTGGAAGATCCCGGCGGCGGGAAAATGCATGTCGACGATTTCCGGCAGCGTTTTGCGAATGAGCGGAAGGAACAGGCGCTCGCTTGCCAGCCCGAGGTAGTAGTCCTCCATCGGCGGGATGCCGACCACGGTCGTGAGGTAGACCGGACGTTTCCGGTGGGTGATGCACGACACGTGGAAGACGGGATAGTCGTCCGGATGTGAGTAGAAACCGGTGTGATCGCCAAACGGACCTTCCCGCCGCCGCTCGCCTGGCTCGACGTACCCCTCGAGGACGATCTGCGCGTTGGCGGGAACCTCGAGATCGTTCGTCACGCACTTCACGAGCTCGACCCGCTCGCGACGCAGGAACCCCGCGAGCATCAACTCATCGAGCCCTTCGGGCATCGGCGCGGTAGCCGAATAGGCGAGCGCCGGATCCGGGCCCAGCGCGACCGCCACGTGCAGGCGCCTCTTGAGACGCTCGGCGACCCGGTAGTGCTGCGCGCCTCCCTTGTGCCGCTGCCAGTGCATTCCCGTCGATCGGCCGTCGTACACCTGCATCCGATACGTGCCGATGTTCCGTGCGCCGGTTTCCGGATCCTTCGTGAACACGAGAGGAAACGTGATGTACCGTCCACCATCTTCCGGCCAGCATTTCAGGATCGGAAACTCCTCCAGCGATCCATCCCGCTTCACCACCTCCTGGCATGGCGCATCCGTGACGCTCTTGGGCATGAGGTCGCGCAGCCGATTCACCGTCGGCAGCATCTTCAAAGCGTCCAGCATTCCGGCCGGCACCTTCGGCGTCGTCAATTCCTCGATCTCGGCCGCGAGATCGTCGAGGTGCTCGACGCCGAGCGCCATGCAGATGCGCTTCATCGACCCGAACAGGTTCAGCGCCACCGGAATCTCGTAGCCGGTCGGCCGTTCGAACAGCAGTGCCGGTCCGCCACCTGGCGACTTCGAGGCACGGTCGGCCAGGGCACAGATCTCGAGGTCCGGGCTCACCGGCTCGATGATCCGCGCAAGCTCGCGCTCCTTGTCCAGCGCGGCGATGAAGTCGTTCAGGTCCTTGAACATACTGTTGGGCCGGCCTGGCCGTGTCCGCTACAACCGCGGCGGTCCGCTGAAGCCGGACGACGGCGGAAGGCCGTGCGCCGCGGCGTGCATCTTCTCGGCAATCCGCGTCGCGAGCTCGAGCGCCCGCCATCCGGCCTCGCCGTCCACGACCGGCGCGGATCGCGTCCGAATCGCGCGCACGAAGTCGGCAATTTCGCGCCGCAGCGGCTCGTCGCGTTCCACCGGCAGCGGCCCGCCCTCGATCGTCGGACGAGCGCCGTCGTGACGCACGAGCCGCCATCCTTCTACTTCCTGCGCGGCGTAGTCGATCGAGATATAGGCGTCAGGTTGGAAGAATCGAATCTTTCTGACCCGCTCCTTGCTGATGCGGCTTGCCGTCACGTTCGCGATGCAGCCCCCCGCAAAACGCAGCCGCGCGTTCGCGATGTCGTAGCGTGGCGTGAGAACCGGAACCCCGACGGCCTCGATGGCCTCGACCTCGGATCCGACCAGCGCCAGGATGATGTCGAGGTCGTGAATCATCAGATCGAAGACGACGTCGATGTCCAGGCTGCGATCGGGGAACGCGCCGAGCCGATGGACCTCGATGAACCGCGGCGAGGTGACGAGCGGGAGAACGGCTGCGACGGCGGGGTTGTAGCGCTCGGTGTGTCCCACGGCAAGCGTCGCGCCCGAGGCCCGTGCGGCGGCGACGAGCTCCCGCGCTTCGTCGAGCGAGCGCGCCATCGGCTTTTCGACGAGCACCGAGATCCCCCGCTCGAGAAACGGCAGCGCGATGTCGCGATGCTGTTCCGTCGGCACCGCGATAGTGACGGCGTCGACCTGCTCGATGACCTCGCGGTAATGCGTGCGCGCCACGGCACCGGTCGCCGTCGCCGCCGCCGCCGCCCGCTGCTCGTCGATGTCGACGACGGCGACGAGCTCGGCACCTTCGAGCGCGCTGGCGATGCGCGCGTGATGGCGGCCGAGATGCCCGATGCCGATCACCGCGAGGCGAACGCGGTTACCCATGTCGCGCGTCCGGGGGGCGGCCGACGATCGTGATGCCCGCCGCGTTGGCCGACTTGAACACGTGTTCGCCGTCGAGCACGAGCGTCCGGCCCGCGTCGATCGAAAGCGCCGAGGCGCCCGCGACGCGCATGGCCTGAATGGTCGCGATTCCGATGACCGGCACATCGAACCGCATGTCCTGGTTCGGCTTCGCCACCTTGATCACGCGGACACCCCGGCCGGCCAGATGCCCGGCACGTCCGATCACTTCGTCCGTACCTTCCATCGCCTCCACCGCCACCACCGCCTTGTGCTTGACCGCAATCGTCTGGCCGATGTCGAGCGCGGCGATGGCATCCGCCATGCGGTAGCCAAAATCGAAATCCTCGCGTTCCTGTTCGTCGGGCATGCGATCGGTCAGCACGCCTGAGGGCGCGAGCAGCGGCTGGAGAAAGACCGTGGAATCGAGCAACTCGACCCCCGCCTCACGCATCACGTCCGCGACGGCGGAAATCAGCGCGTCGGTGTTGCGCGCGGGGAGGCGCGCAAAGACGGACAACAGCGTGAGATCCGGCACGATTCCAGAAAAGATCTTGACGTGCTTGACCTGCCCGGCCATCACGGCCTGCGCGGCGCCGGCGGCTTTCAAAATCTTGATGCACTTCCCAAGCTGTCCCAGCGACACCACGTGGTACTCGGCGTCCGCTTCGCGAGCGGCCTGCTCGAGATCCGGAAACGCCTCCTCCTTAATCGCGACAACCGTGACGTCGTGGCCGAGGCTGCGGGCCCCGCGCAGGACGAGGAAGGGAAACTTGCCGTTCCCGGCTATGAGGCCGATTCTGCCCATGCGGAAAATAAGAAGTTTATCAGGTGTCATGAACAAGTCACGGTTCGGTCAGGCCGGGAGCGCGGGGTTTACGTCGTATGATGTGAGGTGCGAGCCTCGGGCTCTGCTTGTCCGCCCAGCCTCTACACAGCTCGAAGAGCGGGCCGAGGCGGACCCGTGAACGATTTCAAGGAGAGGAAATGCGCCGTTTGATTCCCGGCATCCTGCTGGTTGCCCTCGTCGCGGGCGTGGCAGGCTGTGACGACAATACCCCGACGACGCCGACGACCCCGACCACCCCGACGACCCCAGGCGCGACAACGACCGAGACTTTCAGTGGAGTCTTGAACCTGAACGGCGCGCAGACGTTCCAGTTCACAGCCGGCGCGGCGGGGACGATTGCCGCTACCTTGACGACTGTCGGACCGGACGCGACGGTCCCGGTCGGCCTGAGCATCGGACCCTGGAGCGGATCGACCTGTGCGACGTCGATTGCGAATGATTCAGCGACGCAGGGCACGATTGTGACCGGCACCGTCACGGCGGCAGCGGCGCTGTGCGTGCGGGTGTACGACGCCGCCGCCAAGGTTCCCGCTGCGCAGCCCCTGTCGTTCACGGTTACGGTGGTACATCCCTGACAGTTCTCAGCTATTCATCCGCCACTTCCTCCAACCGCCTGCTCGGCCGCCTCAGGCCCACTCCACGGCTCGACGTTTTGATGAAGTCGACGACGTACTGGACTTCGTCGCATTGCACCGACTGATCGCGTTCGATTTGCGCGAGGGCGCGGCTGGTGTTCGACTGCACCAGATACCGGTAGGCGCGCCGCAGTTTCGCGATCGAGTCGGACGAGAACTTGCGCCGCATCAGTCCGATCGTGTTCAAGCCGTAGATGCGCGCACGGTTGCCCACCGTTTTCGCAAACGGCAGCGCGTCTTTCGTGATCACCGAGAATCCGCCGATGAACGCGTGCTTCCCCACGCGGCAGAACTGGTGGACGCCGGAGAAGGCGCTGATCGTGGCGTAATCCTCGACCGTCACGTGGCCGCCCAGCGTCGCCGCGTTGCCGAATATCGTGTGATTGCCAACATGGCAGTCGTGCGCGATGTGCGCGTAGGCCATGAAGACGTTGTGATCGCCGATCTCGGTAACACCGCCGCCGCCGGCGGTGCCGCGATGAATCGTCACGAACTCACGAAACACGTTCCGCGCGCCGATCACCAGCTTGCTCGGCTCGCCGTGGAATTTCAGGTCCTGCGGAATCAGACCGATGGAGACGAACGGAAAAAACTGGTTGCCCTCGCCAATCTCGCTCGGCCCTTCGATGACCGACGAGGCGCCCACGCGACAATCACGTCCGAGCCTGACATGTTCGCCAATGACCGCGTGCGGCCCGATCACGGAACCTGCGCCGATGGTCGCGTTCGGATGGACGACCGCGCTCGCATGAATGGTCGCTCCGTCGTGGGAACCGGAGGCCGCTGCGCTCGACGCCTCGCGCGCGAGTCCCATCAGCAGGTCGGCTTCGCAGACCACGTCGTCGCCGATATAAGCGCGCGCTTCCGCACGGGCGAGCCGCGACCGGCGCGGACCCATGGTGACCTCGAGCCGGAGGCGATCACCCGGGACCACCGGCAGCCGGAATTTCGCGCGATCCACGCCACGCAGATACGGCCGCGACGAGCGGTCGGCTGCCGAACCGGATTCGGTGAGCAGGATCGTCGCCACCTGTGCGAGCGTCTCGATCATGAGGACGCCCGGCATCAGCGGCGCACCGGGAAAATGGCCCTGGAAGAACTCCTCGGACACCGTGACGTTCTTGTACGCCACGACCCGCCGCCCCGGATCGTGCTCGGCCACCGTGTCGACGAGCGCAGACGGATAACGGTAGCAGAGCCGGTCGAGAACGTCAGGCAGGTTGAAAGAGGGCACGAAACGCGAGTGTATCAGAGGGCTTGAGGACTCTTGATGGCTTCAAGGCTTCAGGGCTTCAGGGAAGGCCTCAAACCCGAAGGCCGAAGTCTTGAAGCCCCGAAGCCCTGAAGCCCTACTTCTTCGGAGCGGTCTTCGTGGCGTCGAAACGCTTGATGACTTCCTCGGACAGATCCAGCCCCATGTCCGCGGCGACGATGCCCGCGTCGCGGCTGCTGAAGATCATCAGCAGTCCCTTGTCGGCGCGGATCTGCTCGAGGATCGGGTTCAGCTTCGTCTGAAACTCTTCCTGGAGCTGATTGGTCATATCCTGCACTTCAGTCTGCGCGTCCTGCTGCGCGTACTCGAGATCGCGCTGGCCCTTCTCGATGTCCTTCTGCAGTTGCGCCCGCGCGGAGTCGCTCAGCACCGTGCCGCCGGCCTGCAGCTTGTCCTGCATCCCCTTGAGCGCGGTTGCCTTCGACTGGAGCTCGGTGTTCTTCTTCTTGCGGAGCTCGTCGAGTTTGGCGGTCGCGGCCTTGCCCTCCGCCGAGTTGCTCGCGATCACCTGGATGTCGACGAACGCGAACTTCGCCCCCTCGGGGAACGGACGCGGCGGCTGTGGCGCGGCCGGCGTCGCAGGTTTCTGCTGCGTGGGCGCGGGCGCCGGCGGGGCCGGCTTCTGCGGATCGGCCGCAGCCGCGGCTTGGGCATACGCGGACGTGGCGAACATCGCGCTCGCCCCCGCTATGGCAATCAGCATCTTCAAAGACTTCATGCGTACAGTTCCCTTCCTTGAATCAAAGAGTCGAATAATGACGCGCCACAACTAGAATGTCGAACCGACCGCGAACCGGAACTTGAAGCGCTTCTCGGGATTGAGATTATTGTCGAGAACGTTACCACGCGAGGGATTCATGGCAAAAATCAGCCGGAACGGCACGTTCAGCACCGGCATGAAGAACCTGATTTCCGCGCCCGTGGATGTCTTGAACGCGTTCGTTTGACCGATGACGTTCGTCCGCGTTGCCGGGCCGAGTCCGGTCACCGGATCCTGCAGCACGCCGACGGTATCGAGGAACAACGGATAGAGCGTCCCATCGGTCACGCGCTCGGTAATCGGCTCTTTCCAGCCGAAGTTATCGCCGATGTTGCGCACTTGTCCGGCATCGTAGAAGAGGACGAGCCGCACCGGGCCGGCAATGTGAATCAGATACTCGGCGTTGAGCAAGATGCTCTTGTTGCCGCCGATCTGCACGCCCGTCGCTTCATCGCGCGGCGACACCGACCGGATGTCGAAGCCGCGAATGCTGTATTCACCGCCGAGAAAAATCTTCGAGAAGATCGGCAGGGCGATGGTGTGCCCGTACGGGCGGATGTACTCGCCGGAGACGCGGAACCCGAATGACGTCCGCTTGGTGTGCGGGAAGTACCAGATCCCTTCGGCGCGGGGATTCACGAAGTTGGTGTTCCCGCCGAGACCCGCGAGGTCGACCGAGGCCGTGTAGCGCCTGCCGGCGGTCGGGAAGATCGGGTTGTCCACCGTGTTGTAGACATAGCTCGGGCCAATCTTGCTGATCGTGCGCTTGCCGCCTTCGCCAATCAGCAGCGATTCGGCGAGGAACGGATTGCCGGCGAGCACGCGCGGATCGCGGAAGGCGGGGTTCAGGTTCTTGACCTGCACGTTTTCGTAGCTGTAGTTCACGAACACCCGCGCGAAGTCCTGGACCTGGAATCCGTAGACGATGTTGCCGCCTTGCGAGCGCTGCGTATAGAGGCCGATGTATTCCAGCTCGCGGACGAACAGATCGACCCCGGCGGTCTGCGGCTTGTCGAACAGGAATGGCTCACTGAAAGCGAGCTGATAGTTCGTCGCGCGGCTGCCCTGCTGGGCCGAAATGGTAAATGTTTCGCCGCGGCCGAGGAAATTCGACGTCTGGAACGCGAGCTGGC
>JBKPLP010000026.1:0-5270 GCA_046731735.1 Acidobacteriota bacterium
TCCACCCTGGCGGGCTGGCAATCACGCATCAGACAGGAGAGCGCGATCTTGAACTGGTCAGGAACGGCTACCAGCGGGCGGGGCTGGAGGCCCGGGTGGAACCGTTCCTGTTCGCCATGGATCGGGAAATAAACGCGGCCGATCTCGTCGTCTGTCGGGCGGGAGCGACGACGATCGCCGAGCTGACCGCGGCGGGGCGCCCGTCGGTGCTCGTCCCGCTGCCGACCGCCGCCGACGATCACCAGCGGAAAAACGCCGAAGTGCTGGCGGCGGCCGGCGCGGCGGAAGTGGTCGAGCAGAAGAACTTGACCGGCGCCCTCCTCGCCGCGCGGATCTCCGGGCTCACCGGCGATGCTCGTCAGCTGGCGGCGATGGCCGCGGCGGCACGTCGTCTGGCGCGGCCCGACGCGGCGCGGGTCATCGCGGACATGGCGCTGGCCCTCGTCGCGGATACGAGGCCGTGATGGCGATCGCGAGAGCCATCCGACGCGATTCGAACCATCACGGGGGCGCGCACGGCGCGCCCGCGAGAGAGCGGAGCCGGGTAAGGGGCCCCCGCGAGCGACCGAGCCGGGGTTCGGGGCGGAGCCCCGAAAAGAAACGATGTTAGGGCGCACGCGGCGCATCCACTTCGTGGGTGTCGGAGGGATCGGCATGAGCGGCATCGCCGAATTGCTCGTGAATCTGGGCTACGACGTCACCGGCTCGGACGCCAAACGCTCGGAGTCGACGGATCGGCTCGCGAAGCTCGGGGTGAGCGTATGGGCGGGGCATGACGCGGCGCAGGTGGGATCCGCCGATGTGGTCGTCGTCTCGTCGGCAATCCGGGCGGACAACCCGGAGATCGTCGAGGCGCGGCGCCGCAACGTGCCGGTCATCCCGCGCGCCGAGATGCTGGCCGAGTTGATGCGTCTGCGCTACGGCATCGCCATCGCCGGCGCACACGGCAAGACGACGACGACCTCGATGGTGGCGCTGATTCTCGAGCGGGCCGGCCTCGATCCGACCGCGGTGATCGGCGGCCGCCTGAGCGCCTTCGGCAGCAACGCCCGGCTCGGGCGCGGCGATTACATGGTGGTCGAAGCCGACGAAAGCGACCGCTCGTTCCTGAAGCTGTCGCCTTCAATCGCGGTGATCACAAACCTCGATCGTGAGCACATGGAGAGCTACGGCAGCTGGATCAATTTGCAGCAGGCCTTCGCGGAGTTCGCGAACAAGGTGCCGTTCTACGGCGCCATCGTGGCGTGCGCCGATGATCCCGCCGTACGTGAGCTGCTGCCGACGCTGACGCGCCGCGTCATCACCTATGCGCTCGACGACCGTCCCGCGGATGTCGCCGGCAGAGGTATGAAGCTCGAGGCGTTCGGCGCGTCGTGCGAGGTCATTCAGCAGTTGCGGGACGGCTCGTCGCAGGCGATCGGCACGCTTCACCTGCGCGTGCCTGGACGACACAACGTTCTCAACGCGCTCGGCGCCGTGGCGGTCGGGCTCGAAGCCGGCGTGCCGTTCGCGCGGATTGCCGCGGCGCTCGAAGAGTTCCGCGGCGCCGAACGCCGGTTTCAGATGCGCGGCGAGGAAAGAGGCGTGATGGTCGTGGACGACTACGGCCACCACCCGACGGAGATCGCGGCGGTGATCGCGGCCGCGCGCGCGGGGATCGGCCGGCGCGTCGTCGTCGTGTTCCAACCGCATCGGTACTCGCGCACGAGCCAGCTGCTGCCGGAATTCGGCGCCGCCTTGAACGGCGCGGACCAGGTCCTGCTGACCGACATCTATTCCGCGGGCGAGGCGCCGATGCCGGGCATCACGGTGGACGCGCTGGCCGACGCGGTGCGCGCCGCCGGCGCCGTTCCCGTGCGCGTCGTCAAGGCGCTAGACGACGTGCCGCGTGCCGTCGCGGCCATCGCGCGCGACGGAGATCTCGTGATTACGCTCGGCGCGGGATCGATCGGCACGGTGGCCGATCGCATTCTCGCGGAGCTGCGCGCTGCTGCGAGTGACGGTGGGAGGGACTTGTCTCGCCGAAGCCTCGGCGAAGGCGGAGGCGCAGGCCGATGAGCGTCAGGGCCGCCACCGAGAAGAACTTCCGCCGGGCGCGGGTGAAGCCGACGAAACGCAAGAGCGTCCCGCGCGCCTGGCTGTCGGGGCGCGTGGCCCGCATCGCGATCTGCACTCTGCTGCCGGCCTATGCCGCCTACCGCGCGTTCGATCTCGTCGGCAGCGCGGCCACGCTGCAAGTGCGACGCATCGCCGTGCAAGGCAACGTGCGGCTGTCGGCCGGCGAAGTGCAGACGCTCGTCGACGGGTTACGAGGCACGAACATCCTGATGGCCGACCTGGCGTCATACCGCCGCAGGCTGCTCGACTCTCCCTGGGTCGCAGACGTCGCACTCCGCCGGGTGCTCCCGGCGACAGTGGAGGTGTTCGTCTCCGAGCGGCGGCCGATGGGGCTTTCGCGGCTCGGCGGCCAGCTGTATCTGGTCGATCGGTCCGGCACGGTCATCGACGAGTTCGGCCCGCAGTACGCGGAATTCGATCTGCCGATTATCGACGGCCTGGTGCGGCCGCCATCCTCCGGCCAGCCGTCGATCGACGAGCGGCGCGCCGACCTGGCCGGCCGGGTCATCGAGGCGCTCGCGCAGCGTCAGGATCTCGCCAAACGGCTCTCGCAGATCGACGTGGCGGATCTGCACGACGCCGTGGTCCTGATCGAGGGTGACGCGGCCTTGCTGCACCTCGGCGACGACAAGTTTCTGGAGCGGCTGCAGTCCTACCTCGACGTGGCGTCCGCGCTCCGCGAGCGCGTACCGGACATCGATTACGTGGACCTGAGATTCGGGCAGCGGGTGTACGTGAAACCCGTCGCCGCGAAGGCGGGGCGGGCGGGCGAGTAAGAGCAGGCCGGAACCGTCAGGCCGGCGAGAAATGGGGGAGCTGTTGGGACGCAAGGAACGCTACCTGGTCGGCCTCGACGTCGGTACGTCGAAGATCTCCGCGATTGTCGGTGAAGTGACCGACGAGGGAGGTCTCGACATCATCGGCATCGGGCTGGCCGACTCGCGCGGCATCCGTCGAGGGGTGGTGGTCAACCTGGAAGCGGCCGTCGAATCGATCAAGAAAGCGATCGACGAAGCGGAGCTGACCGCTGGCGTCGAGATCGATTCGGTGCACCTCGGGCTGTCCGGCGCGCACGTCAAGGCGTTCAACAGCCGCGGCGTTGTCGCGGTCGCGGGAAAGAATCGCGAGATTACGCGCGAGGATGTCCGGCGGGCGATCGACGCCGCAAAGGCGGTCGCACTTCCGAGCGGACGCGAAATCCTCCACGTGCTGCCGCAGGACTTCGTCGTCGACGAACAGGACGGCATCGGTGCGCCGGTCGGGATGACCGGAACACGGCTCGAGGTCAACGTTCACGTCGTCACCGGCAGCGCCTCGTCCACCCAGAACATCGTCGCGTGCGTCAATCGCGCCGGGGTTGCGGTGATCGAGACGGTACTCGAGCAGCTGGCCGCGAGCGAGGCTGTCCTGACGCCGGACGAAAAGGAACTCGGCGTCGCGATCGTCGACATCGGCGGCGGCACGACGGACTTCGCGATCTTCGAGCGGGGAAGCCTCTGGCATACCGGCGTCGTCGCGGTCGGCGGCGATCACTTCACCAACGACATTGCCGTCGGGCTGCGAACGCCGATTCCGGACGCGGAAAAGATCAAGCGGCGCTGTGGCTGCGCACTGTCGTCGATGGTCGACGAAGACGAAACGATCGAGGTGGCGAGCGTCGCCGGGCGCAAGCCGCGGCTCATGGCAAGGCGAATCCTGTCCGAGATTCTCCAGCCCAGGGCTGAGGAGATCTTCCACCTGCTGTGGGACGAGATCCGCCGCGCGGGGTTCGAGAAGTCGTTGAACTCCGGCATCGTGCTGACCGGCGGCGGCGCGATGCTCGACGGCATGGCGGAAATCGCCGAACAGATTTTCGATCTTCCGATCCGGCGTGGAACGCCGGCGGGCGTCGGCGGGCTCGCCGACCACGTGAACAGCCCCGCATACGCGACGGCTGTCGGACTGGTGATGTACGCGCACCGCAATCATGCGGGCGAGCCGGCGCGCAGCGTGGGGGCCGGCGCATTCGGCCGGGTCGCAGGGCGGCTGCGGACACTGTTCAAAGAATTCTTTTAGCAACGCGGAGGACATATGGCACACGGAACCCAGGTCACATCAATGAGCTCTGACGTGTTGCGGCTGAAGCTGGATGACCAGACGCGGTCGGGCGCCCGCATCAAGGTCGTCGGCGTGGGGGGCGGCGGGAGCAACGCGGTCAACCGAATGGTGGCGGCCGGCCTTGGCGGGGTCGAGTTCATCATCGCCAACACCGATCTGCAGGCGCTGCGCTTGAACGAGGCGCCGAACAAGCTGCAGATCGGCGCCAAGTTGACCAAGGGGCTCGGCGCCGGCGCGGACCCCAACGTCGGGCGCGAGGCCGCGCTCGAAGACACGGAGAAGCTGATCGAAGCGCTCGACGGCGCCGACATGGTGTTCGTCACGACCGGGCTCGGCGGCGGAACGGGTACGGGTGCCGCGCCGGTCATCGCCAGCCTCGCCAGCGAGCTTGGCGCGCTGACCATCGCGGTCGTGACCAAACCGTTCCGCTTCGAGGGCAAGAAGCGCCAGATTCAGGCCGAGCGCGGCCTCGAGGAGCTCCGCGAGTGCGTCGACACGGTGATTACCATTCCGAACGAGCGGCTGCTCGCCACCATCGCACGCACGACCTCGCTCACCGATGCCTTCACCAGCGCCGACGACGTCCTGCGCCAGGCGATTCAGGGTATCTCCGATCTCATCCTGGTCCCGGGCTTGATCAACCTCGACTTCGCCGACGTCAAGACAATCATGGCCGGGATGGGTCTTGCGATCATGGGCACCGGGCTCTCGGAAGGTGAGAACCGCGCCATGAGCGCGGCCAACGCGGCAATCTCGAGTCCGTTGCTCGAGGATGCATCGGTCAAGGGGGCGCGCGGCGTCATCATCAACGTGACCGGCGGCGACGATCTATCGCTCATCGAAGTGAGCGAAGCGTCCGCGATCATCCAGGAAGCTGCGCATGAGGACGCGAACATCATCTTCGGCGCCGTCGTCGATCCGAAGATGGAAGGCAAGGTGAAGATTACCGTCATCGCGACGGGTTTTGAACGGCCGGCGGCCGCCGGCATCACGGCTCCGTCTTCGTCGGTCACGCCGGTCGATCTCCAGTCCTACACGTCCTGGAAGCAGGAGGC
>JBKPLP010000027.1:0-56728 GCA_046731735.1 Acidobacteriota bacterium
ACGATATCGCGCGCGAGATCGACAGCCGCTCGACCGGCGTGCTGCGGTTTCACGTCGCATCGCTCTACCCGATGCTCTACCGGCTGGAGCGCCGCGGCTGGATCAGCGGCCGCTGGGTGGAGAAGACGGGACAGCGCCGGCGGCGTTACTACCGGCTCACGCCGGAGGGGCGGCGCATGCTCGTCGCGCAGCGCGACGAGTGGCGAACGCTCATCGACGCGCTGAATCGCGCGGCCGGGCTCGAGCCCGCCTGAGCGGCCTCATGTCGCACGACTGGTACACGCTCGTCCGTACGCGGCTGCCGCAGCTGCCGTCCGACGTCGCCGAGGAAGTGTCGCAGCATCTCGCCGACTTGTATGCGGAGGCGATCCGCGACGGACGGGCGCCGGCAGAGGCGACGGCCATTGCCGAAGCGGCGCTCCGCAACGAAGCCGCGCTGCTGCGCGATCCGCAGTCCGCATTCGTATCACGCGCGTCGCCGTGGCAGCCCGGCCAGACTCAGGAGACCCCGCCGAATCGAGGAGGAGCGATGTTCGTGCATTTCCGCCGCGATCTGCTGTACGCGCTGCGAATGCTGCGCCGTCAGCCGGGATTCGCCGCCGTCACGATTGTCACGCTGGCGCTCGGGATCGGCGTCAACGTCGCGGTGTTTGCGGTGATGCGCGCCGCGATCCTCGCGGCGATGCCCGTTCCACATCCGGAGCAGCTCGTGGCCATCGTCGAGTGGACGGCGGCCGGCGGGGATCACACCGACTTCTCGTATCCGCTCTACGTCGATACCCGCGAGGCCGCAGCATCGATGGCCGATGTTGCCGCATACACATCCGGCAGCGTCGGTATCGCCGGGCGCGATCAACGGGACCGGCTGATCGCGGAGTTCGTCACGTCGAACTACTTCACGATGCTCCAGGTGCCCATCCGGTTGGGCCGAGGGTTTTCCGGAGCGGACGAACGCCGCGGGGCGCCGCCCGTCGTCGTTCTTGGTGACGGCTTGTGGAACCGGATGTTCGCCGGGGATCCGGCGGTCGTCGGGACGACATTGCTGGTTGACGGGCAGCCGGCCACGATCGTCGGCGTCGCGCCGCCCGGATTCACCGGGTTCGTTCGTGGCCAGCGTGCCGACATCTGGATGAACGTCAGCCAGTACTTTACGATCGCGCGCGGGGCCGACCGGCTGACCGAGCGAACCACCAGCTGGTTGTCGCTTGCCGCGAGGATGCAAAGTGGTGTGTCGCACGAGCAGCTGCAGACCGCGCTGTCCGGTGCCTTGCGAACGGCCGCCGGCGCCCCACCGGGGAACGATTGGGCGATTCATGCGAATCCGTCCGGGCGAGGCGACGCGACTTTGGTCGAGGATCTCGAACGGCCGCTGCTGATGCTGATGATCGTTGTCGGTCTGATCCTGGTGATCACGGCCGCGAATGTTGCGAACCTGCTGCTCGCCCGGTCCTACTCGCGGCAGGCGGAGATCGCGGTCAGACAATCGCTCGGTGCATCACGGCGCCGCATCGCACAGCAACTATTCATCGAGGCCGCGGTGCTGGCGTGCGCCGGCGGCGCTGGTGCGGTGATCGCCGGCACCTGGCTGGCGAGCGCGTTTGAAATCCGGACCGTGGCCGGAGGTTCGGCGCTGGCGCTGTCGATTCAACCTGATGCCGTCGTTCTCGGCTTTGCGGCGCTGCTGGCTCTCGTTGCCGCATTCGCCATCGGGGTCGTGCCGGCGATTGGCATTGGCCATCTCGCACCCGCCACCGTGATCAAGAGCGGGGGCGACGGCGCGCGGTTTGCCGCAGGTCGGGGAAGGTTGCGCGGCGCCCTCACGGTCGTCCAGGTGGCGCTGTCGCTCGTGCTCGTGGCCGGCGCTGGCCTTTTTCTGAGAAGCCTGGTGAAGATCCGCGCGGTCGAGCCGTCGATGCTGACGGACCGGACAATCGCCGCGACCATCAACATTACGCTGCGCGGCTATGACGAGGCGAGGGGCCGGCAGTTCTACGACGAAGTTCTCGATGCCGTATCGCGCCAGCCCGGCGTTCAGTCGGCGGCGCTCGCCTACGTTCTACCGGTCACCGCCGGCGGCATGCGAAACAATCTGAACCCGCGCAGCACGATTCCAGCAATCGATGCCCCGGTGGAGTACGACATCGTGCCGGTGTCGCCCGGATTCTTCGAGACGGTGGGTGTCCCGCTGCTCGAGGGTCGCTACTTTCAGCGCAGCGATGGCGCGGCGGCGCCCCCGGTCATCATCATCAACGAACGGATGAAAGCGACCTTCTGGCCGTCGCACGATCCCGTCGGACAGCCATTCAAAGGCGGGCTCGATACCTACACGGTGATCGGTGTCGCGCGCGACACGAAGTACCGCAGTTTGCGGGAAAAACCGCGGATGGTGATGTACGTGCCGCTCGCGCAGATGCACATGCCGACGGTCAACCTGATCGTCCGGACCGCGCTTCCTCCGGATACAACGACGTCCGCTCTGCGCGAAGCCGTGCGGAGTGTGGACCCGGCGATGCCGCTCTACAACGTGCGTACGCTCGCGGAACATGTCGATCGATCCTTGTACCTCGACCGGGTCCGCGCGCGGCTGATCTCGTGGCTGGCCGCACTCGCACTGGCGCTGGCCGCGGTTGGCATTTTCGGCGTGATCTCGTACAACGTCACGCAGCGTACCCGCGAAGTGGGAATCCGCCTCGCGCTGGGCGCGCAGCGCCGGCAGATCCTGGCGATGCTCCTCGGCAGCGGCGCCAGGCTCGCGTTGGGCGGACTCGTCATCGGCGGGGCGCTCGCGCTGTGGCTGACGCGAAGCGTCGCGTCCCAGCTGTACGGCATAACCCCGCACGATCCGGTCGCGCTCGGAGGAGCGGCGGCGCTCCTATTCGCCGTCGCGCTCGTTGCGACCTATATTCCGGCGCGGCGTGCGACGCGCATCGACCCGATGTCCGCTGTCCGCTTCGAGTGAAGCAGGGAGGTCTGGCAGGATCGCCGCTCGATCACTGTCGCCGCGCGTCCAGCCGTCAGGCCTTCGGAACGAGCACGATCTCTATCAGCTTGCGATAACGAACGGGAACGCCGTCCTTGGTGGCGGCCTGAAACTTCCATCGGCGCGCGGCACGCAGGAGGACGGAGTCGTACGAAGGATGAAGCGTCTTCTTGAGTACGGCTGAGGTGACGCTGCCGGCCTCGTCGATCACGAGCTCGAGCATTGCCCGGCGCGACCGGTTGTCGGTGACCCCTTGCGGGTTCCAAGCAGGCACCACCTTGTCGATGGCGACTGGCGGCACCACGGCGGCATCTTCGAGCCCATAGACAATCGGCGCTTCGCGCTTCGCCGCGGACGCGGGCGTCGCCGCGGGTGCCGGCGAGGATGCGGCGCCGTTCCCGGCAGACGCCGCTGGTGTCGCCATCGACAGCCTGATCAGGTCGCGGAAACCGATAGCCAGCGTGCGCATGTCCCCGAGTGCGGGCTGAGTGCCGAGCCCCGGCTCCTCCAGAAGCAACAACACCCGATCGAATCCTGAAAGCGCGACCGGCATGTCCTTGCGATCCAGGGCGGCCTTTGCCGCGGTGTAGGTCTGCTGGACAATCTCGGGCAGCAGCCTGCGGCGCTCCTCATCGAACAGGGCCCGCGTGCGCGGGGAAGCCTGCGCGCCGGACAACCGATAGAGCGGGTTCGCCCGCACGAGGATCTGAATCTCGCGCCGCGCTTCGTCGGTCCGGTCGAGCGCGAGCAGACAGAAGATTCGATAACCGGCCACTTCCGAAGTCTCGTCGACCGGTGCGGTGTCGTGCAGCTTGTCGAAAACGGCCAGCGCTTCCTCATAAGCGGCGGCGGCGTACAGGTCTTTTGCCCGCGTCAGCGTTTCCTGACCGAGCGCGCTTGTAGAAGCCGCGAGCCAGCAGGCGAGAGCGATGGCAGTGCGGGTGTTGATGCGAGTGGCCGACATCGTTGAACCTCACCGGGCGCAGCGCGGAAGGATGTATTCGACTTCAACGGAGACTTGAATCGTAGCGCCTTTGCGGCTGGTGTCAAGACGAACGCCCCGTTGCCTGTTTTTTTGTGTATCATGACCGCGCGCGAGGTATTCCAGGTGCAACACCAACTGGTCCCCGAGGAACAACGGCAACACGTCGCCGACCTTCAAACACAGATCGATCGCCTGAGTGCCACGCTCCAGCAGTGGCAGCAGACGCAGGAGCAGCTTCAGCCGATGGAGCAGCGGCTCACGCGGCTGACGGAGCAGTGGGATCAGATTCTCACGCGCTGGGTCGCGACCGATCGCCGTCACTCGGAGGCGGCGGGTCAGCTCGAAGCGCGGCTCACCGACTGGGGCGCAATGGAGACGCGCCTGCAGCAGGAAGCGTCGGAAAAAATGCGCGCCGTCAAGCAGACCATCGAACATGAATGGGAAGCGCTGCGGCAGGTCCACGAGGAGCCGGCGAAACAGCTTCGCGAGCAGGCGGCAAACCTGAGCGAGACGTGCGTCGCCGCCGCGCACTCGGCGTTGACCGTGTTCGAGCGAGCCGAAGCGCGGATCGCGGCGCTCGAGACCGACCTCCACGCGCGCATGGATCAGTTGTCGCTCGACGTGCAGGCGGCGATCGCCGAGCTGCGCGGAACGAGCGACGGTCGTCCAGCCGCGCTCGCCCCGTTCCCGCTCGACAGCGTGATGCGGATCCACGAGGGATTGCGCGAATCGGGGCCGGTGTCCGGCAAGCTGCCGCAGCCAGACGCCGCGCACGCCCGGGAACCGCAGCCGGCGTCAAAGGCGGTGGCCTCCCTGCCTGAACCGGCCGTGCTGACCGAGCGACTGGAATCGCTCGAGCGTGCGGTGACGACTCGCACCGAAGAGGCGCGTGAAAACGCGACGCGTGCCGAACGTATGTGGCGGACGTGGCAGATCGTTCTGGCCGTCACCGTACTCGCGGTGGCCGCCGCCGCGGTGGCCGGGCTGATGCTGCAGCGCCGCGTCGACGCGCAGTTGAACGAGGCCGCGTCCCGCGTTGCGGCCGCCGAACGGCAGGCCGCCCTTGCCGGCGAGCTTGCCGACAAGCGCATCGCCTCGACCCGTGAGGAGGCGGAACAACGGATCCAGGAAGCTCGCCGGACTGCCGACAGTGCTCAGGTGATCAGCGGCGTCCTCGCGGCGCCCGATCTCATCCGCTTCAATCTGGTGGGACAGCCGGGCGCGCCGCGCGCCTTCGCCCAACTCCTCTGGAGCCGCTCGCGCGGGCTCGTCTTCAGCGGCTCGCGGCTGCCCGCGCTGGCGGCCGGCACGACGTACCAGATGTGGCTGCTGACCAACGGCGAGCCGGTCAGCGTCGGGCTGCTGACGCCCGACGCCGCGGGCCGCGTCACTCTGGCTACCGATACGCCTCCCGCGGTCCCGCGTCCGGTCATCGGCGTGTCGGTCACCACCGAACCGACCGGCGGCCGCCGCACGCCGTCAGGAGCCGTGGTGCTGGCGCGCGTGCAATAGGGGGACGGCACTTTCCATCGTTCCGAGGCCTCTGCCATGAGCATAACGCTCGACGACGTGCTGCTGATGGTTGGCCGGCTCGATGACACCCCGGGCTTCGACACACCCCGCGAGCGGTTCCGCCGCTTCATCAGTACACACGTCACCGATGTGCGCCTCGCGCGCGCGTTCATCGAGCAGGGTCAGCGCTCGCTCGGTGACCAGCATCACCGCGCGCTGAAAGATCTCGTCACGATCCTGGGCCGCTTCCTGGGACTCGAGACGGCCTTTGGCAGCTACATGCCGGTCTCCGGTGTGCTCCGCTACGATGGCCACTGGAGATATCCCCGCCGGCTCAACATGGTCCTCGAGGTGCGAACGGACCAGACGCAGGGCGCGGACCTCGAAAGCTTGTCGCGATCCGTCCGGGCGATGGCGGCATCGTCGCTCCTGAGCGCATCGACCCCATCCCCGGTCGGTCTGTCGGTTTTGACGACGCATTATCCCCGGCGCGCCGTGCTCGAACACTCGATGGCGTCGCGCAAGCCAGGTGGGCCCATCAAAGTGGCGTCGATCCGATCGCTGCTCGCGGTCGCCGACCTGGTGGATGCAGGGCGCGTCACGCATGCCGAAGTGCTGCGGATCCTGAGCTCCGACTTGTCAGTGGATTTCCTCATCGATCTCCTCGAGCGATCCTCCACCGCGAGGGATGCCGGACGCTCGATGCCCGCCGAAGCACGAGATGAACCGGCGTTCTGGGTGGCGATAGTCGGCAGCGACGCGGCCGCAACCCCCGAACAAATCGTCGAACGAGTGATTGGAAAACGGCGGGTGTTCGGATTACGCCACACGCGTTCACGGCAGCAGGTGCCGCGCCCTGGCGAAGAGGTGTGCTTCTACGTCAGCGGCGCGGGCATCGTGGGAGACGCGGAGATCATCTCTGTAGCGGAGGACGGCACAGGTATTCGCGATGCCAGCCGCTTCAGCCACGTGCTGCACTTCGCGGAGCCGCATCTGCACCTGAACGCGCCCATCCTTCCTTCGGCGGATCTGCAGCGAAGGCTCGATGCGGAGGCTGCGAGTACGTCCCTCACTCGGATCTCCGAGCAGGCGTTCCTGGACTTGACGTCGGGCGCGTCCGTGAGGCCGGAATCCGATCCCGGCGACGCCGCGCTTATTGCTGCAGATTCACGCTCACACGACTGACCGCGTCGGCCCGCACGACGGCGGACTGACGCCGCTCGCCAAGCTGCGGATGACGGAACACAATCTGATGTGCCCCGATTGGAAGTGAGACATTGCCAAGGGGCGTCTCGCCCACCAGCTTGTCGTCAATCCATACTTCCGCCCACGGCAGCGCGTTGATGCTGAGGCGGCCGTTCGGCACCGACACAGCCAGCGGCGTGGTTTGTCCGGTCTTCACCACCACCGCCTCACGCGTCCGGTAACCGAGCGTCGTATTGACCAGTTCCAACTGGTGAGATCCCGGTGCCATCGTTATAGGGCCCGCGGTCGAGCCCAACAGCCGGCCATTCTCGAGGACGTCGAGATCGATCGGCGATGACAATCTCAAGCCTCCGGTGCGTACCGCCGGGGGTGCGACGCCGACGCGGGTAGCCGGGGGAGGGTCCGCCGCGCGCGCGCCTGGCCTGGATCGGGTCGCGACAGCCGCGGACGCGGGGGCCGCCAAGCGCACCAACTTCGTCGTGGAATCCACCGTCAGCGTCAACGGCGTCACTCCCACAGACCGACCATCGACGATCACGTCGGATCCGGGTTGGACTGATTCGATTGTGATCGCGGCAGATCCGAACGGCGCCCTGACGTAGATCAGCCCTGCGATGACCGCCGCTTCGCCCACGGCGAGGAATGCCAGCGCCGCCGTAATCCACACCGGCGCCCTCTTGCGCGCGTGCTCCCGTGCCGCCGCCCGAGTCGTCGTCACGATCCCGAGCGAACGCTGCGCACCGCCAGAGTCCCTCAGCGCGGCAGGGGCACTCGAGCTGTACTTGAGCTCGGCGAACGGCGGGCGTAGAACGGGGTCGGTTCTGGCTGATCCCTTCGAGGTTGCCAGTGGTCGCACCATCTCACGCTCGTCACCGAACAACACCGGCTCGGGTGGTGGAGTCCGCGTCGCCCATGGCAGCGGCCCATTATCGTGCGGGACCGGGCGGGGCTCGTCCACCCACGCGGGCGGCGGGTCTGGCGGCTCGGGCAGCGGCGCCGGCGCCATAGCGTCTTCAGCCGATGGATGCCGCAAGATTACGGGCTCGAGGCGCGCTCGCGCGTGGTCAGTGGCGGTCTCGCCGGGTTTGTCGAAGCTTTCCCGCGGCGCCGCCAGCATTTTGGAGAAGTCGCGCCAGGACTGCCCACGCTCGTCGGGCAGGTCCTTGAGAGCTTCCTGCGCGTCAACAGCGGATCCAAACAGCCGGCCGTCGATTTGGAGCGCCCGTCCGAGCCAGTTCCGTAAGAACGCCACAGACGGTGATGCGTGACCGAACGTCTGTTCAATCTGATCGAGCAGTGCGGGAAAGCGATCCGGCGTCTCGTCGGGCCGCAGGGGGCGCCCGAGCAGAAGCGTCAACGCAGTCACCGCCAGCTGAACGACATCGGTCCGCCCGTCAAGCCTCGGCGTCTGCGATTTCCCAACGGGCGGCACCGCTATCCGCAAATCGGCCCACAGTCGCCCGGCCGTGAAGTTCAAGCGCTCGAGCGCCGGGCCGAGGACATGTTCGACGATGACGAGCCGTCCCTCCGGGGTGACCACAATCCGATCCGCGGCGAGCGCTCCGTGCGCCACGCCATCGCCCTGCTGCTGCAAGAGAACCAGGGCTGGAGTGAGTTGCCGGATGAGCGCGATGGCGAACGATGGTCCCTTCGCCTCTCGTAGAATCTCGGATAGACGTTTTCCCGGCACGTGATTGGAGACGAGCGCCAGGCTGGTGCCGCCGTCCAGCGATTCGACCGCGCGTATTTCGGAGAACGACGGGTGGGAAAAACGGCGGAGCAACTCCACCCGTTGGCGGAGCGCCATCTCGAAGCCCGGGGCCGACGCGAGCTGAGCCTTAAAGCGGAGCAACTCCAGCGAAGGCGCGCTGGTGTTGTCGAACATCAGCAGCCGGTCTCCGATGCTGTCTGACCAGCCTGGCGCATACCAGCTCGCCAGGTGTTTCGCTGTGTGCGGCTGCGGGCGAGGATCTCTGTCGGCGACGTTCTGCTGCGCGCTGTTCATCGAGTGAGCATCGTGAGATCGGTTCACACCCGATACGCGCGAACCGCGTGAATGCGGACGCGGGCCGAGCGATCCACAACGGTTGACGACATCGTGAGTGACGGAAGTTCTGGGCGGCAGCGCGTCAGGTCATTGACGGACAACACGCGTGCTTCATTCTGCACGAAAGAATAATGGAGTCAAGGGTTTCCGGCAATCCTGTTCACCGCCGCAGATGAAACGGCACGCTGGTGACGACGATGTTGGGCTTGAACAACAGGGACCCTTTGATGAGCAGCGCGCGCTGATTGTGGAAGATGTGGTGCCACCATCGCGCTGGCACGAACTCCGGCAACACGATCGTCAGGAAATCATCCGGCCGTTCTGTGGTGACCTGCTCGAAATACTCGAGCAGCGGCTCCATCAGCGATCGATAGGGAGACTCCAGCACGACCAGTGGCACACCGTTTCCCCAGAGCTGCCACTGAGTCCGCATCTGTTCGAGCGCCGCCGGATCGGTGTTCACGTAGAGGCCGCGCACATCGGACGAGAGCGTCTTGGCGTATTCGAGCGCCTGCACGACCGCCCGGTGCACGCCGCTCATCGGCACCACCACGACGTTCCGGTGTTTCGGACCGTTCGTGAACCCCTCGAGTGACAGCTGCCGTGCGACTTCGTCGTAGTGGCGGCGCGACGCACGAAACAGCACGACGTGTATCGGAATCAGGAGGAGGATGATCCAGGCGCCCTCGCTCGTCTTCGTGATCGCGACGACGACGAGAACGATTCCGGTGACGAGCGCACCGAAGCCGTTGATCGCGGCGCTGGTCTTCCACCCAGGGCCGCGAAGCCTCTTCCAGTGAACCACCATGCCAGCCTGTGACAGCGTGAACGATACGAAGACCCCAATCATGTACAGCGGGATCAGCGAATGCGTATCGCCCGCGTAGGCGACCAGCAGCCCGGACGCGAAGACGCTGAGGCCGATGATGCCGTTCGAGAACGCGAGCCGATCCCCCTGGTTCATCAATTGCCGAGGCACGTAGCGATCGCGAGCCAGGATCGAGGCCAGACGCGGGAAGTCCGCGTAGGCGGTGTTCGCCGCGAGGACGAGGATCGCCATTGTGCCGGCCTGGACGACGTAGTACGGCCAGCCTCGGCCGCCGAACACGCCGCGCGCGATCTGCGATACCACCGTTTCCTGTTCGCTCGGCATCACGTGATAGGCATGCGCGAGCAGGGTGATGCCCGTGAACATCGTGATCGACAGCACCGCCATCATCAGCATCGTTGCCGCAGCATTCTTCGCTTCGGGCGGCTTGAAGGCAGGCACGCCGTTCGAGACCGCCTCCACGCCGGTCATCGCGGTGCATCCATTCGAGAACGCTGTCAACAGGAGGAACAGCGTGAGCATGTGTCCGCCGGGCTGAATCGCGTCGGCCGCGGTCGCGGGAGCGATCGTGCCGGCGAGCGCGCGCCATGCGCCGACGCCGATCAGCGCAAGCAGGCTCACAACAAAGACATAAGTCGGAAGCGCGAAGATGCGGCCGGATTCCCGAATGCCGCGCAAGTTGCCCAGCGTCAGCACGAGCACGAAGCCGAGCGTCATTTCGACGCGGTTGACGTGCCATGCCGGGAACGCTGACGTGATCGCCGCAACGCCCGCGGCGATGCTCACGGCGACCGTCAACACGTAATCAATCAGCAGTGCAGCCGCCGCGATCAACGCGGGCGTTTCGCCAAGGTTGTCCTTCGCGACGATGTAGGCGCCGCCGCCGCTCGGATAGGCGTGAATCGTCTGACGGTACGAGAAGACAACAATCGCAAGAATCGCCGCGATGACGACGGCGATGGGCGTCGCGAGGCTCAACGCGCTCACGCCGGCCAGGATCAGGACGCGCAGAATCTCTTCGGTGGCGTAGGCGACCGACGACAGCGGATCCGATGAGAGGACCGCGAGGCCGGTGAATCGAGACAGCCGCTCGTGATGTGCGAGATGCGACGGGATCGGCTCGCCGACGATGAGCCGCTTGGCTTGCGCGAACAGGCCTTCTGCGGGCATACCGCGGTGATACCGCGAGAACCCGCAAGGAAACCGTAAAAATTATGGCTTCTTAACGAACCGTTTAGCCTTTCGTTATCGCTTCCGGCGTGACAGTAAGGAAGTGACCGATCGATCTTCTCGTCCGGCGGACCTCGCGCTGGCAGTGGTCGTCATCCTTGCGACGGTGATGGCCCTTTCGGCCATGCCGCCGGTTCTCAGCATGGGAATCGCCGTCGTGGCGGCGATTTCGTGGTGTCTCTGGCTCGATCGTCATCCCGCCCCTTGACCTATGTGGCCGCTGGCGGCACCATCGGGCGAGCCGGACACCTTGAATCTTCTTCTCGTCCCTCATCGGGTTCCACGTGCGGCGGAAGCGCGGGCGGTGTTGTTCGGGCTGGTCGCGCTCGGGCTGCTGACCACCTGCTATGTCACGTGGCTGCATCTGGCCAATCCGACGATCGTCTCGTTGTCGTTCCTGCTCATCGTCCTGATAGCCGCGACGATGTCGACGCGCCGGGTTGCGATCGCGATTTCGATTGCGGCTTCCTTCTGCTTCAACTTCTTCTTTCTCGCGCCGGTCGGCACGTTGCGGATCGCCGATCCGCAGAACCTCGCCGAGCTCTTCACGCTGCTCGCGGTGAGCCTGATGGCCAGCCATCTGTCATCCCAGGTGCGCGAGGCGCAGGTGCTGCGCCGCGGCGCGGAGTTGAAATCCGCGCTGCTCGAGTCACTCAGTCATGCGCTCAAGACACCGCTGACGGCGGTGACCCTGGCGGCCAACAACTTGAACGCGTCGTCGCTGACGGTGGAGGAACGGCAGGAGCAGGCGGAGATCGTGCGCGCGGAGCTCGATCGGCTGAACCGGATGTTCCAGGACATCGTCGACATGGCGCGCATCGAAACACGCGCGGTCGCGGCGGAACGCGAGTGGGTGCAGCCGGCGGAGATTGTCGAGGCTGCCGCTCAGCAGGCGGAGCAGGCCTGCGATGCGCACCGCCTCGAGATCGACGTCGACGGCGAGCGCGCGTTGGTGCGCGTGGATCCGCGCCTCACGTCGGCCGCGCTCGCGCACGTGCTGGAAAATGCCGGACAGTATTCGCCGAGCGGCTCGGTGATCGACGTGCGCGTCCGGCTGGAAGAAAACGAACTGCGCATTGCCGTTCGCGATCGGGGAATCGGAATCAAACCGGCCGAGCAACACCGTCTGTTCGAGCGGTCGTATCGCGGCGCCGACGCGCAGGTGCAGCGCTTTGGAACGGGGATGGGCCTGACCATCGCCAACGGCCTGGTGACCGCGGAGGGCGGGCGCATGTGGGCGTCGAACCATCCCGACGGAGGCGCGATCGTGACGATCGCCGTGCCCGTCGAGACCCGCCCCGCGACCGTCCTCGAGGCGTCATGACGCGACCGGCGGAAATCCTTCTGGTCGATGACGAGCTGTCGATTCAGCGCGCGATGGCGCCGCTGCTGCGCTCGCGCGGCTACAGCGTCACCGTGGCTGGAACGGGCCGCGAGGCGCTCGATCTCTTCGCCCGCGAACGCCCGGACTTGCTGATCCTCGATCTCGGTCTGCCCGACATGAATGGGATCGAGGTGTGCCGGCAGGTGCGTGAGCGTGCGGACACGCCGATCCTCGTTCTGTCGGTGCGCGGTACTGAAAAGGACAAGGTCGCCGCCCTCGATCAGGGGGCCGACGACTATGTGACGAAGCCCTTTGCGCCGGAGGAATTGATGGCCCGCGTCCGCGCGACGCTGCGGCGATCGCTCGGGCGCGAGGCGGTGCTGCACGGACAGCTCACCCGCGCGGGGCTGACCATCGACTTCGACCGCCACCGGGTGCATCGCGGCGGCGATGAAATCCGGTTGACGCCGAAGGAATTCGAGCTGTTGACGCTGCTCGTGACGCACGCCGGCCGCGTGCTCACGCACCGCTCGATTCTCAAGGCCATCTGGGGTTCACCGGCACGAGACCAGCCGGAACATCTCCGCGTCCTGATGGGACAACTGCGGAAGAAAATCGAGCCGAACCCCGCGCAGCCGCGGTTCCTGCTCACCGAGCCGTGGGTTGGCTATCGATTTGCCGACGACGCGGAGTGACGTGACGTCTGCCGCTTCCCGATGGAAGCCGCTATTCCGATGCGAGGCGCTTCCGAACTGCTTCGAGGTCCGCGCATAGCTGGCCGACGGCGGAGTCGATGTCGCGCAGGTGCGCGTCGCAGGCGCCCCGATCGCCGCTCTTGGCTGCCTGCTCGAGCGCACGTGCGCCTTCGTACGCAGCTCCCTTTGAAAACAAACCAGCTGAGCCTTTGAGCGCGTGAGCGGCCGCGGCAATCGAACCGTCATCATGGGCGGCCGCCGCGACACGAATTCTCTCGAGGTACGCGGGGGCATCGATGAGGAAAACATCGATCACTTGGATGAGCACCTTCCGGTTGTGACCGAAATCGGCGAGCAACGTCTCCTGGTCGATCGATGACGCACTCCGTGGCGCTTCGAGAGCGGGCGCACGAGGCGCAGCCGGGAGAGCGGCGTCACTCGGGAAAAACTGGGCGATCGTGGTCAGCAGATCGTCGGGCCTCAGCGGTTTTGACAGATACGCGTCCATTCCTGCGCTCAGGCATCGTTCGCGGTCGCCCGCCATGGCATGCGCGGTCATCGCGACAATCGGCGTGTGAACGCCTGCGTCCCGTTCCCGCTCGCGGATGGCAGCGGTCGCCTGGAAGCCGTCCATCTCGGGCATCTGGACGTCCATCAGAACCAAATCGAACCGCTGCGCGGCCGCTTTGTCGACTGCCTCGCGGCCGTTGGACGCGATCGTGACGCGATGCCGTTGTTGCGCGAGCAACAGTTCGACGAGCTTCCGGTTCGTTGGATTGTCGTCGGCCAGTAACACTCGCAGCCGGCGATTCATTCGTCTCGGTGACACGCGGCCCGGGGTTGGGTGGCGCTCGACCCGGGCGAACGCGTCCATGATCGCGTCCATCAAGTCAGACTGCTTCACGGGCTTGGTCAGTTGCGAGACGATGACGCGGTCAAGGCCGCGTGGCTGCTTCGGAGGAGCGCTTGCCGATGTCAAGATGATGACCTTGGCCCGCGACAGCGTGTCGTCGGCCGCGATCTGCCGCGCGAGCGAGAACCCGTCTGTCTCCGGCATGATCGCGTCGCTCAACACGAGATCGAAAGGCCGCTCGCGCGCGGCCGCCTTGCGCATCGCCGTCAGTGCCGCCGCCGCGCTGTCGCTTGCAGTAACGCTCATGTGCCAGCTGCCCAGCAGCTCCTCCAGGATGATCCGGTTCGTCGCGTTGTCGTCGACAACGAGCACCTGCAGGTCGTTGAGACTCGATGGAGACGGCCGCTGCGGCGCCGGCGCCGAATGCCGCCCGAAGCGGGCATTGAACTGAAAGCGGCTTCCTCTTCCTTCTTCGCTCGTCACCCAGATGCGGCCGCCCATCAACTCCACGAGATGGGCCGAGATGGTCAGACCCAGGCCGGTGCCGCCGAAGCGGCGTGTGGTGGACGCGTCGGCTTGTACGAACGCGCCGAAGATCTGCCACTGCTTGTCCTCGGGAATGCCGATGCCGGTGTCGGACACGCTGAAGCGCAACGCCGCTTCCTCGGCGGTGACGTCGATTGTGGCGACCTCGACGACAACGTCACCCGTCTCGGTGAACTTGACGGCGTTTCCGACCAGATTCACGAGCACCTGGCGGAGGCGTCCCGCGTCGCCAACGAGGCCGTCAGGCACATCGGGCGGAATGTGGCAGACCAGCTCCAGACCCTTCTCGTGCGCACGCGGGGCGAACAGTTTCACCGCCTCTTCGACGGTATCGCGCAGGCTGAAGAGAGACGCATCGAGCGTCAGCCGTCCGGCCTCGATCTTCGAGACGTCCAGGATGTCGTTGAGGACGGTGAGAAGCGCCTCCGCAGAATCGTTGGCCGTGCGAATGTACTCGCGCTGCCGTGGCGTGAGCTTCGTCTGCAGGGCCAGACCGGTCATTCCGATGATCGCGTTCATCGGCGTACGAATCTCGTGGCTCATGTTGGCGAGGAATTCGCCCTTGGCCACGGCCGCTGATTCCGCTTTCTGACGCGCGACCTCGAGCTCGCGGACCAGCTGCTTCAAGCTCTCCGCCGATTGCTTCATCGCGGCTTCGGCCTCTTTGCGGTCCGTGACGTCACGCGCGGTGGCGTAGACCACCCCTCGCTCGATCGACGGCGCTGAGTTCCATTCGAACCAGCGATACGCGCCGTCGCGGGTGCGGTACCGGTTTTCGAAACTGATCACACGCGAGCCAGTCGTGAGCTGAGACATGGCCTGCACCGTTCGGTCGCGGTCGTCGGGGTGGACCAGATCAAGGAAGGGTGTTGCCCGCAACTCGGTCTCGTCGTAGCCGAGCACCTGGGTCCACGCCGGGTTGACCCGAAGGAATGATCCTTCCAGGCTCGCGACGCACAATAGATCCGGCGTCAGGCCGAAGAATGCGTCGAGCTCGTCGGCGGCCCAGCGACCGGCGGCGAAGACGCCGACTTCGGCGCCGACTGCCATCATTGTTTCCAGAAGCGCGGCGTCGGGCTCGCGGATCTCCCGGCTGAAGAACTCCATCACGCCGACGACATCGGCGCCGCGAAGAATAGGCACCGCGAATGCGGCATGCAACCCGATGTGTCTGGCCGCCGCGGCGCGAGGAAAGTTGCTGTCCACGACGACGTCGGGGATCCACGCCGGACGCCCGCTCGCCCACACGCGACCCGGCAGGCCGACGCCGCGAGCCAGCGGCGTTCGCCGGCTGAGATCGACGAATTCGGCGAAACGATCCGAAGCGGCGGGCGGGGCGCCCACGAAATGCACTGCGGTTCCAGGGCGGTCCACTTCCCAGAGCGCGCCGTACTCCCAGCCGAGCGCGTCGCAGATCACGGCCAGCATCTTCGGCGCGGCATCGGCCAGCGTCGCGGACTGACCGAGCGCCCGCGCGACCTCGTGCACGATCGCCGTGTGTCGATCGGCGGTTCCAGACGTGAGGGCAGAAGCCGGCTGTTCCATTCGATTCGCGTGTTGCGGACCCGCAACGGCACTACACTACTGCGATTCATCTCGATCCGGCTGGGCCCTGGCAAAAATGTCCACAAAGGAGGCTCAGAGATGACCGCTACCGCGCGCCCGCGCGTGCTCGTCGTCGACGACGACGGGTCGCTGCGGCTCGCCATTGCTTCGCTCCTCGACGCGGCCGGCTATCAGACCGAGCAGGCGAGCGACGGCCCCGAAGCGCTGCGAAAGCTGCAGCACCAGCACGTCGAGCTGCTGCTGCTGGATATCGGGCTGCCGGGCATGAGCGGCCTCGACGTGCTGGCGGAGACCCGCCGCCAGCCGGCACCGCCACGCATCATCATGATGACGGCGGATGACACGCCCGAGATTCTGTTGCGCTCGTTTCAGGAGCAGGCGGACCGCTTCATCCGGAAGCCGTTCCCGCCGCGACGGATCGTGGAGATCGCGAACGACGTGCTCGCGGCGTCGCCCACCGCGACCCTGCCGATTGAAGTCGTCTCGGCGCGGCCCGAGTGGCTCGAGATCATCGTGCCGTGTTCACTCGAAACGGGGCGACGCGTCCGCGAGTTCGTCATGCAGCTGGACGCCAAGCTGCCAGACGACGTGCGCGAGTCGATTGCGCAAGCGTTCGGCGAGCTCCTGACCAACGCCATCGAGTGGGGCGGGCGTCTCGATCCGACCCGCAAAGTACGGATTTCCTGTCTGCGTACGCGCCGGATGCTGTTGTACCGCATCGCCGATCCCGGCGAAGGGTTCGACCTCAACCATCTGGCGCATGCGGCGATCTCGAATCCCGACGACGATCCGATGGCACACGACCGCGTGCGTGAGGAGATGGGACTTCGCCCCGGCGGCCTGGGGTTGGTGATGACGCGCGCGGTTGTCGACGATCTCATTTACAACGAGAAGCGAAACGAAGTCGTGCTGGTGAAGTACCTGGATTGACGCACGACTGGCGCGCGGCGCGGTTGGACGAGGCTACGGACGCACCGCGTTCCGCCGTGGCTATCGCGTGATCTTCGCGCTTTCCGACACGTCGCGCAGCGCTCGGGCGACGGGCTCGAGCGTACGCAGCTGATCGTCCTGCAGCGGCGACACGTACGGCGGGATCGGTCCGGTTGGGGCGATTCCCGAGAGCTCGGTGGCGTGGTGCAGCACACGCGCGGGACCCCACTCGTCGCGCACGTCCTCGAGCGGCATGAACTCTGCGCGGATCGCTTCCGCGCGATGCCAGTCTCCGCTTCTGCACGCCTCGAACATCGTCGTGCACGCCTGGGGCGCGATGCAGCCCGAGCCTGTGGTCATCCCCGGCAACTTGAAGTCGCGCATGTGAACGATGGCGGGGCGTTCACCCATTCCGGTGATGACGCGGCGGCGATCCACGCGACGCAGCAGCCCGTCGAGATACGGGTCGTTCGCGGGGTCGTCCAGTACCACCGCATACTTGATCGCGATTGCGACGCCGTCGTCGATCAGCCGTCCGACCGCGTCGAGCCCCGCTTCCTTATTGCTGCCGAACGCGTCTTCCGATTTGAGATACAGCATAAGGGGGACGCCGGCCGCATTCGAGATGTCGCGAAGCCCTGCTTCCATACCGCGCGCGTCGCGCGGATCGCTGCAGGGCAGCACCATCGCGGCGGCAAACGGATGCCGCTTCAGCATCACGGCTTGATCCATCGCGCGGCCAAAGGACGGCCCGATGCTCGGAATTGCCCAGCGCGTCTTCGGGAATCCCGCGAGCCACTCCAGCAGCCCTTCGTACTCGGCGAGGGTGATGTGATAGAGGAATGCGTTGCCACCATAGAGGTAGCGAGTGATACCGCCCGATTCGATGTGCCGCGCGATCGCCTCGGCGGCGTCGAAATCAAGGGTCCGACGCGGGTCTGAACGCCGCGGCAGCGGCGGAACGGCAAACACGGCCGCAAGATCCTGCAGGCTGATCGTTCGGTTCGTCACCCGCAGAGGATACGCGATTCCGCCGTGTTTGCCGAACGGGGTGGCGCGGCTACTTCGTCCCAGTCGTTCCCTGATCCCAGGCGGCAAGCGAATCGTCGTAAGATCGTTTCCCGCAAGCTCCGCAATTCAAGGGCGGCGGCCTAATTGGGAGAGGTGGCCGAGTGGTCGATGGCGGTGGTCTTGAAAACCACTGTACCCGGAAGGGTACCGGGGGTTCGAATCCCTCCCTCTCCGCCATCCTTCGCTCGCGCTTCGCGCGAGCTTCGGCTAGGCCAGCGCTTCGCGCTGGCCGCAGCGAGTCAGCGACAGGCGAAGGCACGGCTCTTTACGCTTTTTTGACGCCCGCATCCCGCGGGCGTATTCTCGTGTGACGCCGAATCCGCGCGCGCGGAGCGGGGGAACCAGCGACTGTCCAAATGCCGCGGCCGGAAAGCGGCACGGACGGTCAGGGGCATATCCGGCGGTTTGCCGGAGGAGGACCTTCAACCTCCAGCCCGTCAGCTAACCTCGCAGGCGATATTGGAGGTCGTCCGATGTCCGCCTCGCCTACCTCCCCCAGACAAGCTGGCGAATCAAGCCATCCGGCGACGAGCCTCGGAGTCCTCACGCTCGGAGCGCTGGGTGTGGTGTACGGGGATATCGGCACCAGTCCGCTCTACGCGCTGCGCGAATGTTTCCATGGACAGCACGGTGTGGCTCCAACCCACGAGAACGTCCTCGGCGTCCTCTCGCTGATCTTCTGGTCGCTCACCCTCATCATCTCGGTCAAGTACATCCTGTTCGTGATGCGCGCCGACAACAACGGTGAAGGAGGCATTCTTGCGCTGCTCGCGCTGGTCGCCCAGTCGCCGGGGGCGCGCCGGAAAAGCCGGGCCAGCCTGATTGCCCTCGGGCTCTTCGGTGCCGCGCTGCTGTACGGCGATGGCATGATTACACCGGCGATTTCGGTGCTCGGCGCGGTTGAAGGTCTGAAGATTGCCACGCACATCTTCGAGCCCTACATCGTTCCGATTACGCTCGGGATCCTGGTCACGCTGTTCATGATCCAATCGCGCGGCACCGCGCGGGTCGGAATGCTCTTCGGGCCGGTTATGGTCGTATGGTTCGTGACCATTGCCTTCCTCGGCGTGACCTGGATCGTGCGCGAGCCTCGCGTGCTCACCGCGTTCAACCCGATGCACGGCGTCAGCTTTTTTCTCGCGAACGGATGGCACGGGTTCGTAGTCCTCGGCGCCGTCTTTCTCGTCGTCACGGGCGGCGAGGCACTGTATGCCGACATGGGACATTTCGGCCGCCGGCCGATTCGACTCGCCTGGTTTTCGATGGTGCTGCCGGCGTTGTTCCTCAATTACCTGGGGCAGGGTTCGATGCTCCTGCTCGATCCAACCACGGCGGTGTCGCCGTTCTTTCTGACGGCGCCGCACTGGCTGCTGTATCCGCTCGTCGTCCTCGCGACGATGGCGGCCATCATCGCGTCGCAGGCACTCATTTCCGGCGCGTTCTCGTTGACCCGTCAGGCCATCCAGCTGGGCTACTCCCCACGCCTCGACATTGCCTACACCTCGGCACACCAGCAGGGGCAGATCTACATCCCGCAGGTCAACTGGACGCTCATGGTTGCGACGCTCGGCCTCGTGATCGGATTCAGGTCGTCGAGCGCGCTGGCTGCTGCCTATGGCATCGCCGTCACGTTGACCATGCTGATCACGACGATGCTGGCGTACCTGGTGGCGCGTGCCGCCTGGGGGGTGCGGCGGCCGGTCGCGGGCTCGCTGGCGCTCTTTTTTTTCCTGATCGAGTTCGCCTTCTTCGGCGCCAACCTGACGAAGGTCGCGCACGGCGGCTGGTTCCCGCTCGTTGTCGGTGCGGTCATCTATACGGTGCTGTCCACCTGGAAGCGGGGCCGCGCGCTGCTTGCAGAACGCATGCGCGAGCGCCTCTACCCGTTCGATCGTTTCATGAATGACATCGAGGCGTATCCTCCACAGCGCGTCACCGGCACGGCCATCTTCATGACCAGCAACCTGCAGGGCACGCCGCCGACGCTGTTGCACAACCTGCAGCACAACAAGGTCCTGCACGAACGCGTCGTGCTGCTCACCGTGGTCACGAGCGACGTGCCGCACGTCCCGCCGGAGAACCGCACGCAGGTCGACGATCTGGGGCAGGGGTTCTATCGCCTGACGCTCCGCTACGGGTTCATGGAGGAGCCGGATGTCCCTGAGGCGCTGAGCGAAGCCGCGAAGCGCGGCTTTCCGATGGATCTGGCGGAAACCACTTTCTTCCTCGGCGTGGAGACGCTGCTCGCGACGCGGCGTCCAGGGTTGCCGCTGTGGCGCGAGCGGCTGTTCGTGCTCATCGCGCGCAACGCCCTGCGCGCGAACGCCTTCTTCAAGATCCCGCCCGAGCGCGTCGTCGAGCTCGGGATGCAGGTGGAGCTCTAATTCCGGATCCGCTCGGCACGTGGCTTCGCGCGCTGGAGGACCGGCATCTCGCCGACCTCACCCCCTCAGAAGTTGCGCGTGCGCTGCGCGCACTGTCATCGTGCTACGTCGAGCGGCGGGCGAAGCTTGCGAAGGGGGGAGCGCTCGACAGTGGCGGGAAGCGTGCCGCGTTCGCGCTGTTCTACGGTCCTCTTCATTTCTTCACCACGCGGGAGATCGTTCGCGCGATTGACGGGGCGAGCGGCGTCGCGCAGATTCTCGATCTTGGCTGCGGGACGGGTGCGGCGGGAGCCGCATGGGCGCTGGACCAGGCGCGCTGCACGCTGAACGGGATCGATCGGCATCCCTGGGCCACGAGCGAAGCGAACTGGACGTATCGCACGCTAGGCCTGCCGGGACATGCAGCTCAGGGCACGATCGAACGCGCGTCGTTGCGCGGTCGCCGCGGGGAGGGGATTCTCGCGGCGTATGCCGTCAATGAGCTGGCCGATCCGTCGCGCGCCGCGCTCCTGTCACGCCTGTTGGACGCGGGCGCGAACGGCTCTCGGGTCCTGATCATCGAGCCGATCGCGAGACGGCTCACCGCCTGGTGGCCGGATTGGGAACGCGCGTTTCTAGTCGCCGGCGGTCGCGCGGACGAGTGGCGTTTTCCCTTGGACTTGCCGTCGCGGCAGCGGCAGCTTGCCCGGGCCGCAGGGCTGCAGCCGCGCGAACTGACGGCGCGCTCCCTCTGGCTTCCATAGCCGTTCGAATCCCTGATCCCTCATCGGGAATCCCTGATCCTCGCTTCGGCTAGAATCTCCGGGTGCCAGAGGCCCACACGCCGTCGACCCCGCGCCGGGGGTTGACACTCACCCAGCAGATCTTCATCGGCCTCTTCCTTGGCATCGTCGCCGGCGCGATCGTCGATCACTATAATCCCGCGTACGCGATCTACTTTCGTCCGTTCAGCCAGCTGTTCCTTCGGTTGATCAAGATGGTGATCGCGCCGCTGATCTTCGCCACGCTGGTGGCGGGCATCGCGGGCGCCGGCCACTTCAAGGTGGTCGGGCGCATGGGCTTGCGCGCCATCATCTACTTCGAGATCGTCACGACGCTCGCCCTGATCATCGGGCTGGTCGCCGTCAACGTCACAAAGCCCGGCGTCGGCGTCAACCTCCCGTTGGGGCAGCAGTCGGACATTTCCGCCAAGCCCCAGACGTGGGACCAGATCCTCCTGCACGTCGTGCCGGAATCGGTGCTCGATGCGATGGCGCGCGGCGACGTGCTGCAGATCGTCGTGTTCAGCATTTTCTTCGGCATCGCCCTCGGCATGATCGGCGAGAAGGGGCGTCCGGTGCTCGCGTGGTGCGAAGCGGTCGCCGAGACGATGTTCAAGTTCACCAACATCGTGATGCACTACGCGCCGTTCGGCGTGGGCGCGGCGATCGCGTACACCGTCGGGCATGGCGGGCTGGGTGTGCTCTACAACCTCGCCTGGCTCGTCGCTACGCTCTACTGCGCACTGGCGGTGTTGATCCTCGGTGTGTTCCTGCCGATCGCGCTGATCTTCCGCGTGCCGCTGCGGAAGTTCGTTCGCGCTGTGAAAGAGCCGGCGATAATCGCGTTCTCTACCACGTCGAGCGAGGCGGCCCTGCCGCGCGCGATGGAGGTCCTGGAGCGGCTGGGCGTGCCGCGCCGGATTGTCTCGTTCGTCCTGCCGCTGGGCTACAGCTTCAATCTCGATGGCACGACGTTGTACCTGTCGCTCGCGGCCGTCTTCGTGGCTCAGGCCGCGGGAGTGCACCTGTCGATCGGGCACCAGATCACGATGCTCATCACGCTGATGCTCACGAGCAAAGGCGTCGCAGGAGTGCCGCGGGCGTCGCTGGTGATTCTCGCGGGCACACTCGCGAGCCATGGGCTCCCGCTCGAGGGGGTCACGCTGATTCTCGGCGTCGACGAGTTAATGGATATGGCACGTACGATGACCAACGTGATTGGCAATTGCCTCGCGACGGTGGTGATCGCGAAGTGGGAAGGGGAGTTCGTCGAGGCGACGGACCAGCAGCTCGAGCTTGCCGCCGCGCGCGGTGAAATATAAGCCGGCATGGTCTCCAGCGTCATGGCCCGGCTGCGTCATTGGTTGAAGCGCTGGGTTCTCGAGGTCGTCAAGGAACCACCGGGGCCTCTCAGCACCGCCACCCACCAGTCGGCGTGGTGGAAGGTGATGTGCCTCACGGGGGTCGACTATTTCTCGACGCTCGGGTATCAGCCCGGGATCGCATTCCTCGCGGCGGGGTTTCTCTCGCCGCTGGCCACGCTCGTGCTCGTTCTTCTCACGCTGTTCGGCGCGCTGCCGATGTATCGCCGGGTCGCCGAGCTCAGCCCGCACGGTCAGGGCAGTATCTCCATCCTCGAGGAACTGCTGCCGCGATGGCGCGGCAAGGCACTGGTCCTGTGCCTGCTCGGCTTCGCGATGACGGGCTTCATCATTACCATCACGCTCTCTGCCGCCGACGCAACCGAGCACATCATCGAGAATCCGATGTCGCCGCACTGGATGCATCACCCGGTGCTGCTGACGCTGGCGCTCCTCACGGTGCTGGGCGCGATCTTCCTCAAGGGCTTTCGGGAGGCCATCTGGCTCGCGGTGCCGATTGTCGGGTGTTACCTGCTGCTGAACCTCGTCGTCATCGGCTGGGGTGTCATCCACCTCTTGTCGCGCCCGGAACTGTTCTCGCAGTGGCATGCCATGACGCTGACGCAGTACGGCAGCGTCACACAGATGATCATCGTCGCGCTTTTGCTCTTTCCCAACCTTGCGCTCGGGCTGTCCGGATTCGAAACCGGCGTCGCGGTGATGCCGCTGGTCGAGGGGGAGCCCGGCGACTCCGCGCAGCGTCCTACCGGCCGTATTCGAAACACCCAGAAGCTGCTCCTGACCGCGGCGGGAATCATGAGCGTGCTCCTCGTTACCAGCAGCGTCGTGACCACGTTGCTGGTTCCTCCAGAGGAGTTCAAGGCGGGTGGCGAGGCGTACGGCCGTGCGCTGGCGTTTGTCGCGCACGAGTACCTCGGGAACGTTTTTGGAACCGCGTACGACGTAAGCACGGTCGCGATTTTGTGGTTTGCCGGGGCGTCCGCGATGGTCGGCTTGTTGAACCTC
This sequence comes from Acidobacteriota bacterium, assembly GCA_046731735.1. GTDB lineage: Bacteria > Acidobacteriota > Vicinamibacteria > Vicinamibacterales > 2-12-FULL-66-21 > JALZOC01. Next base: position 23,307 of record JBKPLP010000027.1, read on the forward strand.
GTTCCGCGCTACCTGCCGCGCTACGGGATGGCGCCCGAGTGGGCCAAGACGAACCGGCCGCTGGTCCTCATCTTCACCGCCATCAGTTTTCTGATCACCGTGTTGTTCGAGGCCGACGTCGAAGATCAGGGAGGCGCTTACGCGACCGGCGTGCTGGTGCTGATGGGATCGGCGGCGCTCGCGGTGACGCTCGCCGCGCAGCGCGCGGGCCGCATGTGGTTGGGGTATCTGGTCCTCACGCTGGTCTTCGGCTATACCACCGTCGTCAACATCATCGACAAACCGGAAGGGCTGAAGATCGCCTCGATCTTCATCCTCACCATCGTGCTGACGTCGCTGACCTCGCGGGTGCTTCGTTCGACGGAACTGCGGGTCCACGGCATCGATGCCGACGCGCGAGCGCAGGCCTTCATCCGCGCCGCTGCGGCGGCGCCGGTGCGCATCATCGCAAACCGTCCTGATAAGGGTGACGTGGCGGAATACGACCACAAGCTTCGCGAGGCCAGCGATTCGCATCATCTGCCGCCCGACGAACGCATCCTTTTCGTTGAAGTGCGCCCGGGAGATGTCTCTGAATTCTCCGACCGGCTCTTGGTCACTGGCGTCGAGGTTGGCGCCCATCGTGTGCTGCGCTGCGTCAGCCCGGCAATTCCCAACGCGATCGCGGCGCTGCTGCTGTACTGCCGCGATGAGACCGGGAAAATTCCTCATGCCTACTTCGGTTGGACGGAAGGCAATCCGATCGCCTACCTGTTGAAGTTCCTGGCCTTTGGTGAAGGCGACACCGCACCGGTGACGCGAGAAGTGCTTCGGCAAGCGGAGCCGAATCCCGTCCGGCGGCCGCGCATTCACGTGGGGTAGCACCGTGCCGCTGTTCTGGTTCGCGCTTGCGTTACTGGTTGTCGGCGCCGTCGTGTTCGCCGGCCTGATCCGCACCGCCGTACGCTGGGGGCAGGAGCTCGCCGAACTGCAACAATTCGGCGTCGAGACGAGTGGAACGGTTCTGAGGAAGACGGCGTCCCGGACGAAGAGCGGCCTCAGCCGCTCGCTCAAGTATGAGTACCGCGATCAATTCGGCGTCCCCCACACGCGCAAGGTGCTCGTGACACCGGCGGCGTGGGACTCGTTGCAGGAGGGGGGCGCAGTGGAAATCATCTACTCGCAGCGAAAGCCGAAGGTCAGCGCCCCGAAATATCTGATCGAGGTGATGAAGACGGCGAAGGTAAAAATCACTGTCAGCGGTCAGTAATCAGCGACACGGCGCACTCGTCCACGCCGTGGCCCTTGACCGCCGTCACCTCCAGCTGCAGCCGGCCGTAGCGAACGGCATCGCCGACCTGCGGCGGCCGGCCCAGCAAGGTGAGGACGATGCCGCTGACGCTGTCGACATCCTCGTGTTCGAGCTCGAGATCGAACTGTTGCCCGAGCTCGTCGACGCGCATCGTGCCCGGCACGTGCAGTCGGCCCTGCGCATCACGGTACACTTCGGGCGCGGTATCTGGGCCCTCCTCGATCTCTCCGACAACTTCTTCGAACAAATCCTGGAGCGTCACCACGCCAGCGGTGCCACCGTGCTCGTCGATGACGACGACCATCTGCGATCGCTCACGCCGCATGGTCGCGAGGACGTCGTCGAGCGGCGCGGTCTCGGGGACGAGCGGCAGCGGGCGCGCGTGCGGGCGCTGGATCGATTCGCCGTTGATGAGCGCCCGCAGCAGGTCTTTGATGTGCACCATACCGACGATGTGATCGAGATCGCGTTCGTAGACCGGGAAGCGGGTGTGCGGCGTTTCGCTGAGTAACCGGCGAATCCCGTCCGGCGTTGTCCCGAGCTCGATGCCGACGACGCGGACGCGAGGCACCATCGCCTCGCCCGCCGCGAGATCGCCGAACTCGAAGAGCTCCTGGAGCATCTGACCCGATTCGGCGCGCAGCGCGCCGAGGTCCTCGCTCTCCTGGACGATGAGCTGGAGCTCCTCGGACGTGTAGTACTGATCGGCGTGATGCGCCTGACGGTTGACGCCGAGCATCTTGAGGACGAGATTCCCGACGGCGTTGAGCGCGACGACGAACGGAAAGAGCGCGTTGCGCGTCCAGATCATCGGCGGTGTGATCCAGAGCGCCATCTGCTCCGCGCGCTGGAGCGCGACCGACTTCGGCACCATTTCGCCGACCACGATGTGGAAGTAGGTCAGAATCACGACCGCGACCGTGCTCGCGACGCCGTGCGACACGAGCCACGCCGGCAGCCCGCTCGCGCCGAACGTGCTGTAGAGGGCGTCGGCGAGCACGTGCTCGCCGTACATACCGAGCCCGAGGCTCGCGACGGTGATGCCGAGCTGCGCCGTCGCGATGTAGCGATCCTGCTGCCGCGGGTCGTCGAGCACCCGTTGCACCGCAAGCGCGAGGCGATTCCCGGCGGCGGCGCGGTGATCGATCGCCGCACGCGGAGCGCCCACGATCGCGAACTCCGCGGCGACGAAGATCCCGTTCAACAGGATCAGCGCAGCGATGATCAGGAATGCGATCACGCGCGCGTCTCCTCGTTCTGCGGCGCCTCTTTCAGCGGGCGCTTGCCGGCGATCACCGATGTCACCACTCCCGCTTCGACCGCCTCGATCTCGAGCGGCGTCCCTTCGAGCACGATCTCCTCGCCCGGTTCCGGCAGACGTTTCAGGACTCTGCGGATGTAGGCGCCCAGCGGCTCCGGCGTTGGTCGCCATCGCGCGCCGGCGAGCGGCGCTGCCTGATCGACCCGCATCGATCCGGGAAGCCGTAGCCGTCCGTCGGAGAGACGCAGCGGCCGGCTTTCCGCGGACTTGAACTCGTCAGCGACGCCGCCGAGCAGCTCCGCAACGACGTCCTCGAGCGTGATCAGGCCCACAACTTCGCCCGCGGTATCGACGACGAGCGCCTGGTGGCTGCGGCGCTCGCGCAGGAACGCGAGCAGGCGGTCGGCCGGCATCGTATCGGGCACGCGCACAATCGGGCGAAGAAGCGAGGCGACGGTCATGGCGCCGGCCCGCACGTAACGGGTCACGATGTCCTTGACGTGCAGGATGCCGATGACGTGGTCGAGCGATCCCCGGTAGACCGGCACCCGGCTGTACGGGCTCGCCGCGACGACGCGCAGGACTTCGTCGAAGGGTAGCGCCGCGTCGATGACCGCGAGCCTCGCGCGCGGGACCATCAGCTGCCGCGCCGTACGAAGGCCGAGCCGCAGCGCTCTGTGCAGGCGGACCTGCTCCTGCGGCTCGAGCAATCCACCGTCGCGGCTTTCCGCAATCAGGAGATCGATCTCCTCCGGGGAGTGCACGTGGCGGTGACCGGTCGAGGGAACACGCAGCAATCGCAGCAGCAGGACCGCGCTGCCATTGAGCAGAGCGATCGACCACGAGAACGCGCGAATCGACCATTGCATCGGCAGCACGGTGAAGAGGGCGGTCCGGGTGGGGTTCTGGAGCGCCAGCGATTTCGGCACGAGCTCGCCGAGCACCACGGCGAGCGCCGTCAGGCTGATCAGCACTGCCGCGGCGGCGACAGATTGGGCGGTCGCGGGCTGCATGCCGCCGGGCTGTACGAGCCACGGCTCGATCCTTGGTGCGAGCGTCGCCTGCCCGTAAGCACCCAGAATCAGGCTCGAGAGGGTGATGCCGATTTGCGATGCGGCGATGTAGCGGTCGAGGACCCGAGGGTCGTCGAGCACGGGAAGCAGCCGTGCGGCAAGCACATGACCGTCTTCCGCGAGACGCCTGAGCCGGCTCCGGCGGGCGCTGACGGCGGCAAACTCAGCCGCAACGTACAGCGCCGTCAGCAGGATCAGCAGGGTGATGACCACCCATGCCAGCAACATTGCGCCGGATCGTACACGATCCGGAGGCGAGACCTATTCCGCCCGAAGAGCGATAACGGGATCGACCGTCGTGGCGCGCCGCCCCGGAATGTAGCTCGCGAACACGGCAACCGCGCCGAGCAGCCCCGCCACCACGACAAACGTGATCGGATCGCCTGGCTTCACGTCGAACAGCAGCGTGGCCATCAGCCGAGTCAGCAGGAAGGCACCCACCGCACCGATCGCCACGCCGGCCGCCGTCATCGCCATCGCCTGCCCGACGACCATTCGCAGCACGTCGCCGCGCTGCGCGCCGAGCGCCATGCGAATACCGATCTCCTGCGTGCGTTGCGTGACCGTGTAGCTGATGACGCCGTAGAGACCGACGGCGGCGATGAGGAGCGCCATTGCCGCGAAGATAGCGAGCAACATCATCGTCAGCCGCCGCTGGGCCGTGGAAATCGACAGGACATCCGTCATCGGGCGGATATCGGACACTGGCACTTCGGCATCGATTTCGTGCACGGCATTCACGAACGCGGGGGCGATCGCCATTGCGTTGCCTGACGCCCGCACCGTGACCGAGGTGAACGGATATGCAAATCGAGCCGGCGGCAGATACGTCGTTGGGCGGATCGCGTCCTCCATGCCGTTCCGAACGTCACCCACCACGCCGACGACCTCGTCCGGCCCGGGATTGTTCCAGAAGAGCCGGATGCGCCGTCCGACTGGATCCTCGTTCGCGAAGTACTTCTTGGCCAGCGACTCGCTGACGATCACACGGCGCACGTTGTCGCCTTCGTCGCGTGAATCGAACAAGCGCCCGCCGACGAGCGGAATGCCCATGGCTTTGAAGTAGTCGTGCGAAATCGCCCGGACGTCGGTGACCGGCTCCTGGCCGGGTGCCGGCTCCTCCTTGCCGTCAATCGTGAAGCCCGTGGCGGCTCCGATGCCGGTCAATGGCAGGAAGCTGACGCCGCCCGATGCCTCGACACCCGGCAGCGCATCGACGCGGGCGTAGAGCCGATCGAAGAACGTGCGGATAGCGGTGTCGGTCGGATACTTCGCATTGGGAAGCGTCACCTTCATGGTGATCGCTCGCGCGGGATCGAAACCTGGATCGACGTGCATCAGCGCCATGAAGCTCCGAACGAGCAGCCCGGCGCCGACGAGCAGCACGAGTGCGAGTGCCATCTCCACCACGACCAGCGCCTGGCGGGTCCGCGTGCCATGCGTTCCCGTGCCGGTGCGGCCTCCTTCCCGCAGGGCCGCGGTGAGCGTCCTGCCGGCGGCCGTGAATGCAGGCACGATCCCGAAGAGCACGCCGCTGGCGAGCGCGACGAGCAAGGCGAATCCGAGGACCCACCCATTGACGCCGACGGTGTCGAGCTGCACGATCGAGAGGCGTGGCGCGGCGAGCGTGCGTACAGCTGACAGCGCCCACGCGGCCAGCGCAATGCCCGCGCCCCCGCCGGCGAGCGCGAGCAGCACGCTTTCAGCCAGCAGCTGCCTGATGAGACGCAGGCGGTCCGCTCCCAGCGCGGCGCGCACCGCCAGCTCCCGCTGCCGCGCGGTAGCGCGGGCAAGAAGAAGGTTCGCCACGTTCGCGCAGGCGATCAACAGGACGAACCCGACCGCCCCCAGCATCACGACAAGCGCCGGCTTCACGTCGCCGGTCAGCTGCTGCTTCAGCGGGACGACGTTTGCCGACCACCCGGTGTTGAACTGCGGTTCCATCCGCTGACGTTCGGCGGCGACCGCCACCATGTCGCGTTGCGCCTGATCGAACGTCATGCCGTCTTTCAATCGTGCGAGAACGATCAGCCAGCGGCCTCTTCCAGTTCTCGCCCCGGCTGAGAATCCAATCGGGACCCACACATCCACATCCTTGTCGAGAAAGCTGAATCCCGGCGGCATGATGCCGACGATCGTGTACGGTTCGCCGGCGAGGTTCAGCACGTTGTTCACGATGCCGGGATCTGCCGCGAGGCGCCGTCGCCACAGACGATCGCTGATCACGGCGACCTTCTGTTGGGACGGCCGATCCTCGTCAGCTGAGAACACGCGTCCGTGCGCCGCGGGGACGCCAAGGATCGAAAAGAAGGTCGCATTGACCATCTGGGTTCCAAACTCTTCGGGTTCCCCCCGGCCAGTCAGCGCGAACTTTTGCGTGAAGCTGACGCCGGCCATCTCCGCGAACGAGTGATTCATCTCGCGCCAGTGAAGATAGTTGCCCGCCGAGACGACGTTCGCGGGGCGGTTCCTCGGGATGTTGTGTTCCCAGACGATCGCCAGGCGGTCGGGATCCTGGTAGGGCAGGGGTTTCAGCAGCAGCGTGTACACGACGCTGAAGATCGCGGTGTTGGCGCCGATGCCGAGCGCGAGTGCGCTGACCGCGACGATCGTAAAGCCCGGGGTGCGCAGAAGCAGACGGGCGCCGTACCTGAGATCGCTGAGAAGCGCGGTCAGCACGTCATTCGCTCCGAAGTGTGAGGACCGGATCCAGGAGGGCGGCCCGGCGCGCCGGCGCCACGATCGAAACGGCCGCCACCGCAAGGATGACCGCCGCGACGGTCACGAACGTCGCTGGATCCGTCGCCGTGACGCCGAACAGCTGGCTCGCCAGGAATCGTGTGAGCGCGAAGGCGCCAGCGAGGCCTAATACCAGCCCCGCCGCGCTCAGCGCGAAACCGTCGCGCGCAACGAGCGCGACGATGTCCGCGGTCCGTGCGCCGAGCGCGATGCGGATGCCGAGCTCCCGGCGACGCTGCGTCACCGCGTAACTGAGTACGCCGTGCACACCGACTGCCGCGAGCAGCAGTGCCACACCGGCAAACAGGCCGAGGAGAAGCATGGTGAAGCGGCGCTGGCCGATCGATCGCGAGAGCGTCGTTTGCAGCGGCTCGACGCCAAAAACGGCAAGACCTCGATCGATCTCGTGAATCACCGCCGTCGCCTCTGATTCGAGCGCAGCAGGATCGCCCGTGCTTCGCAGCAACAGCACGCCGGCGCCATTCGCCGAGGGAGCCTGCGCGAGCGGCGTATAGGCACCAATCGCCGGCGCCTCGGTCAGACCGTGGAACCGCTCGTCCGCGACGATTCCCACGATGCGCCGTGACGCGCCCCAGAACCGTATTGACGCGCCGATCGCCTCGCGATCCGGAAAGAACCGCTGCGCCGCCGCGGCGTTGATGATGGCGACGGCGGCCGCCGACGTGCCGTCGGTGTCCTGAAACAGCCGGCCGCGCACGAGCCGCAGGCCAACGGTCGAAAAATACGATGGCGTCACGCGCCTGATCGAGATTTCGGGCCACGTGCGAGATTCCGCCTCCCGCCCGGCGATGGTGAACGAGTTCGTGAAGCCGGGATCGAGTGGATGATTGCCGGCAATCGCGGCTGACGTGACGCCGGGGAGCGCCGCCGCGCGCTGCAGCAGCGCCGCATTGAACGCGTGCTGTTCTTTGAAGTCCGGCCAGCGGCGGAAATCGACCGGATACCGGCTTGCGGGCAGCTGATATTCGGCCTTCAGAACACCCTGCGCCTGAAACCCGGGATCCACACGCTGCAGATCGAGAAAGCTGCGGATCAGGAGCGCCGCGCCGCACACGAGCAGAACGGCGAACGCGAGCTCGGCGACGACCAGCGCGCTTCGAAGCCGGGTGCGCGCCGGGCCCGGAGAAGTCCTGGTGGATGCTCCGCTCAGCGAAGACTGCAGGTTCATCCTGCGTCCCTGGAAGACCGGGATCAGCCCGACGACGACGCCGACGACCAGCGCGATGCCGAGGGTGGCCGCAAGTACGGGCACGTCAATCCGCGCGAGCGATAACCGTGGCACCCCCGGAGGCGCGACCGCGACAAGGCTGCGTACCCCGAGATAAGCGACGCCGATGCCGCCGGCTGCCGCCGTGAGCGTCAGCAGCAGCGTCTCTGCGAGCATCTGCCGGACCAGGCGCCACTCGGTGGCGCCGAGCGCGCAGCGTACGGCGGCCTCCTGCACACGCGTGCTGGCGCGCGCGAGGAGCAGATTCACGACGTTGACACACGCCACCAGGAGCACCAGGGCCACGGCCGCGAGGAGAATGAACAGCGACGGCCGCACCGGCCCGAACACGACGCTCTCCAGCGGCTCGACGTGCACCCCGCGCGCGGCGTTCTCCGGGTACGCTCGTTCGAGGTCAGCCGCAATCGCGGCCATCTCGCCCTGCGCGTCCGCGTGGGTGGCGTTCGCGGCCAGCCGGCCGAACACGAAGATCGGATGCGTCGAACGGGGCAGCTGCTCCACATCTCCCTGCAGCGGCGCCCACACGTCGACGTCAGTTTTGATGCCGCGATCGGCGAAGCCCCTGGAATACGCGGCCGCCGAGAGGATCTGCAGAACACCGAAGTCGGCGCCGGTCGACATCACGCCGACGATGACGTTCGGTCGATCGTCAAGACGGATCTTCTCTCCGACGATCGAGGCTCGCCCACCGAACGCGCGGCGCCATAGTGACTCGCTGATGACGACGACCGCGGGCCCTCCGGCGCGATCCTCTTCGCGCGTGAAGGTGCGTCCGACGAGCGGTCGAATGCCGAGCATCGGCAGCGCGTCCGCCGTCATCTGCAGCATCGGCAGCCGCACGGGATCTCCGGTGTCGGGCGTCAGGTTGACCTCGCCCGTCGCCATCGCGGCGAGCGACTCGAACGTCCGGCTCCGCCGGGTGAAGTCGAGGTAGTCAGGAAGCGATGCCGGCTCGCGCGTTGTGCCGGTGTTACGGTCGGTTTCCCAGACCATCGAGAGCCGCTGGATGTCGTGCACCGGCGCGGGCCTGAGGAGCACCGCGTTGACGACGCTGAAGATGGCTGTGTTCGCGCCGATGCCGAGCGCCAGCGTGAGAAGAAGCACGGCCGCCAGCGCCGGGGTCTTCAGGAAGGATCGGATGGAGTAGCGAAGGTCGTCGAACATTTGATCAGCGTTACCTGTCGATCGCGCCAATGGCCCATGCCGCCTGCTTTCTCACGCCGGCGTCGGCGTCCTTGAGTAAGGGCAGCAGGCCCGGCATCGCTCGCGAATCGCCGATGGCGCCAAGCGCCCAGGCCGCCTGCTGCCTGACGCCGCTGTTCTTGTCAGCCAGCGCACGCACCAGTCCCTCGACCGCGCGCGCGTCGTCTAGTGCGCCCAGCGCCCACGCGGCCTGCTGCCTGACGTGCTCCGACTGATCCTCGAGCGCTCGAATGAGTGCGGGCACCGCGGAATTATCATCGATTGCGCCCAGCGCCCAAGCTGCCTGCGTGCGCGTGCCATCGTCGGGGTCGGACAACGACGCGCTCAACGGCGCTGCGGCGCGCCGATCGTCCAGTGCGCCGAGAGCCCACGCGGCCTGACGCCGCACCCGCGAGTCCTCGTCCTTCAGAGCGGCGATCAGCGGCGGAACCGCGGCGTTGTCGTCGAGTGCGCCCAACGCCCATGCGACGTTCTCCCGAACGCCGGGCTCACGATCCTTCAACGCCTCCACCAACGGGGAGAGGGCCCGCCGATCGTCCAGTGCGCCGAGGATCCATGCAGCATTGCGGCGCGTGACCCAGGTCGAAGCGCGCAGCGCGCCCAACACCGGCTGAAACGCACGCGTGCCGATCGCGACGAGTGCGCCGGCGGCTTGCTCTCCCGGTGTCGTCGTGTCGTTAGGGACGCCGCGCGCCCAGCGCCGATCGCACACGAGAGTCTGCACCGGCGACGCGTCCGCGAGCAGCGCGATGAGCGGTTGAATCGCGTCCACGGCGTCGTCGCCGCGTGCGGCGAGGTCGCACGCGGCCTTCGCTCGAGCGATGGGGTCGGCAGCAGTGAGCTGCGCGATCAGCTCCTTGAGCGGTGTCGAACTCTGCTGCGCCAGCGTGTCAGATGACGCCGACGGCGCGAACGACAAGAGGCCGAGAACGGCCAACACGGCGGCGCGCATGATGGCTACTGGACCTGGAAACCGATGCCCCGGATCCGCGGTTGCGGATTCGGATTCGGATTCGGATTCGGATTGGGATTCGGATTCGGATTGGGATTCGGATTCGGATTGGGGTTCGGATTCGGATTGGGGTTCGGATTGCGGTTCGGGTGTGGATGCGGATGCGGATGCGGATGCGGGTGGGGATGCGCCATGATGCCGAGGGGCCCGTGGTCATCACCACTGTCGCCGCTGATTTCTGCGATTGCGTGCACCGCGGCGCGGCGCACCCCGGCATCTGCGTCCTTGAGCGCCGCCGTGAGCGTCTGGAGGGCGCGGGTGTCGCCAATCTCGCCGAGGGCATTCATCACCTTCCGGCGCACACCTGCGTCGGCGTCGCGCGCCACGCCGATGAGGCCATCGACGGCGGCGGGATCCTGCAGCTCGCCGAGCGCCGCCACCACGTGGCCGCGGACGTCGACGTCAGAGTCCTTGAGCGCGGCGATCAGCGCCGGTACGGCGCGCCGGTTGCCCAGCTCGCCGAGCGTGGAGGCGACCTGACGCCGCACGCCGGCGTCGGTGTCCTTCAACGCCGCGATGAGGCCGTCGATAGCTTCCTCGGCAGGACTCTGCTGCGCGGTGACGCCGCGCGACGCGGTCGTCCACTGCAGCGACGGGTGCAGCATCACGACGGTGACGCCGATGAAAATCGCGCTCGTTTTCATCAGCGTGCGGACGAAGACAGTGAGGGGAGTCATGCGCATCTCCTGCTAAAAATTCAGCATCTCGAAACGTGAGTCATGGTGGGCGGCGTCTGGAGACCCACCTACCGAAGCGGACGACCGAATGTTCCTCTAGGGCGGGATTTTCAAACCCGCCTGTTGCGCCGGGGCTTGAAGCCCCGGCCTACTGTTTTGCGAGCTGACCGAGCGCGAACGCCGCCTGCTGGCGCACGTCCGCATTGGGATCCTTCAGAGCTGACGTGAGACCGTCGATCGCGCGGGGATCGCGAAGCTGCCCGAGCGCAAATGCTGCCTGCTCCCGCACGTCGGCGACGCTGTCCTTCAGCGCGATGACCAGCGCTTCGACCGCCGCCCGATCGCGAATCTGGCCGAGGCCGAATGCCGCCTGCTCACGGACATCCGCGTCGGCGTCCTTGAGCGCGGAGATCAGCGGCTCGACGGCGCGGCGATCGCGAATCTGTCCGAGCGCGAACACCGCCTGCTGGCGGACGTCCGCGTTCGTGTCGTGCAGCACGGACATCAACGCCTCGACAGAACCTGGATCGCGCATCTGGCCGATGGCAAACACCGCCTGCTCGCGCACGTCGGCGTTCGTGTCCTTCAACGCCGCGGTCAACGCGGGAAGCGTGCTGCGATCGCGGAACTGCGCGAGCGCATGCACCGCCTGCTCGCGCACATCGGGATTCTGGTCCTTCAACGCCCCAGTCAGCGGCTCGATGGCGCGACGATCGTGAAGCTGCCCGAGACCGTGGGCCGCCTGTTCGCGAACGTCCGGGCTGGAATCGGACAACGCCTGGACGAGCGGTTCGAAGATGCTGGGATCGCGAAGCTGGACCAGCGCGTGGAGCGCGGTCTCGCGCACGTCCTTGTCGGTGTCTTTCAACGCCGCCGTGAGTGCCGCGATGGTGCGCGGATCGGCTTTCGCCTGCGCGGCTGCCGTCCGGCCGGCCTGGACTCGCCCGCCGAGATCGCCAGGGATGTGCCCGGCCGCCAGCGCGCCTTCGACGCCGGCCGCGACGCTGTCGGCGATCGTGGCCGTCACGCTCTCGAGAACGCCCGCATGAACCCCCGCCTGAACCCCCGCGTGTACGCCTTCCGAGATGCCCTCCACGATTCCCTGCCGGATCGCCGGACCGAGGTGTCCGGTCGCCGTGCGCACGGCGCGGTTGATGCTGCCTGCAACCACCGCCGACTCAGGCTGTGGCGCGGGGGTCGGTTCAGGAACCGGACGTGGCTGCGTTTCCTGTGGGACGGCAGTCGGCACCGACGCGGCCGTAGCCGTCGGCGCCTGGGCAGCCGCAGATGCATCGGCCGCTGCGACGGTCCACGGCTGCAGCGACGCGAGCGGCATCACCGCCAATACGAATGCGAGCGTCGCGACTGCTGTGCGGAGCCGCGAGATGCCCGCTCGCGGAACGCTCGGGTCCAGGATCGCGATGAGGCGTCCCTCGAGTTGCGACCGGTGCGCCATCGCGAGGCTTGCGCCGGCGAGAACCGCGGGGAACCGGCCCGAGCGCATCACGCGCGCCACTTCGAGCAGCTGGTCGGCGTAGTCAGGACCCCGCGTGCCGCACGCCAGCACGAGGTCGTCACACGCGCGTTCGCGCTCGGTGCGTACGTGACGGGCGGCAATCCAGGCCAGCGGATTGAACCAATAGGCCGCGCAGGCGATTTGCGCCAGCACGTGCGTCAGACAATCGCGGCGCTTCACATGCGCGAGCTCGTGCAGCAGAACGATCCGAAGACGCCGGGCCGGCCAGTGATCCGCGTCACGCGGCATCAGCACGGCCGGGCGGAAGATCCCCCACGCCATGGGCATTGCCGCGGCGCCGCTGCGCAGGAAGGTAATGCGCGGCGAGATGCCGAGCTCCGCGGCGAGCGCGCGCGCCTGTGACAGCCACGGCGCGTCGGTGACTCGCTCGGTGCGACGTGACATCCACTGAACCGCGACGAGACCGAGCGCGAGCCTGCCGAGAATTGCGCTGGCGCCGACCAGCCACAGGATGAACAACGTTGCGGGCCACGAGAGGCTTGGCAGCGCCGCGGTTCGCGCTTCGCGGTTCGCGCTTCGGTCCGCCTGAAGGCGGACGCTACGAATGTCTTTCGACTCTGCGCCCGTAGTGTCCGCCTTCAGGCGGACCGGGGGTGCGGCCTTCAGGCGGACCGGGGGTGCGGGCGCCGTCGGGAACGCCTCGCTGGCCGCTGGAAGCTGGAAGCTGGAAGCTGGCAGCTGGATCATCCCCACCTGCCACTTCGGCAGCGCGATCGACAGCAGCGGCAGCACGAGCGCGCTCAAAAGTGCGAGCGTCCAGATCAAGTGGCGCGCGGCCGCGGACCCGCGGCGCAGCACGACAGAGCAGAGGCCGGCCGTTGCCAGCAGTATGGTCGCCTTTGCGACGGCATCGACCAGTGGGAGCAACGCAGCGCCGGACGTCGAGGAAAGAAAATCGATCATGCGCATGGCTATGCTCCGGTATTACGGGCCTGGTCGATGAGGCGGGCGAGCCGATCGAGCTCCGCGTCGGAGAGTTTGGCGGACGATTCGTCGAGCAGCGCGGATATGGCCTGTTCCGCGGAACCGTCGAAGAAGGTCTTGAGCATGTGATGCAGCGCCGACCGCTTCGCGTTGTCACGCCCGACGGTCGGCAGATAGATGTAGCGCGGCCCGTCCTGCTCGTGGCGCACGTGGCCTTTCTCTTCCAGAATCCGAAGCATCGCGCGCACCGCCGAGTAGCTGGGCGGGTCGGGAAGCAGCGCCTGCACTTCGGCGGCGGTCGCCCTCCCCTGGGCGTAAAGGATATCGATGATCTGCCGCTCGCGCCGGCTGAGATCGTGATGAGGTTCAGGGCTCTTCATGATGATGAGCGGGTCTGCCAGATTCAACATGCCGATTAGACGGACCGGCTCCGGAAAAGGTGCTATGAAAATAGCACAAACCGAAAATTTTCACAGAAGAGGCCGAAAAACCCCCGAAAAACGCCCGATCGGCTATGCTTCCGAGCTATGTGGAAAGCCCTTTTTGCCGCTGCGGTCGCTGCCGCGTTCGTCTGCCAAGCTCCGCCGCAACCGCCGGCCGACCTGCCGCTCACCCAGATCAAGCTGCCCCCGGGGTTCTCGATCAACGTCTTTGCGACCGGCGTGACCAACGCGCGGTCACTGGTGCATGGAACCAGGGGCATCCTCTTTGTCGGAAGCCGCACCGCCGGTAAGAAGGTGTACGCGGTTACTTATAAGGAAGGATCCGCGACGGCCGACCGCGTCGTGACCATCGCGTCCGGCCTCCAGGACCCGCAGGGGGTCGCGTTCCGCGGCGGCGCCCTGTACGTCGCCGAGGTGAGCCGCATCCTCCGCTTCGACGACATCGAGAAGCACCTCGATAACCCTCCCGCCCCCGTCGTGGTTACCAAGGATCTGCCGACCGAGACCCATCATGGACAGAAATTCATCGCCTTTGGACCCGACGGCTTGCTCTACGTCCCGGTCGGCGGCCCGTGCAACGTGTGCGAGCGCCCGGACGATCAGCGCTTCGCGACGATTTTGAGAATGAAGCCGGACGGCACCGGCACCGAGGTATTCGCGTCAGGGGTTCGAAACACCGTCGGCTTCGACTGGCATCCGACGACTCGCGAGCTGTGGTTTACCGACAACGGGCGCGACCTGCTCGGCGACGATGTGCCGCCCGACGAGTTGAACCACGCGCCGCGCAAAGGGTTGAACTTCGGGTTCCCCTACTGCCACGCGGGCGAGGTGAAGGATCCGGAATTCGGCGACAAGCGCCCGTGCACCGAGTTCCAGGCGCCGGCGGGCAAGCTGGATCCCCACGGTGCGGCCATCGGCATGCGCTTTTACACCGGGACGATGTTTCCCGCGGAGTATCGCAATCAGATCATCATCGCGGAGCACGGTTCATGGAACCGCACCGTTCCGATCGGCTATCGCGTCATGGTTGCGAAAATCCAGGGCAGCCGGATGACCAGCTTCACCCCGCTTGCTGAGGGGTGGCTGCAGGGTGTGGCGTCGGTCAGCGGCGACACCACGCGCGGTCAGGCGTGGGGCCGTCCCGCGGACGTGCTCGTCATGCCGGACGGCGCGTTGCTCGTGTCCGACGATCTCGCGGGAGTGATCTACCGGATCAGCTACAACAAGTAGCGGCGGGCGGCTGGCGGTTCGCGGCTGGCGGTGAGCTGCTGGCGAGGAAGGGAGCGACGCATGTCGATGATGAAGGAATTTCGCGAGTTCGCCGCGCGAGGCAACGTGCTCGACCTCGCGGTCGGCGTGATCATCGGCGCGGCGTTCGGGAAGATCGTCACGTCGCTCGTCGACGATATCGTGATGCCGCCGATCGGGATGGCGTTGGGTGGCATCGACTTCACCAACAAGTTCATCGCGCTGAACGGCGCACACTACGAGACGCTGGCCCAGGCAAAGGCCGCCGCGGCGCCGACGATCAACTACGGGAATTTCGTCAACACCGTGGTGCAGTTCCTGATCGTCGCGTTCGTGGTGTTCATGATGGTGCGGCAGATCAACCGGCTGAAGACGCCGGCGCCCACGCCGCCCGCCGCCGATTCCCGCGATTGCCCATTCTGCGTGTCGCGAATCCCGCTGAAGGCGACGCGGTGCCCGCACTGCACGTCTCAGGTGGGTACCTGATCGAGCCGGGTCCGGGATGCGGGATGCGGGATCCGGGATCCGGATCCCGGATCTGGAGGCGTTACTGGCGACGCGCCGGCTTTGGATCGAGATTGACCGTCAGATCCTCCGGCGTGATCTTGTCTTCGACGCCGTTCTTCGGAACCTCCATCTTGGCGATCCATAACAGCGCATTCAGCACGACCTTCCGCTGACTCGGATCTCCCCAGTTTGTGTGCGTGTGGCCGCCGGTGAAGCCGAAACTGCGGCCGCCATCCGGCCGTTCGTACAGCCACATCATCGTTTCCACCTTGCCGCTGTCGGCGATGATGTGATCGTACGGCCCGCGCGGCGATACGTACGGTCCCTTTCTGACCTCGTCGCTGGGCTTCGCGGTCAGAATCGGCGTGATCCGTCGTTTGGCGGCGGCATCGGGCGTCCACCGCATATTGAAGTACCACTCGTCGTTGTTGCTGAACGCCTTCACGCCGCGCGTGACCGGATGGTTCGGCAGCGAATCGTACTGCGGAGCCCACATCGGGTTTACGGAGAAGTTCGTCTCGTAGTACCCGCCTACCCACCGGTGCATCGCCTCGCCCGGCGTGCCGGCGGGCACTTCGACCGCATAATGCGCAAACCCGAGCCCCACGCCTTTCGCCGCGAGGCCGTCGAGCACCTGGATGTGATCGCGCTGAATGGCCGGATGGCCGCCGCCGCCATCCGAATAAATAAGGATGGCGTCAGCGCCGTTCAGAAGGCCGTTGTCGTCGACCGGCGCACCGTCCGCGCCCGGCTTGGTCGGCCACCCGTTCGTATACACGTCAACCGTCAGCCCGGGCACGCCGCTGAGCGCCTTCTGCATCAGCATCGTGCCGGCACGGAATTCGTGCATTCCGGGCGGGTGGCTCGGCTTACCGGCGATCAGCACGATCCGCTTGTTCGCGCCGCGGATCGGGGGGCCGGCGGAGAGCAGCAGGATCGCGGCGAGAAGAAACGTCAGCCAGCGCAGTTGCGGCAAGGCACTCGTCATCGGCAGGATCTCCGGCCCTTATTAGCTTGCAGCCGCGCGCCCGTGTCAAGCATCTCGCGGGTGGGTGTAGCATGTCCCCCGTGCTCGCCCGCCGGCCGCTCTTCGGTCTCCTGTTGCTCGTGGCGGTCGCCTGTGGTGGCGGCGACTCGACCGCCGCGCCGCCGCAATCCCCGACTCCGGCCGTGGCGTCAGGAGACTGGACTCTGGTCTTCTCCGACGAATTCGATGTCCCCGGCGCTCCCGATCCAGCGAAGTGGGGATTCGAACTCGGCTACATCCGGAACAACGAGAAGCAGTTCTACACGTCGCGTCCGGAGAACGTCCGCATCGAAGGGGGCGCGCTCGTCGTGGAAGCGCGGAAGGAACCGTATCAGGGGTTCGACTACACCTCGGCGAGCATCAACACGCTTGGTCATTTCGAGTTCCAGTACGGGCGTGTGGAAGTGCGCGCCAAGCTGCCGGCCGGCGTCGGTATGTGGCCGGCGATCTGGACGCTGGGGGTGAACCGGCGCACCGTCGGCTGGCCGGCGTGCGGCGAGATCGACATCATGGAAAACGTCGGGTTCGAGCCGCTGCGCATTCATGGCAGCGTCCATACCGCCGCGTACAACCACACGAAGGGCACGCAGAAGACGGCGACGATCGATATCGGGAATCCGTCCGAAGACTTCCGCGTCTACGCGATGGAGTGGTATCGAGATCGAATCGACGTGTTTGCCGACGGGCAGAAATACTTCACCTTCCGAAACGAAGGGACCGGATCGCAGGTGTGGCCTTTCGACGCGGCGCAATACCTGCTGATCAACCTCGCGATCGGCGGCTCGTGGGGCGGGCAGAAGGGCATAGACGACTCGAAATTTCCCGCGCGATATGTCGTCGATTACGTTCGGGTATATCGACAGAAGTGAGAGGAGATACCGACGTGCAGTCGCGTACTGCCACATTTATCGCCGCGGCCGCCGCATCCGCGGTTCTGACCGCCTCTCAAGGGCGGCAGATCGACCCGACGAAGTTCCTGACACAGCCGCTCATTCCCGGCATCTACACCGCGGATCCGTCGGCGCATGTCTTCAACGGCCGGATCTTCGTGTATCCGTCGCATGATATCGACGCCGGTGTGCCGCCTGACGATCTCGGCAGCCACTTCGCGATGCGGGATTACCACGTGTTCTCGATGGAGGCCGTCGGCGGCCCGATCACCGATCACGGTGTCGCCCTCGACATCAAGGACGTGGCGTGGGCGGGACGGCAGATGTGGGCGCCGGATGCAGCGGAGCAGGCGGGCAAGTACTACCTTTACTTCCCGGCGAAGGACAAACAGGACGTGTTCCGGATCGGTGTCGCTGTCGGCGATAAGCCGTCAGGCCCGTTTACGGCGAGACCGGCGCCGATCGAGGGCAGCTTCAGCATCGATCCCGCGGTCTTCAAGGACAGCGACGGCAAGCACTACATGTACTTCGGCGGGATCTGGGGAGGCCAGCTGCAGCGCTGGGCCAGCGGCTCCTACAAGGCCGAAGACAAGTACCCGGCGAAAACGGAGCCTGCGCTCAGCGCCAAGGTCGCACGACTGAGCGACGACATGGTCGGCTTTGCCGAAAAACCCAGAGACGTCGTCATCCTGGACGAGAAGGGTGTGCCGCTGACAGCGGGCGACAACGGCCGCCGTTTCTTTGAAGCATCGTGGATGCACAAATACAACGGCACCTATTACTTCTCGTATTCGACGGGCGACACGCACTTCATCATGTACGCGACCGGCCATTCCCCTTACGGCCCGTTCACCGTCCGCGGAAAAGTACTTGAGCCGGTGCTTGGCTGGACGAACCACCACTCGATCGTCGAGTTCAAAGGAAAGTGGTACGTGTTCTACCACGACTCGCAGATGTCCGGCGGTCAGACGCACCTGCGCAACATCAAGGTGACCGAGCTCAAATACCGTTCGGACGGATCGATCGAGACGATTGACGCGTATCGGGAGTGACCAGCATGCCATCGCTTGCCATCTCGGTAACCTTCGCAGCGCTGCTCCTGCCACCGCCGGCGTCGCAAGCGCAGGGCGGATCGTTCGCGAGCGGCGGCGTGCAGTTGTACTATCGCAGTCACGGCAGCGGCGCGCCGATCGTGCTGCTCAGCGGCGGCCCCGGCTTCGACGTCGATTACCTGCAGCCGGTCGCCGAATTCTTTCCAGGACGGCAGAGCATCCTGTTCGAGCAGCGAGGCACCGGCCGATCCCTCCCGGCGAAACTCAGTGCGAACGATCTCACGCTTCGTACGGCCGTCGCGGATCTCGAATCGCTGCGCGAGCATTTCAAGCAGGATCGACTGTTTCTCGTCGGGCACTCGTGGGGAGGGATGCTCGCGATGGCGTATGCCGCCGCGCATCCGGATCGCGTCGATCGAGTGATCCTGATCGCGTCGGGCGGCCCGACGCTCGAGTTCACCGCCTGGTTCGGCGACAACCTTCATGCACGGCTGCGTCCGGAAGACGAGGAGGCGCAGCAATACTGGAAAGATGCGGCGAAGCACGGCGTCTCCGCCGAGAAAGTCGCGATCGAATCGGTCCGGGCCATCGCGCCGGGATACTTCTTCGATCGCGCGAAAGCGCTGGCCTTCGCCGCTCAGCTCAAGGAGGGGTCCTATCATCCGGACGTGAACACCGGCCTCTTCGCGGACCTCGGAAAAAACTACGACCTCCGGACCGGCCTGCGCGCAGTCGACCGCCCGGTATTGATTATCGCGGGCCACCAGGATCCCGTCGGGGACAAGACCGCAGAGGATATCCACTCGTTGCTGAAGTCGTCGACCGTCGTGTATCTCGACAAGTGCGGCCACTTTCCCTGGCTCGAACAGCCTGATGCGTTCCGGCGTGCGATCGCGGGCTTCATGGACGGATCGCACTCGTCGCGGTGACAAGTGCCGGGAAAGATGACCGCGATGCCGCGCCGCATACGAGAGCGATTTCTCCTGCTGGCGCTTTTGATCGTGTCGGTCGGCGCCGCTCCCGCCGTGCAGGACAAGTCGTCGAATTACGAAGAGGAGCTCCGCAACGGCGATGCCTATTTGGAGCGACAGATGTTCGTGGAGGCGCTCCAGGCGTACAAGCACGCGTATTCCCTGACCGACAAACGTTCATACGACGCGGTGGTCGGAATGGCGCTCGCCTACCGCGGGCTCAATTCGCACAAGAACGTGCTCGACCTGAGCACCGATGGATTCAAGCTCGCTGGTGACGACAAGGCTCGCCAGGCGCAGATGCACAACCTCCGCGGCGCGGCGCTGGTCGCGCTTGCGGACAAGCCAAACGACAAGAAGCTTGCGGAAGCAGAAAAAGAGTTCCGCGCGGCGCTCGCGGCCAACGCGTCGCTCGTCGCCGCCCGTCTCAATCTCGGCATTGCGCTGTTGAAGATGGGCCGCGATGGCGACGGGATTCGTGAGCTGCAGGCGTACGTGGACAGCGCACCGCCCGGATCGGGCGTCGAAAACGCGCGGAAGATGATCGCGGATCCGCGCCGCGCGCGCGAGTTGTTCGCACCGGCGTTCAGTTTTACCAGCAAGGACGGCGAGGAGATCACGCTCGAAGCTCTCGCCGGAAAAACGGTGCTCCTCGACTTCTGGGGCTCGTGGTGCGGCCCCTGCGTCAGGTCGACGCCGGACTTGGTCAATCTTCGGCGCAAATTCGTCGGGCAACCGGTCGTCTTCCTTGGCATCGCACAGGACAAGGAGGACGACTGGAAACGCTATGTCGAGCGAAACAGCATGGACTGGCCGCAGTACCTCGACACGTCGCACCGTTTATTACGGCTGTTCAACATAACCATGTATCCGACCTACGTCATCCTGGACGGGGAGGGCATCGTGCGTGCCCGCAGGTCCGGGTACAGCGGCGACACCCATAGGTGGCTCGAACACGAGATCGGTAAGACGCTCAAGGATCGCTGACGGTGGCGTTTCATGAGCGATGAGCCCTCCGACACAATCGATTTTCCGCCACGGCGCTCCCGCCGCCGGCTCGGGCTGCTGTCGGTGATTCTCGCAATCGCCGTGTTGTTCAGCGCCGGGACCGCGGTGTCGTACTACGTCGATGCGCTGTGGTTCGCATCGCTTGGATACCGTGACGTGTTCTGGACGACGCTGAATTTCCAGGGCATCGCGTTCACCCTGGCGGGCGTCACGACATTCCTCGTTTTGTACGGCGCCTTCCGCATGCTGAAGCCGCCGCATTTCGGCGAGTTCGGTACCGGTGGTTTCATCATCGTCAATAACCGTCCGGTTCAGCTTCCTGTTGGCCCCGTTCTCTCGCTGATCGCTATCGTGATATCGACGCTCGTCGCGCTTGGAATGGCGACGGTGATGATGCGTGATTGGCCAACCCTCGCGCTCTGGTGGTACGGCCGCGATGCCGCACAGTCGACGGCGGGACGCGCTGCGGATCCCATCTTCGGCCGCCCGCTCGCGTTCTATCTCTTCACGCTGCCGACGTGGCAGCTGTTCGCCGACTGGTTGTCGAGGCTCGCCTTCCTCGTCTTTGTACAGGGATTGTTCTTCTTCGTCACGTCGGGCGCCCGGCGGAGAGGCAGATTGGGACCACGAGGTACTCGCGAATCCCGCGGCCTGGCACTCACCTGGGCGCTCCTCCTGCTCGCCCTCGCCGCGCAGGTCTATCTCGGGCGCTTCGCGCGGCTCTTCGAAGAGCACACGATCTTCACCGGCGTCACCTACACGGACGCACACGTCACGCTTGCCGGGCTGCTGCTCGTATCTGTCGCGCTCGGCGTGGGCGCGGCTCTGGCGGGTATCGCCGCGTTTGCGGCACCGCAGATTCGTTGGCTCGTTGCCGCGGCCGTGCCGGCCGCGGCGGCGTACGCGGGTACCGTCGCGGTCGGGGCCTATATCGAGGGCTTCATCGTCAAACCCAACGAGCTGGTTCGCGAGCAGCCGTACATCACCCACAACATCGAGTTTACGCGCCAGGCCTACGGACTGCACCGGTTCGCTCAGCGCGCGTTCCCCGCCGAAACGACCGTGCAGGCTGCCGACGCCGCGAACAACCAGGCGACGCTGCAGAACATTCGTCTGTGGGATTGGCGCGTCCTCCAGGACACACTGCGCCAACTGCAGGAGATTCGCACCTATTACGATTTTCCCGACATCGACATCGATCGCTATGTCGTGGACGGGACGCTCCGACAGGTGATGCTGGCGACGCGCGAACTGAACGTCTCGAAGCTGCCTGAGAGCAGCCGCAACTGGATCAATGAAAAGCTGATCTACACGCACGGCTACGGGCTCACGATGAACGCCGTGAACAGCTTCACGCCGGAAGGGCTGCCGGCGCTTCTCCTCAGGGACATGCCCGTCCAGAGTGCGGCACGCGATCTGATCGTGACGAGGCCGGAAGTCTATTTCGGTGAAATGACGAACGGCGACGTCTACGTGAACACCCGGCAGCAGGAGTTCAACTATCCGCAGGGTCAGACCAACAGTCTCACCTCCTACGAGGGGACTGGCGGAATCGTGTTGGGAGGATTCGTCCAGCGCGTGCTCATTGCGCTCGATCGTGGCGACATCGGCAAACTGCCGTTCAGCGACGACGTCAACAGCGAGAGCCGGCTGCTGATGCGCCGGAACGTCCGCGATCGCGTTGTCGCATTGGCGCCATTCCTGAAATTCGATTCGGATCCCTACATCGTGCTCGGCGCCGACGGCCGCCTCGCGTGGATCATGGACGCGTTCACGGTGTCGAACCACTATCCGTACTCACGTTCCTATCAGAGCGAACGAACACAGCTCAACTACCTCCGTAACAGCGTCAAGGTGGTCATCGACGCGTACGACGGGACGACAACGTTTTACGTCTTCGATTCGGAAGACCCGATCATCACCGTGTATCGGCGCGTCTTTCCGACACTGTTCAAGGACGCATCGGTGATGCCGCCGGGTCTCCGCGCGCACGTGCGATACCCCGAAATGCAGCTCGCGCTACAGGCGGACGTGTATGGCCTGTATCACATGACCAACCCGCAGGTGTTCTACAACCGGGAGGATCTCTGGACCGTCGCGAGTGATGTCACGCAGCAGCCCGAGACGCGAGAGCAGACGCGGGCGCCGATGGAGCCGAACTTCCTGCTGATGAAGTTGCCCGGTGAGACGAACATGGAATTCGTCGAGATGCTGCCATTCACCCCCGCGAACCGCAACAATCTGATCGGGTGGATCGCAGGCCGCAGCGACGCCGAGCACTACGGTGACGTAATCGTCTACGACTTTCCCAAGACGCGTCTCGTCGACGGGCCGCTGCAGGTGGAGGCGCGCATCGATCAGAACGCGCAGCTATCAGGCCAGTTGTCGCTGTGGAACCAGCAGGGCTCGCGCGTGCGGCGCGGACCGCTGCTCGTCATTCCGATCGGCCATGCGCTCTTATACGCACAGGCAATCTACCTGCAGGCCGAGCGCAGCCCCATGCCCGAACTGCGGCTCATCGTTCTGGCCCTGCAGGATCATCTGGTGTACGCGCCCACGTTCGAGGCGGCACTCAATGAATTGTTTGGGGCCGCAGGATCGACCGCCGTGACCGCGGCGCCGACCCGGCCCGCGACATCTGTCGCGCCTCAGGCGGGCGCGCAGGGCGGCGATGTCCAGTCCTTGATTGCTGAAGCAGCGAAGGCCCTGGCCGACTACCAGCGGCTCACGGCCGAGGGCAAGCTCGGCGAGGCCGGTCAGAAGCTGGAGCAGTTGAAGCGCACGCTCGACGAGCTGCAGAAGCGTCGATAGATGTCGATCTCGTCCCGGGAAAGAGGATGATCGTCCGGCGCGCCGGAACTGGCTCCAACATAATGGAGGTGGCGATCCCCCTCGCCACGTCGATTCGATCGCGGCAATCGCGCGCGTCGTGAACAGACCGGCGCGGCATGGAACGTGCTGTCTCCATCGCCACGCCTCGGGCGCAGATGGAAGACGCTCTCCGCCACGCCGTTCTCGTTCTTGTTCTGGGTTCGCAGCTCGCGGCCGGCACAATCACGCCTCAATCCGGGCGTGCCGACCCGGAGCGCCTTCTCGCCGATCGCTTCCAGTTCTCCCAGGATGATCTCGCGCAGGCTCGAGGCGGCGAACCGGTGGCGAAAATGATCGCGGGCGCCGGCCGTAACGAGCTGGCGATCGCCGGCGCAATTCGCCTCGAGGGGGACAAGACCCGACTGGCGGATTGGATTCGGGACATCGCGCAATTCCGCGGCTCCGCCGAGCTCGGTCTCGCGCGCGTGGTGAGCTCCCCGCCGTCAGTCGAGTCGTTCGCGGATTTCACGCTTGATGCGGCCGATTTGACCGCCTTGGAGAAATGTACGAGCAGGAAATGCGATCTGCGTTTGTCGACCAAGGCCCTCAACGATTTCACCACCAAGGTGCAATGGGGAAGCTCCAACGCCGCCGCTCAGGCGAACACGCTGGCCCGTGAGATGTTCGCGAAGTACGCCGTGGCGTATCTCCACGGCGGGGACACGGCGCTCGGCAATGGCTTCGCCGAACTACTGAGAAGCGCGACGAATCTTTACCAGCTTGGGCCGGCGTTTGCCGATTACCTCCAGCGGTTTCCTTCGGCAACCCTCGCCGGCGTCGAGCAGCGACTGTATTGGTCGACGATGCCGGTGGGGAAGGCGTCGATCGTGAGCCTCCATCACCTCGTGATCTATCGCCGGACGGCCAGCGACATCCTGATCGCCGACAAGACGATTTATGCGAGCCGGTATTTCGATGTCGGAGCGCTCGTCATTTCCCTGCAGGATGCCGTTGATGGTCGAGGGTATTACCTCATCGCTGGGAGTCGTATGAATTCGTCTGAGCTGAGCGACGTCGCCGGCTCTCTGCTGCGGCGACAAATCCAGCGCTCGGCCGTCGATACCGTCCGGATGTACCTCGGCTGGTTACGGGACAGCCTGGCACTGCCGCCGCAGAAATAATCCGCCGGTTTGAAGAGCCGGACCGCCATCATCAGAATCCCGGCTTGAAAGGAGTATCGACACCGATGAAATGGATCATCGCCGCAATCATCGTCGCGTTGCCGTTCGCTGCCGGGTCGCCTGCGCAGGCACAGCCGGTCTTCAAGGACACGCCGTGGAGCGTGGAGTTCGGCATCGGGTGGGACAACAGCATCAGCGGCAACATCAACTCGAGCGCGATCGGCACCCTCAACAACCAGGCGGTGGTGATTACGAAGAACAGTTACGAGGATGTGTATGGCACCGGCCTTCATATCCGGTTCGGCGGCGGCTATCTGCTCGACGAGATCACGGAGGTCAGGGCCACGTTCACGTTCCAATCACTGGACGCCGACCTGACCGAGATGGGCGATATCGGTACATCACGACTCTACGGGCAATACGCCGACTACCAGAGTTTCGGACTCGATGTCGGCCTTCGCCGCTACCTCGATGTCTCGCAGGGTATCCGTGCGTACGGCGAAGGCACGATCGGGCTGGCGTTCATCGACGAGACCGACGTGATTCTCGTCGCGCCGGGGGCGAACCTGGCCGGCAATGCCACTGATTTCTACGACAAGACGGCGGCCTTCACGCTGGGAGCCAATGTTGGAGTGGTGGTCCCCGCGGGCCGTAAATTCGATGTGTTCGGCCAGCTCGGTCTCCGCTGGGTGAGCGGGATGTCCTCGGTCGACAGGCTCGAAGGCACCGGCCTCGATACCATCAACGACAAGAGCGCGCGCTGGACCCTGCCGTTCCTCGCTGGCGCTCGCCTTCGATTCTAGAAAGGAGGACCGTACCGATCGCGACGGAGCCGGCGGTTTGGGGTAGGCTCACGCGATGCGAAAGAATCTCCTTCTGCTCGGAAGCCTTCTGGCGGCAGCCATCCTGCCGATCCTGGCCGGTGCACCCCAGCGCGCCTCCCCGCCGGCGGCGTCAGGCGGCGCGGCGACCGCCCGGGCCGTCGCGGCAGCGAACGCGTTTCTGAAAACGCTCGACGAGGCTCAGCGTGCGAAGGCGCTGTTTGCTTTCGACAGCCCGCAGAAGACCAACTGGTCGAACCTGCCGAGCGGGATCTACCAGCGCAACAATCTTCGGCTCGGCGATTTGACCGCCGCTCAGCATGACGCCGCGCTGGCGCTGCTGAAGGCGGTGCTGAGCGGCGAGGGCTATCAGAAGGTCACCGACATCATGAACGGTGACGAGGTCTTGAAGAATGCTGGAGGGGGCCGGACCGGTGGCAGGCCGGGCGGCGGCGGCCGCGGCGGAGGCATTCAGTTCGGGCTGGCCGAGTACTACATCGGCATCCTCGGCACTCCGTCGCCCGCTACGCCATGGATGATCCAGTTCGGGGGTCATCACCTCGCGATCAACGTGACCATCGCGCGCGGCGCCAATGTCATGACGCCGAGCCTGCCTGCGGCACAGCCGGCAACATTCACGCTCAACGGCCGCTCGATTCGACCGCTTGGCGACGAGCACGATAAAGGATTCGCGCTGATCAACGCGCTCGACGCGGCCCAGCAGAAACAGGCGATCCTGAACTACCGCGTCAGCGATCTCGTGCTCGGTCCAGGCCAGGATGGCAAGACGATCGCCACAGAGGGCATCCCCGCATCGGATCTCACCCCGGCGCAGCAAACGATGCTGCTGGATCTCGTGCACGAATGGGTCGGGATTCTCAACGACGAGGGAGCGGCGGCGAAGATGGCCGAGATACGGACAAACCTGCCCCGTACATATTTTGCGTGGAGCGGCCCGACGGCGCCGGGCAGTGTCGCGTACTTCCGGGTGCAGGGTCCGACCTTGGTCATCGAGTACGCGCCGCAGCAGGGCGACCTCGACCACATCCACACGATCTATCGCGATCCCACCAATGACTACGGCGCAAAGCTGGTGACGCCGTGAAGTGGACGGCGCTCGTCGCGTGCGGCGTCTGGCTCGCGTGTCCGGCGACGGCCGCCGCACATCGCGTTGATGAATACCTGCAGGCCACGCGGATTGCGCTCGCGCCGGACAACGTCCGTGTGGAAATCGACCTGACGCCGGGGATCAATGTCGCGCCGCGGGTTGCGCCGTTGATCGACATCGACGGCGATGGCGCACTATCGCCCGCTGAGCGACGCGCGTACGCCGAGCTGGTGGTGGGATTGACGGATCTTCAGTTCGACGGGCGGCCGGCGCCGCTCCTCCTTGTCGGAAGCGAGTACCCATCGCTCGACGACATGCGGGCCGGCGTGGGGACGATCCGTCTCACCGCCCGCGCGACGCTGGCGGCCACTTCGCGCGGCGGGCACAGCCTCACCTACGCCAACGTTCACCACCCGGAAATAAGCGCGTATCTCGTCAACGCCCTGGCCCCGCCTCCGGGAATTCATATCACCCGTCAACAACGGGATACCTGGCAGCGTCAGTTGACGCTCGATTACGTCGTCGACTCGTCGTCCGGCCGTGGGTGGCGGATCGCGGGCGGTCTCGGAGGGGCCACGCTCATGATGTGCGCGCTCGGATGGTTTCGTCGATCGTCCGTGCAGCGATAACGCATGTTCCTCGGCCACTTCGGCGTGGGCTTCGGAGCGAAGCGCGCGGCACCCCGCACGTCGCTCGGCACCTTGTTCCTGAGCGCGCAGTTCATCGATCTGCTGTGGCCGGCGCTGCTCCTCGCCGGCGTGGAACGCGTCGAAATCAGACCGGGGATCACACGCGTCACGCCGCTCGACTTCGTGTCGTATCCCGTATCCCACAGTCTGGTGCTCGTCATCGGCTGGGGAATACTGTTTGGCGGCACGTACTGGTTTGTCACGCGGTACCGGGCGGGTGCGCTCGTCATCGGTGCGGGGGTCATCAGCCACTGGTTTCTCGACGCGATCGTGCACCGGCCGGATCTCCTTATTGCGCCGGGTGCCGCGACGAAGGTGGGGCTCGGCCTCTGGAACTCGCTCGGCGCGACACTCGCCGTCGAGGGCGTCGTCTTCGGCGCGGGGCTGTTCATTTACCTGCGCAGCACCGCTGCGCGCGATCGCGTCGGGCGATACGGCACGACAACGCTCGTCGTGCTGCTGGTCCTCATCTACATCGCAAACGTTGCGGGTCCGGCTCCGCCGGGTGATACCGCGATCGCATGGGGCGGGCAGGCCCAGTGGCTCCTGGTGTGGTTCGGCTACTGGATCGATCGTCATCGTCGCGCGATAGAAAACACGCGCCGCGATTATCAGCTGCGTTGAGGAACGCGGTCCACGAACCGGCACCACTCCGGCGGCGGGGAGTCGCCCACGATCGCCGCCCCGCAGAGACAGCGCACGCCGTCGGTCGCGCGCGATGACCACACCAGCTCGGCGGTGATCTTCAGCCCTCCTTGCGGATACTCGATGGTCATCGGCCTCGGCAAATCGTAGCTTTCTCCTTCGAGAGCGAATCCGAGCCCGCCGTAGCTCACATCGATCAGCGTCGCGACGGTTCCGCCGACCTTTACCGGTACGGCCGTCCGCAGCCGCTTGCGCGGCCAGCGCTGGCGCCGGCGAATCGACGCGAGCGTTTCGGCGACGATCATCAGCACCTGCGCGGGATCGCACGGCCGCATGATGAGCGCGGCGCCGTGCCGCCACGCGTCCATTTCGAAACGCTCGTCGCCGGCGCTGCCGATCAGAATAGTTGCAAGCTCGGGCTGCTCGGCGCGGGCGGTGGCGACGAACTGCAGACCCCCGACGCCGCGCATGCGCGCCGCGGCGATCAGCAGATCGATGGGCCGAAGCGACAACCACCAGCGGGCCTCCTCGGCGCTCGTCGTGCCCTTCACGACGTAATCCCGCTGTTGCAGCAGCGTCACCAGCTGGTGCAGCGCCGTCTGGTCATCGTCGAAGACGAGCACGTTATAGGGGCGTCGGCGCATCTCCGGGATCACTCTACTCGGCAACGTGCCGATCCGGTACCGGCGTGTGGATTGCGAGCCGGCTGAGCTCGCTCCGGTCAAAGTGACGCCGCTTGACACTAGATTTGCACATAATGTATAAAACTGAGTGAATGACCTCCGAAGACTATCGCGTCGCGCTTCAGACGGCGGTGCGCGAGTACGAAGAGCTCGGGGTTCGCCGCCGCGAAATCGACCAACGGCTCTCCGAGCTGGCACAGACCATCGGAACGCTGTCGAAGCTGCTCGGCTACACGCCGACGGTCCCGCTGGGCCTCACGGATGCGATTCGTCTTGTCATGCGCGGGGCCGGTTTGCCGATGACGCCGATCGACGTGCGCGATCGCCTTCAGGGGATGGGCTTCGACATCGCGAAATACACGAACGACCTCGCCGCGGTTCACACGATTTTGAAGCGGCTGAACGACGCCGGAGAGTTGCGGTTCGTTGCCCGGCCGGACGGGAAGCCGCAATACGCCCCCAGCCGCGCTTCGCTGCCGATTGTCCTGTCAAAAGATATCGTGGGCGCGATGCACGATCACGCGGCGGATCGGGACGCGATGAATGCCACCGAGGAGCCCGCCGTCCGGTCACCCGGACGCCGCCGAAGCGCTCCATCTCGCAATAAGAAGAGCGTCCGGTGATACCGCTCGAGATGCGGCGGCGGTTTTACGCCGAAGAGATTGCCGCGACGTCGAACGTCCGCAACGCGGCGATTGTGGAAGCGCTCGCGACCGTGCCGCGGGAACGATTTCTTCCGCCGGGACCGTGGAGCGTGCGTGGCGAGGCGGACTTCTTCGGCCCGCCGCGCCGCACCGGCGACGCCGATCCCGCGCACGTCTATCACAACTACGCGGTCGCGATTGACGAGTCCAGGCAACTGTTCAACGGCGCCCCCGGACTGTTGTCGATGCTCATCGATCGACTCGAGCCGAAGCCCGGCGATCGAGCGGTCCACATCGGCGCCGCAACCGGTTATTACTCGACGATCATCGCGCAGTGCGTGGGCCCGACGGGTCGTTTGCTCGCGTTCGAAGTGGACCAGACGCTCGCCGCTCAAGCGCGTGCCAATCTCGCACCGACGCCATGGGTCGAGGTGCGCCACGCCGACGCGAGCGCGCAGATCGACGAACCGCTGAATGCGATTCTGGTCAACGCCGGCGTCACCCACCCGCTCGACGGCTGGCTGGATGCGCTCGCCGAGGGAGGACGCATCGTGCTGCCGCTGACCGTCACGATGAAGCCACCGATAGGCAAAGGACTGCTGGTGCTCGCCACGCGCACCGCGGATCCGTCGTCCTTCGAGGCCCGGGTGATCGGATTCGTCGCGATCTACAACGCGATCGTGTTGCGCGACGACGTCACAGAGAAGCAGCTGGGCGCGGCCCTGGCGAAGAATCCGTTTCCGCCGCTGAAACGGTTGCGGCGGGACCGGCACGAGGCCGGAACCGCATGCTGGTGCCATGCCGCCGGATGGTGCCTGGCAACTGCTTGAGGTCCTCCGCTGGCGGGTCCATTTCAAAATGGACCCGCCAGCAGGTCACACGGCTCAGAACTCGAAGCGAAGGCCAATCTGCACCTGGCGCGGCGGTCCCGCGCTGGCGATGCGTCCGTAGTCGTTCGAACTGAAGTTGACCGACGGGTTGTTCAGGTTTACGCAGTTGAACAGGATATACCAGATGCCCGCGACGCAGGTTCGCAGGTCATCGCAACCTGCCGGGCTTCGGCGCCGAGATTGTCAAGAGCAGGGCGTCAGAATCGAAAGGACGCCTTGTTCCGTGCCCTGACCTGCTCTTGCCTCGCATGATCCGCGTCGTCCTGACTCCTCTTGCGCTCGACGGCTCGTGCCGAAGCCTCCTGGTCGTCCAGCCAGAGCGATTGGACGGTGGCCGCGCGGGCCAACGCATCCGACCGCTTTGAAAACATCACGACTCCAAAAGTCGACGCGTAGGACGGACGAACGAGGTTGAGCGAGGACTGCGCGTCTTCCCAGTGGGCCAGAATCCTGTCGCTGTCGGGGGCGCCGCGGGACAACAACGGGATCAGATCGGGGTTGGGCAGGGTTGGCGGGCCGTAGGTCGCCGAGAGAGCGGCGATCATGTCTTCGACCGTCAGTCCTTCGGTTCGCTCCCACTCATAACTGACTGCGATTCGAAACAGCTGGTCATTGTAGAAACTCAGAAGGACTTTCCGCACCGAGTCTCCCGGAGGTGATGTCGCGAGACCTCGTGGCGGCTGCCACGTCAGTTCTTGAATCAGCTGCGTACGTTGATGGGGCACGCGCGCCTCAGGTGTGACGCCGGGCTGTTGCGCCGCCGTCGCCAGGCTCATCCCCAATTGAAACTCGCGGTATTTCGACAAATCCTGGGCGGAGAGCAAAGGCGCCGACATCACGACCCAGGAGAACGACAGTGCCAGAATCCGAGCGCTCACGCGAGTCATGGGGTCTCCCTCTTCGGCGAAAAAAAGGCGGGGCCTCGACCCCGCCAAAACGTGACTACGCCGCTACCTGGACCTTGATCTGCTTGGGCTTGGCCTCTTCACGCAGCGGGAGTCGGATCGTGAGGACGCCTGCCTTGTATTGCGCGTTGACCTTGCCAGCGTCGACCGTCGGCGGCAGCGAGAACGTCCGCGCGAACGAGCCATAGCTCCGCTCGATGCGATGGAACTGGTCCTCCGCGACTTCTGCGTCGAGCTTTCTCTCGCCACGCAGCGTCAGCGTGTTGTCTTCGACCGTGATATCGATCTCCTCCTCTTTCAGGTCGGGGAGCTCGGCCTTCAACACCAGTTCGTGCTGGCCGTTGCTGTAGATATCGACTGCCGGCACCCATGCGCTTCGCGTGAGATCTTCTTGCGGCCGGCCGTAGAAGCCGTCGAGTAACCGGCTGAAGCGCTCCTGGTTGGTGGCCATGTCGTGTAACGGATTCCAACGAACGATAGTCATGATGATTCTCCTGTATCGAGACGCCTGTCAGGCGTTCACGCGATCGGTGACCTTGTGGAGAGTCGAGTGCGAGACCTCGTAGGTCTGCACCAGCGGCGTGCCCTCTATTACCCGCTCCAGCAGGTTCAGCACGTCGGAATATGCGCCACGGGCGTAGGCCTCGGCGTCGTCCTTCAGATCCCAAACACTGATCACGACAGCCTCGGCACCACTGGCGGTGACGAGCGCGATTTCATCCTGGAACCCCTTCTGCTTCCAGAGCACGGGAATGACGCTCTGATCGAGAAGGCGCTTGAACTCGACGGCGCGACCAGGTTTCAGAGAGAAGGAAACAGTGCGAGCGAACATGTCAACCTCCCGGGTTGGCGTGGCTAAGAGGAGGCGACCAGATAACCTGACTTAGTTTCAGAGAACCTGAAGGATCGGGCGGGGGTAAGCAGCAATCCTGTCAGGCAGTATCCAGTAATTAACTAACTTTGTCAATCAAATTGTGCAACAATGCCCAATGTATTAAACATTTCAGTTAATTCATGATCTTGGGAGGAATTGGGTTGGATTTCTCGCTCTTCATCCGCCAGCGGCTCAAAGAATTGGGGACGGAGCAAAGGGATCTGGCGGTGGCAGCGCAAGTCACCGATTCCTACATTTCTCAACTGTTGACCGGGAAGAAGGCGCCTCCGGCGCCCGAGCGGACCGACATCTACGACAGGATGGAAACCTTCCTTCGACTTCCTGCCGGGAAGCTGGCGACGCTGGCCGATCTCGTCCGCACGGCCGCCTTGAAGAGAAAGCTCGCGGACCCGCCGGCCCCGTTGTTCAGGGAAGTGCGCGAGCTGATTCTCCGCAAATGCGCTCCGGGAAAAGCGCAACCCATGCGTGCGATGTTCGAGAAAGAGGCCTTCGGCGCGCTCGAGCGCCTCGTGACCCAAAAGCTGCTGGACGTCGCGAAGCGGGTCACGAAACAGGAATTGAACGATGAAAAGTGGCTTCGTCTCGTCGCTCGACTCGCCGACACCAGCTACGAAGAAATGCGGGTCACGGCGCTCGATTTCCTGGAGACGGATGTGTTCAACGTTTCACCCGAGAACTGCGTCACGTTCCTGGATCCGCTGATTGAATCGTGGGACATGGACTTCGCGCCGTTCGCGATGGAGATCGTTCTGAACCACCGCCTCGCGCCAGGCCACCCGAGAAAATTCGAGTTCGTGGAGCAGCAGCCGGTGACTGACGAAGAGCCGGGGCTTCGGGCCTTCCTGCAGGATCCAGCTCTGAGGGGGGATGCGACCGCCGATGAAATCGAGTTTCTCAAGAGATTGCGATTCACGAGAGACAGGCCGACCGCGCTCTATTACTACCGGGAGCTGCAAAACCTGCGCGACCCGCTTCATTTTCGCCGCGCCGATGAGCCGGCACGCCGCGCGTGACGCGCGGCAGAGATGCACGTCCGTCTCGGAGTGAATTTCTGGAAGGATGGAACGTAGGTGGTCCACCTCCGCGCTGCGCGCTACGGTGGACAACCATCGCATGGCTTGCCAACCGTAGCTCACGCGGGTTGTTGGCGAGCGTGAGCGAAGGTTGGCGGTGAGGCAGGGATTCGAACCCTGGGTAGAGCTTTTAGGCCCTACAACGGTTTAGCAAACCGCCGCCTTCAGCCTCTCGGCCACCTCACCGCGCGAGAAAGCTAAGTATACGACAGGCTTTCAGTTACGGGAACGTTCCTCTTCCCTAGATTGTCCCTGAAATTGTCCCTAGCATTCAGAAAACGGCGCTGAACGGAGCATCGCGGCCGCCCGAAGCGCTTTTCTAGAATGCAGCGGTTTTTTCGACGGTCATCAACTCCGCAAATCCTTGATGCCAGCGAACTTCCCTGCATGAGCTGTTATCCACTTTTTCTGTGTTCCCGATCTGCGACGAGGAGCGACAATAGAAGACCGCTGTTCGCACGCCGACTGACATGCAGCGGTCTCCTGAACCGCTGACTTTGTTCAAAGAGCACGCGCTTGGAAATCGACTTCGGTCGCGCGTGCTGACGCACATCAAATCCCACGCACGCACTTGCGATTCGACGCGTTCCGCAACATCGATGTGCGTTGACGTGTTCCCGAAAATGGCGGTGTTGCTCCAGAGTTTCGCTGGTATGTGACACAGTTCGGTGTCGTTCACACTTCCGCAGGGCACATGTCGACACGTACCGGGTAGTACAGAGCTTCATTTCTATCCGGCGGACTTGTCGACGCGAGTTCCGGTCGTCGCCGCTGTGAAGGCCGTCGGATTCCAATAGTCGCGATAGTGGGCAATGAGACCGTGGCGAAACTCAATGGCCTGTCTCGGCCATGCGGCCGAGGATAATCCACGAGGAGGGCAGAACCGCTCGCCGTCCCCGAGTCCTCACGGACGAACGCGGATAATCGTCTTCCCCTTGATCCGCTTGGTCGGGTTGAAGGTGGCG
>JBKPLP010000028.1:0-4513 GCA_046731735.1 Acidobacteriota bacterium
CGCTGCGACCGGCCTGGCCGACGCGGTGCGACATCATCGCGTGCCGACCGCTGCCAGTCTTGAGCGACCGGTGAGCGTGACGTGACCGTTCGGTGATCGTGCCGGGCAATCTTGCCGCGAAGCCGGACACGCCCCATGCTCGGCCAGGAGGGGGTGCCACCTCAGGAACTCGAGACGAGCGAAGCGTTGACAGTCTGTCCCCAAAAGAGGAAACTGTCACACCAGTAGTCTGTCTATGCAAAGAGTGCCTGATGAAAGACACCAAGACCAAGACGCGGAACGAGCTGCTTCCCGGCACCCTCGAGATGTTGATTCTGAAGACGCTGTCCGTGGAATCCATGCACGGGTACGGCATGGCGCAGCACATCCAGATGCTGTCGGCGGATGTGCTGACGATCGAGGAGGGCTCGCTGTATCCGGCGCTGCAGCGGATGCTCGTCAAGCAATGGGTGTCGGCCGAGTGGAAGATCTCGGCGAACAACCGGCGCGCCCGCTTCTACCGGCTCACCCCGGCCGGGAAGAAGCAGCTCGGCGTCGAGGAATCGCGATTCTCCGAGATGTTCGGCGCGATCATGCGCGTGATGAAAACGACGTAGTCTTATCCGAGGGGCTGCGCCCCTCGGACTCCTCGACACGCGCTCTCGCTCGCCGGCGGCTCGCTCCGAACGCCTGGCTCACTCGCTGCGCTCCTTCGCAATGCCGGTGAGGGTACGGCGGTTGATGAATACGTTCTGGTGTCCTGACTCTCAGGAGGGTTTTCGTGGGTTCTCTGTTCCGGCGTTTACTGTTCTTCTTCCAGCGGAATCAGTTCGATCGGGATCTGCAAGACGAGCTGCGCTTTCACGAGGAGATGAAGGCGCACGCCCTGGCCGACGCGGATGGCATGAGCGGTGACCAGGCGCGGGCGGCCGCGCGACGGCGGATTGGCAACCCGCTGCGGCTGCGCGAACAGTCGCGCGAACCGTGGACATTCCCGCCAATCGAAACCTTCGCGCAGGACGTGCGTCACGCGCTGCGATTGATTTGGCGCGATCCGGTGTTCACCTTCACCGCCGTTGGCACGCTCGCGCTCGGCATCGGCCTCAACACCGCGATCTTCTCCGTCGCCTACGGCGTCCTCTGGCGCCCGCTGCCGTATCCCGATCCCGATCGCCTGATCATCATCTCGTCGGCGCAGCAGACCGAGAGGGGCGTCAAGACGTTCTCGACCTGGCCGCCCGTGACCTACGAGGCGCTGCGCCCGCGCGCCACCACGCTGGATCATCTCGCGGCCTATATTTCCATCGACGCGCAGCTCACCGGACGCGGCGAGCCATTGCAGGTGCCCGCGCTCGACGTGAGTCCGAATTTCTTCGCCACGTTGGGCGTGAGTCCCGTGCGCGGCCGCGCCTTCCTCACTGGCGCCGCAGCGCCAGACGACGATCGCGCCGCGATCGTCAGCGATCGGCTGTGGCGCACGTCGCTCGGGGCCGATCCGGCGATCGTCGGACAGTCCATCACCGTCGACGGCATCCCGCGTACCGTCATCGGCGTGCTGGCGCCGGACTTCACCTTCCGGCCGGTGATTGCCCGGCTCGGCGCGCTGCCAGACGCCGATGTCCTTTTGCCCAATCGGTGGGCCGGCGATACCGGCAGCAACGCGTCGCTCTTCCTGCTGGGCCGGATGAAGCCAGGCGTGGCGCAAGAACGCGCGGAAGCGGAATTGACGGCGCTGGTGAACGATCCGTCGATCGCGCCTACCGGCGCACTCACGATGGCCGGTAGATTCTCGTCGACCGCGCGCACGCTCGCGCGCGCGGCCGGCTTGCAGGAGCAAGGAACGCAGTCGACGCGTCCGCTGCTGCTCATCCTGCTCGGGGCCGTCTCATTCGTGCTGCTGATCGCCTGCGTCAACGTCGCGAGCCTGCAGATGGCGCGCCTCACCGCGCGCCGCGGCGAACTGTCGGTCCGCATGGCCCTCGGTGCCGGACGCCGGCGGATCGTGCGTCAGCTGCTCACGGAAGCGGCCGTCTTGTCGCTGCTGGGCGCGGCGCTCGGCATGATGCTCGCGCGGATCACGATCGGCGTCACGCTGCCGCTGGTGCCGCAATTCCTGCTGCCACACGTCGGGGGCATCGTGATCGACACGCGCGTGATGGCGTTCTGCCTCGGCTTGTCGCTCGTCTCGACTCTGCTGATCGGTCTCGTGCCGGCGCTGCGCGTAAGCGGGGCGGGGTTCGGCGAAGGCCTCGCGCTGCACGCCGGCGACGCGCGCACGACGGGCGACCGTCAGGGCGAGCGGCTGCGGACGCTGCTGGTCGCCGCGCAGATCGCGATGACGCTCGTGCTCCTGATCGGCGCGGGCCTGCTGATCCACAGCTTCGTGCGTCTCACGTCGGTGCCGCCCGGTTTCGAATCGCGCGGGCGCGACGGCGTCGTGCAGACCGTCAAAGTGACGTTGCCCGAACGGCTCTACGACGGGCCCGACCGCATCCATGCGTTCGCGCGCGACGTGCTCGATCGCATCCGCTACCTGCCGGGCGTGAAGTCCGCGAGCCTGATCAACTCGGCGCCGTTCCAAATGATGTTCATCCAGGGCAACTTCGAGATCGAGAGTCAGCCGGAGCCGACGCTCTTTGCCGGCACGCCAAAGATCGACGCGGGCTATTTCAGCACCATGGGGATTCCAGTGCTGGTGGGGCGCGAGTTCACCGCACAGGACACAGCGGAGGCGCCGAAAGTCGCGATCCTCAGCGAACGCGTCGTGCGCGAATGCTTTCCTGGCGGGCCGCGCGAGGCGCTCGGCCGGCGCGTGCGCTTGAACGTACTCAATCGTGGCGACTGGCTGACGGTGGTGGGGGTGGTCGCGGACATCCGTCAGCGGAGTCTCGCTCAGGAAGTGCAGCCAATGATCTACGCGCCGTTCCAGCAGGATCGCAGCGGCTTCCTGCGGTTCGTGTCGTTCGTCGCGCGCACGGCCACGCCCGCCAGCGTGGTCGATGGTATCCGCGCGGAAATTCGCCGCGTCGCGCCCGACCTGCCGATCCAGAGCACGGTGACGATGGACGAGGCGGTGGCGGCCTCGGTGGCGCAGCCGCGTTTTCGGATGGTGCTGCTGGCGCTGTTCGCGACGACCGCGACGCTGATCGCGACGTGCGGCCTCTACGGGTTGATGGCCTACGCGGTGACGCAGCGCCGCCGCGAGATTGGCGTGCGGATGGCGCTCGGCGCCGAACGCCGGGACGTGCTCCGCCTCGTCCTCACGCGCGCGCTCCGCATCGTCGTCACCGGCCTCGTTGTCGGCCTCGCCGGGGCCGCTGCCGTGACTCGCGTGCTGCAAGCATTCCTGTTCGGGGTGACGCCGACCGATCCGATCGCGTTCACGATCGTCACGCTGCTGCTGATGGCAGTAGGACTGATGGCGGCCTGGCTGCCCGCGCGCCGCGCGACACGGATCGACCCGTGCACCGCGCTGCGCGCGGAATAGCCGTCTCGGCCGGGTCGCACTGACCACCAGCCGCTGGCGTTTGAGCCAGTCGTCCCGGATCTTCAGCTGTTCCGGCGTCGGCGATCGACCGCCCGCGATGAAGGGACGAGCACGAGCTCAACGCCGCTGCACCCTGCCGTCCAGCCGATACAAGAACTGGCGCTTGTACTGGTGGTTCGGTGCAGCGTCATAGGCCGTGACGGCAAATTCCAAGACCGTCGCTGATCGCCACGCAGTGGCTTGGAAGTACCGATGGCCGTGTCGATAAGCCTCCGGAACAGCGCCAAACGCCGCCTTGAACGCAGACTCGACGTTTGCCGGATCGTCAGGCGCGTCGACTTTGACCAGCCAGACGTTCGAATCGGTGCTCGCCGCATGGTCTGTGATCGCCAGCGCCCGGCCGTCCGGAGACCAGAGAACGTCGACGCTTCGACCGAACTCGTGAATGGGAACGGGCTGCGCGCTCGAGCGCACACGAAGGAACAGCTCATGCCGGTGCGAACCGGCCGGCGCTCGCCATTCTACGGTCGCACTGCCAGTTGGCGCATCACAGCGAGAAATCGCGCTTGGGAACGTGCATGAGCGCTCCGGGCCGTTGGCCGTCACGATGCTCGCGGCCAGCGCTGGAATCCACACGGCCATCGTCATTGAACATTTCATTGCTGATGACACATTGTGGAGCAAGCTTGCTGACGGCTGCACCGCTACGGCACGGCAGCCTTCGCCTGGCTCGCCGAGCCGAAGCTCACGCTGTCGTTGGCTCGCGTGAGCGAAGGCTGGTGGACCTGACCGGGATCGAACCGGTGACCTCCTGAATGCCATTCAGGCGCGCTCCCAACTGCGCTACAGGCCCGTTCGGTGTGAAGACGAACCTTCATTGTAGCGAATCGACGCTGAAACCGCCAACGGGGTCAGTTGCAGTGCTGGCGCCCAGACAGTAATCTGCGCGCGTGCTTCACGGCTTCCACATCCAACAATGATCGCTGCGATTGCTGACGAGCGGCTCCGGCGGCAGCGCCTCACTGCCGCCGGACTGCGCAAACCCGA
>JBKPLP010000029.1:0-42465 GCA_046731735.1 Acidobacteriota bacterium
CGTCCCAGCGGCTCGCGCTCGCCGGTCGCGGGCAGATCCTTCATGTAGCCGCGTTCCTCGATCACCCAGAGACGGCCGTCGGCGTCCCAGTCGATCAGGATTGGCTCCTCCACCATAGGCTCGCTCGCCACGAGCTCGAGGTGGTATCCGGGCGGCATGAAGAACGTCTTCGACTCGTCCTGTGGAGAGAGGACGGGAGATTCGCTCGAAACCGACTGCAGTCCTGGCGGCCAAGGCTTCGCGCCTTGAAACGCGTCGCCGGTCGCGACCGCAGCGACGAGAACGAAACCGGTCAAGGGTTTTGTGACACGTTGCATCAGAAAATCATTCTACTCTGCCGCCTGCGAAGTGATGACCATCAGCTGGGCCTGACTTCGAGTGGCGCGAAGCCGCTGAGCTCGAACAACGGCGTCACGCCGAGCGGGGCGGCATTCACCGATGACAGTTCGAGCGCGCCGTCAGCTATTCGCAAATGCGCGAAGCCGAGAGGATGCCGCGAGTACAGATCCAGATGGAACGCGCGTGCGAGATCCTGCCATTCGCCTGGCAACATGCTCAAGCCCCGGTAGTAGTGATGACCGTTACGTTCGACGTGTTCGATCCCGAGGAGCGCCATCATTGCGAGGTCCTGCTGAAGCGCGATCGGTCCCAACGTGCAGAGATCCTCGCCCGTCAGGACGGCCGGGTGACCGGCGGCCCGCCGCGCCGCCAGAAGGCACGCGTTCGCGATCCCCTTGACGATTCCCTTGCAGCTCTTGAAGCTCGCGCCCGCGTAGCCAGCGCCCAGCGCTCGCGGGACGTCTCCCAGTGCACCGTCCGATTCGTCGATGATGAGGGCGGGCCTGTTCTCCCATCGCGCCAGCGCTTGTCCCGCATCGTCCCCGAGCGCGCGATCGCGGTGGACGGGCTGCTCCACCACGATGGTCCGTTTGGGAAGCTCTGCCAGCGTCGAGTCACAGTTGACCTGTTCCCAGAAGTCCCTGAAGGCCGCGAAGCTGTCGAAGTTCTCGTTGCCGTCCACGGTCAACCAGAACCCGCCGCGTGTCTGAAGGCTGAGGACGCGGAGTACTTCACGCAGGCGAATGGAATCCTCCCTGGCGACGCCGCGCAGCTTGACCTTGAAGTAGCGCAACCCATACGCACGAATCGAAGCTTCAAGGTCCTGCGGCAGGCCGTCGTCCACTCGTTCCTCCGGCCGAAGATCGTCCGGCGTCAACACGTCACCAAGGCCGATCGTGTGACGCACGAAACAGCGGGTGAGTGGCACCGGCGGCAGCAAATCGGACGGCTGCGCGCCCCGCAGGTCGGGGTAGATTTCCCCCAAGGTGATACCCAGCCGGTTCGCCGCAATCATGCGGTGCAGCGGCGCCCCTGCCGCGCGGCACAGTCCGTCGAGCGCCGCCCGTTCGACAAGACTTACGCCGAGACCCGCGAGCAATGACGGCACGGCCTCCCTCGCCGCCCATGATTCCTGCTCGCGATAGAGCTCACGCCAGAAATCGAAGAATGGCACTGGCTGGCGCCCAATGTTCTCGGCGAGCTGCGCCGCATGCGTAATGACGCGCAGCATCGCCGGCAAATCCTCCTCGAACGTCGTCGCGGGATCCTTTGTGAACCATTTCGGAGGCAGGCCTTCGGCGGCGATCCCGGTGCTGGATTGCGCTCCCGCCTGGACGCGACAGCGCATGAAGAGATGAGGAACATCCGTCATGCTGGCAATCCCGTAGCGGAAAGGAAACCGCGTGCGCGCGGGCATGACGAAGAAGTCGAACGGCTCGAGCGTGAACCGGTCGATCACCGGTGTTGGCCGAGATACACATCGCGCCCCTTGACGAGCGCGGCGATTTTGCGGTCGGCAATCGAACGTTTCAGCATCCAGAACCCGCAGTCCGGATGCACGTACTTGACGCGCCTAGATCCGAGCGCCTTTTCGGCGCGCTCGATCGCACGTGCAACCTCGTCGGCAGTCTCGACGCGATTGATTTTGATGTCGATCACGCCCACCCCGATCGCAATGCGGCGGTCGATTTCGCGTAGCGCGTCCAAATCGGACGGGGGCCGATGCGCAAGCTCCAGCACGAGGTGATCGACGCGCAGACTGTTGAGAAATTCCACGAGCGCCGCCCACGTTCCTGACTGCACGGTCTGCCCGCCGTAGTTACCGAAACAGAAGTGCACGGCTTTCTCGACGCGCACCGCGTCGAGCACCCGATTGATTCCCTTGGCGGCGATCGGCGCATCCGCGGGATTGCCGGGAATATTGGCCTCGTCCACCTGCACGCACGCGCATTCGAGCTCCCCTACCTGCGCGGCCAGCGCATCGGCAATCGCCAACGTCAGGGCTTCGAGGTCGCGATACTGCTCGTCGAGCAGCGTACGCGCGAGCATGTACGGGCTGGTGAGCGTGAACTTGAACGGGCCACCGGCGGCGGCGGCGGCGCGCGCGCAGTCGTCGGGCAGGTTCAATGTGCCTTCGTGAATGGGGCCGCTGACCACGCCGGCGGGCCGGCTGCGAAACCGCATCTCGGACTTCGCCCGGAATGCGGCGGCGTCACGTCGTCCGGTCTCGTAGCGAATGCCGCCGAGGCGGCGGACGAAGTAATCGATCATCCCGTTCGTGTCAGGATGATTGACGTCGAAGCGGTACAGCTCTCCGTCGGTCGGGAGATCGACGCCGGCCTGGCGCTGAATGTCGAACACGACGCGGGTCGCGTCACCGAGCGATTGGTCGCTGGGCAACGCGGCCAGCCAGTCAGGGACAGGATAGGACCCGACCGTGGTGGTAAGAATCACGGGGTCTGACCCCCTAGAACGAGAACTTCACCTGCGCTTGGATGCTGCGCGGGTTCTGGTAGTTGTTCGCGACGCCCACGCCCGCGTTCTTCGGCAGCGACCGGTTCGCCAGCAGATTGCCGTTGGCATCGTACGGCAGGTTCGTGATCGTCACCGCGTCATTTGGATTGGTGAAGTTGATCGTCGTATTGCGGCCCGTGACGATGGCGGCATTCGGGGCGTTGAACATGTCCACCCGCAGCTCGAGATTCTTCGCGCCGCCAAGACGAATCGTGCGCGCGATCGACAGGTCCAGCGTGCTCTGGAAGCAGCCGCGGAGATAGCCGGTGCCCGACTCGAGGCCGACGCTCTGATACAGCGGCCCCTGGAACGCCGACGGGTTGAACTGCTGGTAGACGTTGCCGCTGCAGCCCTCACCCTGATCGCCGACGATACGCACGCGGCCGGCGTAGTCCGGTGCGCCGGTGACGTTGGTGTTCCCGCCGCCGTTCTGGTAGCTGTAACCCACGCTGTACGCAGAGCCGGTCCGGCCGTTCCAGATGCTCGAGAACCGCCAGTCGTTGACGACGAAGCCGACGCTTCGCCAGAACGCGCCGTTTGCCTTGATGTCGGGCAGATCCCAGATGAAGTTCCCCTTCAGCACGTGACGGTTGGCAACGGTCCGCCCCAGCAGGCGATCCGCCTCTTCCTGATCGTCCCGAATCGCGAAGGAGCCGTCCGCGTTGTGCTGCAGCCGGGGGGCGGTGTTCTGACGATCCGACAGGCTGATGGTGTCGTTGAATCCGAACGAGAATCCACTCCTGAAACGCCGCTGCAGGGCCAGCTGCAACGAGTGGTACGTCCGCCAGCCGCGTCCCCACTGCTACACGATGTCGCCGTAGCCGCGGTATCCCCGCATGCGATCCTCCGACACCGCGTTCGAACCAGGAATCGGCGTTGTCGTCCCGCTGAGGTTGCTGACCGGAATCGTGGGATCGATGTTCTGCGGCAGGAACGCGGATCCGAGATCGACGGCGTTCAGGTTGACGCTCTGCAGCAGGTTGTAGCTGTGGTGTCCGACGTACGCGACGTCGATTGTCGACGAGAACCACGGCAGCGCGTACTGAATCCCGGTGTTCCACTGCCACGAAGTCGGCAGCTTGCTGTTGTACTCGTAAACAGCGAGCGCGGGCGGCCCCTCTGTCGTCAGGCCCGCCGCGCTGAGATTCTGCAGCGCCCCATACCGCACCGTCACGTTCGTGTAGGTCGGCGGATTCTGCACCTGCGGAAAGATCGCGTTGCCATCCGGCCGGTCGAAGAACTCGCCGATCGCTCCTCGCCACACGATGCGCTGACCGCCGGTGAGGTCGTAGGCCATCCCGAACCTCGGCGCGATCTTCAAGGCCGGCCACGTGTACGTCGTCTTCGCAATCCCCTGCCCTGACAGAAACAGCCCATTCGTCTCGTTGCCGGTCCCCGGCACAATCGTCCCGATGTTGATCACCGACTGCGCCCCGAGCAGCGCGCCAGTCTGCGGATCCCGCGCCTGGCGATTCGCGCCAGTGCATGGATTCGCGTTGTTCACGCATCCCGCCTCGTACAGCAGCGGTGCGGCAGACGGATTCCACTTCTCCGGCAGGAAGTTCGAGGCTTGTCCCAACTTGTCGTACTGAGGCTGCTGATGAACCAGTCGGACGCCGTAATCAAGCGTGAGCCGGCTATTCACCTTCCAGTTGTCCTGCACGTACCCTTCAGTGTTGTTGTAGATGAACACCCCTTCTACGTACTTCGACGCCTGCGTGTAATCGCGGAAGATGCCGAGCGCCGCGTTCGCGAACGGGAACTGCGAGTCGAGCGGGTTGTTCGAGTCGTTCTGGAACGTAATCGTTCCGTTCCAGCCGCCGCGCTGCTGCGCCTTGTAGCTGTGCGTGTTGTAGAAGCCGGTCTTCATCGCGTGGCGGCCCGCGACCTTCGTCAGACTGATCGACACATCCTTCGTCCGGTTGATGTTCAGGAAGCCGGGAAAAGGGATATTGTCCGGCGAGTAATTGGTCGGGGTTGTGTTCGACACGCGTCCGTTCCAGGTGAAGTTCGGCGGCATCTGGATGCGAGAACCGTCCCAGATGGGGGGCTTCTCGCTGTTCATCACGTCGTACGCGTAGTAGTCGGGGTCCAGAATCTCCGCGTCGGGGAACAGGAACGGCAACGCGCCGAGTCCGGCGTTGATGCGGTTCGAGGCGGGATTGACAGGAAGCCCCGACCGGCAGAAGTTTGCGCCGTTGCCGGTCAGCGCGCAGCCGGCCTGGTCGTTGCCGCTCCGGCCCACTGTCGCCTCGAGGAACATCGTCGGCGTGAGGTTGTAGTTGAAGGTGCCGACCAGCGTGCTGACGACGGGGTTCTGCATGATCGTGTCGCTGAACCCGGGGATCGTGCCGAGGACGACCTCCTTGTGCTGCATCCACCCTGTGTATTTCACGCTGGCTCGCAGCCGCGTCGTCGGCTGGTAATCGATTCTGACCGCGGGTTGGTACGCGAGCAGATCCTGGTTCGGCCGGGTGATCTCGAAGTTGTAGGGCTGCCCCGGGGCCGACGTGAGGTTCGGCGTCGGGAACGTGTTCAAGATATTCACGCCCGTCTGATACAGCCGGTTGGCCGGGATCCGGCCGATGACCCCGCCGTCCTGGAAGCAGCCGCGCGTATCAGTCAAGGAGCACGGCAGGCCCGTCGACGTATCGCGGATGAAAGGATACGGGTTGCCATTGTTGTCGGTCGTCTGCGAGAAATCCCCGGCGCGCTCGAGCGCGGTCGGGAACCGCCGGCGCACGACCTCGCTGCCCTGCGTGCGCGGCTGGAATTCCTGCGCGTAGAAGAAGAACAGCTTGTTCGCGCCGCCGGGTTTTCCGATCGGCCCGCCGATCGAATAGCCCCAGTCCTTCGATTTGCTGACGGTCTTCGGGTCGCCGTTCAGCGCGTTCACCTTGCTGTTCGAGTTCCAGTCCGAGTTGCGCTCGACGTCGTAGACCTGCCCGCGGAATCTGTTGGTGCCGCTCTTGGTGACCGCCGTGATCTGCAGGCCGCTCGACCGGCCGAATTCCGCCTGATAGCTCGACGTGAGGACTTTCACTTCGGCGATCGACGACACGTTCACCGCCATGAGCAGGCGATTACTGCCGGTGTCCATCGTGCCGACGCCGTCCATCATGAAGTTCGTCGCACCGCCGCCGCCGACGCGCGACGTCCCGTCGACGCCCGGCGCCAGCGAGGCGAGCGTCGCAAAGTTGCGGTCCGCGAGCGGCAGGTTCTCGACGTCCTCGGGCGCGACGGTGAACGAGCGCTCGCCGGTGCTGGACTGGATGACCGGTGTTTCCCCCTTGACAGTCACGACTTCCGTCGTGCCGCCGACATCCAGTGTCAGATCGCCGAGCGCGACGCGCGAGCCTGGGCTGACGGCGACCCCGGAGCGCTTCAGGGTCTTGAACGACGCGAGCTCCGCCTCGAGCACATAGGTGCCCGGAGCGACGTTGATGAACGTGAAGTCCCCCGTGCCGTTCGTGACGACCGGCGCTGAACGCGTGCCCTGTGACTCGCTGACGAGCGTGACGCTCGTTCCAGGGAGGACCGCTCCCTGCGCATCTTTGATCGTGCCGGACACGGTGCCGGTCGTGATCTGCGCGCTCGCGGTGGAGACGCGCACGGCGAGCACGACGCAGGCGATCATGTGAAATCGTGTACGAATCATCCCTCTCCTCCGCAGCCCTGCGAGGCGCGGATGGTACCCCACTCGAGCACTGGATGAAAAGCCATTGTGGTACGCTCGAGCGGTCATGGATTACCGCGCCCTGATGAGGCGGACGTAGCGCGACGGCCATGAGGGTCAGGATTGCGCGCCATCGCGCGTCTATGAGCTCGGCAGCCGCGGAACACGCGGCTGCAAGCCTCCGCGGCGCGATCGAACGGCGTGGAAGGGTACGCCTCGTCGCCGCGACCGGGGCCTCGCAGCTCGAGTTCCTGCAGGCGCTGACCGCCGCGCCAGGAATCGACTGGCAGCGGGTCGAGCTGTTCCATCTCGACGAGTACACCGGCCTCCCCGAGACGCACCCGGCGAGCTTTCGCCGCTACCTCCGCGAAAACCTGCTTCAGAAGACCG
The DNA here is from genome assembly GCA_046731735.1 of Acidobacteriota bacterium. Taxonomy (GTDB): domain Bacteria; phylum Acidobacteriota; class Vicinamibacteria; order Vicinamibacterales; family 2-12-FULL-66-21; genus JALZOC01. The sequence continues at coordinate 6,920 of JBKPLP010000029.1, forward strand.
GGATTCGCACGTACCACTTCCTCGACGGCGAAGAAGATCTGGATTCGGTTCGGCGCCGGGCCGGCGACGAGCTGCGCCGCGAGGACGTAGACGTGCTCTTCGCCGGCATCGGCGAGAACGGCCACCTCGCGTTCAACGATCCGCCGGCCGATTTCACGACGACCGAGCCCTACATCATCGTGAAACTCGACGACGCATGCCGGCGGCAGCAGGTGGGCGAAGGCTGGTTCGCGTCGATCGATGAGGTGCCGGACACCGCGATCTCGATGTCGATCCAGCAGATGCTGAAGGCGCGGGAAATGATCGTCGTCGTGCCGGACGAGCGCAAGGCGGCGGCGGTCAGAGAGGCGCTGGAGGGGGAAGTCACGCCGGCGGTCCCGGCGTCAATCCTGAGAAGGCATCCGAATGCGACGATCTATCTGGACGAACCGGCTGCGTCGTTGCTGAGCGACAGGTTCAAGGCGGGCATCACCGGCAGGCCGGCCTAACCTACTCCGTCGCGCCAACGGTTTCGTACGCCTCCATCGGCGGGCAGGCGCAGATCAGATTGCGATCGCCGTACGGGTTGTCGATGCGCGCGACCGACGGCCAGAACTTGCTGGCGCGCACGAACGGCAGCGGGAAGGCCGCCTGCTGACGCGAATATGGATGCGCCCACTCGTCCGACGTCACCTCCTCGGCGGTGTGCGGCGCGTTCTTCAACACGTTGTCCCTCGGATCCGCCTGGCCGGCCACGATCGCCTCGATTTCCCCCCTGATCGCAATCAGCGCATCGCAGAATCTGTCGAGCTCGTCCTGCGACTCGCTCTCGGTCGGCTCGATCATCATGGTTCCCGCCACCGGGAACGAGACCGTCGGCGCGTGAAAGCCGTAGTCCATCAGCCGCTTGGCCACATCCTGCTCGTCGATGGACGGACCCGACCCATGCTTGAACGGGCGCAAATCGAAGATCATCTCGTGGGCGACGCGTCCGTTGTGGTTTGCGTAGAGCACGTCGTAATGTCCTTGCAGGCGCGCCTTCAAGTAATTCGCGTTCAGGATCGCGTAGCGCGTCGCGTTGGTCAGCCCATCCCGCCCCAGCATGCGGATATAACCGTACGAGATCAACAGAATGCTGGCGCTTCCCCATGGCGCGGCCGCCACCGCCGGAATCGCCTTGTCGCCGCCGACTTTTATCACCGGATGTCCGGGGAGGTAGGGAGCGAGATGCGCCGCCACCGCGATCGGCCCCATACCCGGACCGCCGCCGCCGTGCGGGATCGCGAACGTCTTGTGCAGATTCAGGTGGCACACGTCGGCGCCGATTGCCGCCGGGCTCGTCAGCCCGACCTGCGCGTTCATGTTCGCACCGTCCATATATACCTGCCCGCCATGGTCGTGGACGATGCGGCAGATCTCCTTGATGTCCTCCTCGAACACGCCGTAGGTCGAAGGGTACGTCACCATTAACGATGACAGTCGCTCGCTGTGCTGCTCCGCCTTGGCGCGGAGATCGTCCAACACGATGTAGCCGTTGTTGTCGCAGGCGACGACGACGACCTTGAGCCCTGCCATCGTGGCGCTCGCCGGATTGGTGCCGTGCGCGGACGCGGGTATGAGCACGACGTTACGGCGCTCTTCACCGCGATCGCGATGGTAGGCGCGAATCGTCATGAGGCCGGCGAACTCACCCTGCGCGCCGGAATTCGGCTGTAACGAGACCGCGGCGAGACCCGTGATGCGGCACAACGCCTGTTCGAGCTCGCTGAAGATCTGCCGGTAGCCCTGCGTCTGCTCCGGTGGCGCAAACGGGTGCAGCCGGGAAAACCTCGCCCACGTGACGGGAATCATCTCGGATGCGGCGTTCAGCTTCATCGTGCACGACCCGAGCGGAATCATCGACGTGTCGAGACCGACGTCCTTCCGCTCCAGGCTGCGGATGTAGCGCATCATCTTCGTTTCGGAATGATGCGTGTTGAACACAGGGTGAGTCAGGTAGGGGCTCGTCCGCTGCAGCGCCGGCGGCGCCTTGTGCCTGAACGCCGCGGGACCGCGCAGCACGAAGGTCACGCCCGAGAAGGCGCTGCAGATGTCCCTGACGTCTTCGAGCGTGGTGGTTTCGTCGACGGCGACGCCAATCGCGCCGTCCGCAAAGTAGCGGAAGTCGATGCCGAGCCGCGCGGCGCGATCACGCACCTCGGCCTGGTTCGCGCCCTCCAGGTGAAGCGTGTCGAAGTACGCGGCGTTCGTCTGACGAACGCCGAGCTCCTTGAGGCCATCCTCGATGGCGCGCGCCATCCGGTGGATGCGTTCCGCGATCCCGCGCAGGCCCTTGGGCCCGTGGAAGACCGCGTACATCGCAGCGATGTTCGCGAGCAGTGCCTGCGCTGTGCAGATGTTCGAAGTTGCCTTCTCCCGGCGGATGTGCTGTTCCCGTGTCTGCAGCGCCATGCGATAGGCTTGCCGTCCGCGTGCGTCGACAGAAATGCCGATGATTCGTCCCGGCGCCTGCCGCACGAACGACTCCCGCGTCGCGAAGAACGCGGCGTGCGGTCCGCCGTACCCGAGTGGCACGCCGAATCGCTGCGAATTGCCCACCACCGCGTCCGCGCCCATTTCTCCGGGGGGCGTGAGCAGCGTGAGCGCCATGAGATCGCTCGCCACCGCGACCAGCAAGCCCGCCGCGTGCGCCTTCTCCACGATCGGACGGAGATCCATCACGGCGCCGTGATCGTCGGGATACTGCAGCAGCAGGCCGAAGGCGTTGTCCAGCGGGAGCTCGGAGACCGGCCCGATCTCGAGGCGGATGTCGAGCGGTTCGGCGCGGCCGCGTAGGACATCGATCGTCTGCGGAAAGCAGCGGTCGGACACGAGAAACACGCTTTGCTGCCCCGCCGGCGCCTTCTTCGTCTGCAGCCGGTGAAACATCGTCATCGCTTCGGCCGCGGCGGTGCCTTCATCGAGGAGCGAGGCCGTCGCGATGTCCATTCCCGTCAGGTCCTTGACCACGGTCTGGAAATTCAGGAGCGACTCGAGCCGGCCCTGGGCGATCTCGGCCTGGTAGGGCGTGTAGGGTGTGTACCAGCCGGGATTCTCGAACACGTTCCGCAGGATCACGCTCGGCGTCACACAGTCGTAGTAGCCCATCCCGATGTACGAGCGCGCGATGGCGTTGCGCTCGGCGATCGCAGCAAGGCGGCGCAGATATTCGTGCTCGCTGTCGGCTTCGGGGAGATCCAGTGGTCTGTTGCTGCGGATGCCCGAGGGAATTGTCTGTTCGATCAGCGCGTCGAGCGACGCCACACCGATCTTGCGCAGCATAACGTCGCGCGACGCAGGATCGGGACCGATGTGCCTGGTTTCAAACGGGATTTCAGATGACATGTGTTCGGGGTGCCGGGGTTCAGCCTGGCCTATTTCGTCAACTCCGTGTACTTCGCCGAATCGAGCAGGTCGTTCGCGTCCGCCGGGTTCGAGACGTTCAGCCCGATCATCCAGGACCCATGCGGGTCCTTGTTCACCATCTCGGGCTTCTCAGTGAGGGAGGTGTTCACCTCAATCACTTCCCCGCTCACCGGGGCGTACAACTCGGACACCGCTTTCACCGATTCAATCGTGCCGAAGACGTCCCCCTTCTTCACCGTGCGGCCGACCTCCGGGAGCTCGAGATAGACGACGTCGCCCAGCTGCTTCTGCGCGTAATCGGTGATGCCCACGTGTGCCTGGCTGCCCGAGACACGTACCCACTCGTGGTCCTTCGTGTACTTGAGATCTACGGGATACATTCTGTACCTCTGACTCGGGATCCGGGATGCGGGATCCGGGATCTGTTTTTTTACCTGACTCGGGATGCGGGATCCGGGATCCGATCATTGCTACCCGACCCGGGATCCGGAATTGCCGGATCCGGAACCCGATCATTTCTGCCGTTTGTAGAAGGGCATTGCCACTACCTTGGCGCGCGCGCGCCGGCCGCGCACGTCGATCTCGAACTCCGTGCCCGGAGCGGTCCGATCCGCCGGCAGGTAAACCATCCCGATCGCCTTCTTCAAGAACGGCGTCTGCGTGCCGCTGGTGACGATGCCCGCCTTGGCGCCGTCCGCATAGGCGTCGTAGCCGTGCCGCGCGATCGCGCGATCCAGCATCTCGAAGCCGACGAGCTTTCGCGGGGCCCCCTCGGCCTTCTGTCTCTGCAACACCTGGCTGCCGAGGAACTCCCCCTTCTTCCAGCCCACGATCCAACCAAGATCCGCTTCGACCACCGTGGTGGTTTCGTCCATGTCGTTGCCGTAGAGACGCATCGCCGCTTCCAGGCGCAGCGTGTCACGCGCGCCGAGACCGGCAGGGACGACTCCTGCGCTCCGTCCAGCGTTCAGGATCGCATCCCAAACGCGCTCGGCGGAAGCCGGTGCCACAAAGATCTCGAAGCCGTCCTCGCCGGTATACCCGGTACGGGAGATCGTTGCCAGCACATTGGCGACTTCCCCGGTTGTGAACCAGTAATATTTCAACTCCGCGAGGTTCGCACCCGTGAGAGATTGCAGCACGTCGCGCGCCGCCGGTCCCTGCAGCGCCAGCAATGCGTAGCGCGAGCTGGCGTTGACAGCCATCGCGTCGCCCTGCCCGCCGATGTGCGCCGTGATCCAGTGGAAGTCCTTGATGATGTTCGACGCGTTCACGACCAGCATGAAGTGGTCGGCGCGCATCTTGTACACGAGGACGTCGTCCACGAAGGTACCTTCCGGGGTCGTCAGCGCCGAGTACTGAATCTGGTTCGTCGCGAGCTTCGCCGCGTCGTTCGATGTGATGTGCTGCACCGCTTTCAGCGCATCGGCGCCGGCGATCTCAATCTCTCCCATGTGGCTGACGTCGAACAGCCCCGCCCGCGTCCGCACGGCCATGTGCTCGTCGACGATGCCCGAGTATTCGACGGGCATGTCCCAGCCGCCGAATTCCACCATGCGAGCGCCGAGGGCTCGATGTCGCGCGTTGAGCGGAGTCTTCTTCAGCGGGGCTGGCGCGGCGGAGGGCATCAGCAATGGAGATTTGAGCCGATTCTGCGTGCTCAGAACCTTCAAAAGGTACTATGCGGCTCGCCAGGGGGTCAAGGCGACGGCGTGCGGCTGACCAGTCCGAGCCGCCGGCCTGCAGCGCTGTCGCGAATCAGAATATCGAGCCTCCGCACACGCGTTTGCTCCTGTTTGGCGCTCATCACATAGAAGAGGGCGATGCGGCGGTAGCCGTCAGGCTGCGACAGAAAGAACTTCCACGCCTTGCCGTTGGCCTTGAATCGTTTCTCGAGGGGCGGTGCGAGTTCGGCAGCTTTGCGCTGTTCGAACGAATACAGATTCGTCTTCTTCGGATCGCGTCCTGCGAACGCCCGCGCCCCGGCCGGCCGCATCCGTCCTTCCTTAACGAGCTCGGCGGCGCGGCGCGTGTTGACCGCGCTCCAGATGCTGGCGGCTTTCCGCGGCGTAAACCGGATCGTGTAGCGGTGCTCGTCGATGCGCTTGCGCAGTCCGTCGATCCATCCGACACATAGTGCCTCGTCCACCGATTCCGGCCACGTGATGCTCGCGCGGCCCGAGGCCTTGTTGTAGAAGCCGACCCACAGCTCGGCAGTGTCTGCGTGGTGTTTCTCGAGCCAACTGCGGAAGTCCTTTGGCGTCGCAAAAAACTTGGGCCTCATCGATCCACCATCCACCTCGTTCGCTGTCGCGCGCCATTCGCGCCTCGAGAGAGTAACAGTCCCGTTGGACGTATACTGTCCTTCTTTCGGAGGCGGTCGTGATCGCAGTGGTGTGGCGGTTTCACGTGCGGCCTGGGGCGGCCGCGGAGTTCGAGCGGATGCACGGCAGCGACGGCGCATGGACCGAGCTCTCGCGGCGGAGCCGATCGTTCCTGGGCAGCTCGTTCCTGCGCGACATCAGTTCCGACGCGCGGTATCTGCTTGTCGAGTACTGGGGCGAGATGATGGTGTACGAGAAGCACGCCGCGAACTTCCGAAATCAGCTCGACAAGCTCGAGCGCGAGCGCGCGTCGCTGGTCGAAGGGATTGAAGCCGTCGGCGTGTTCAGCGCGCTGGACGTGCCCGACCGTGCCGGACCGACGTGGTCTCGGCGATCGGGAAAAGCCCAGGACCAGCGATAAGCGGAGACGCAGAATTGGCATAATCGCCGAAAGTGCCAGAATTCCAACAATTGAACAGCCGAAAACTCAATTGCGCCGATTCTGGCAATTATGGCAATTCCGCCCATTCCGGAATAACCAAGCCATTTTCAACAGGAGTACCGTCATGAAACGTGCACTAACCGTGGCGACGATGATCTGCGCGCTGGTCAGCGCCCTGATCGCCCAGACGCCACCGAGCTTCGCGGGCAAGTGGACGCTCGTACCGGACGCGGCCGCGCCGGCTGGCGGCGGGCGCGGGATGGGCGGACTTGGTCAGAGCGCAACGATCACACAGGACGCCAACACGCTGACTATCACGCGCACGACTCAGATGGGCGAGTTCACCAGCACGTACAAGCTCGATGGCAGTGAAAGCAAGAACACGCTCAACATGCAGGGCAACTCGGTCGAGCAGGTGTCCATCGCGAAGTGGGACGCCGGTAAGTTGAAGGTCAATACGAAAATGGATTTCCAGGGCACCCCCGTCGAGACCAGTCTCGTGCTGTCCCTCGATCCGTCTGGCAATCTCGTCGTCGAGTCAACGCGACCCGACTTTCAGGGCGGCGGCGCGCCGGTGACGACGAAGATGACCTACAAGAAGAGCTGACCGCGAGAGGACGGGGATTCGTCAGGAATCCCCGTCCTCCGATATGTCAGAGTCTCTCCCCCGCACGCCGGCGATAGCGGATATACAGGTCCGGCGCTGTACAGATCAGGATCATCACGACGATCGTGCTCCACGCCATCCAGGCGCGCAACGGGATCCCGCGCGCATGAAGCGGCGGCACGATGATCGCGAGAACCACCCCCCCGAGCACATAGCCCAGCAGTCCCTTCAGCAGGATGTTCGGGATCGTAAAGCGGGCCAGCCACGCGTTGAACGACACGATGCGATCGATGATGAACATGGTCCTCCTTACTGGATCTTGAGCGGCGAGAGACCCGAGCACGCAATGAACTGTGTTTCAGCGCTGAGCGCCCCAGCCAGGAATTCGGAAGCGCAGAGCAGACGCGCTCCCGACCTGGCCCAGAACGAGTCGAGGTTGTTTGCCGATTCGAGGCACTGCGTATTCCGCGTGTCGTTGGCCAGCAGGGCCCGCTCGTAGTCCGTGACACAGTCCTGCTGCTGCCACGCCGCTGCGCGCAGTTTCGCCTTGATTCGGCGGCGAATCAGATCCCGCGTCCGCTCGACCGCGTTCGGGTCGCCGGCCAGCTGACTGACGAACGCGCCGGTGAGCAGGAGCGAGTACGCGAACGGAGACGCGTTCGCGCTCAGCGCCGCCTTGTCGTCCATGAGCTCACGTTCATAGCTGCCGACCAGGTGTCGGAATGCGCTCACCGCCCGTCCGTTCAACAGCCCTGTCGCTTCCGCCAGCGCGCCGCTCGCATCCCCGTGCCCGATCGCGACGAACTGTCCGCTCCGCTCGATCGTCACGTCGTTCCCGCCGCCGAAGCGGATGACGACCGGCGCCTCGTTCGATCCGTCGATCGTGATCTCCGTTTCGGTGCTCGCCGCCGTGATCCGCGTGAGCGTGAAATCGGCAGCCTGAAGCGTGTACTTCAGCCGGTTATCGGGGGTGACGATAACCCTGTAGCCGCCGGGCGCGGCCTGCTCCGCGGCCACCGCGGTGCCCGCCGGAAGTGTGAGCACGAAGAGTAGCACCCGTGTGAAACGTCGCATACGTCCCTCCCCAGCGTTCGATCCCCGAAGGATCACGGGCCCGGCGCGCGTCCTCCGCGGCCCTATGCCGCGCCACCTTCGCCGTCCCAATTCCGCCGGGGGGTCGCCGGCGGTTCTCTATCCGGTCGCGCGGACGTCCGGACGCTCCGGGCGAAAGCGCAGGTATCCCTGAAGCGTGTGGTACGAGATGCCTAGCTGGCGGCAGGCCTGCCGCTTGTTGTTGCGGCATCGCTCGAGCACGAGCCGCGCGTATCGGCTGCCCCACGCGCGCATGGTCGACCGATCTCGCAACGAGGGCAGCAGCACGTCGGCGTACCCGCCGAGGAGCGCCGGCGGAAGGTCGTCGAGATCGAGAAATGGGCCGCCGGCGAGCGCGACCGCACGCTCGATCACGCGCTCGAGCTCGCGCACGTTGCCCGGCCAGTCGTAGGTGACGAGCGCATCGGTCGCCGCTTCGGACAGCGACAGCGGGCGAAATGTGCGATGCCGTTCGAGAAAGTACCGTGCGAGCTCAATCACATCGCCACGCCGATGCCGCAACGGCGGCACATGGACGTCGACGCCGTTGAGCCGGTAATACAGGTCCAGCCTGAATCGCCCCTGCTCCACCAGCGTCGACAACGACCGGTTGGAGGCGACGATGATTCGCGTATCGACGCGCCGCATCGTCGCTCCCCCGACGCGTTCGACGGCGAGCTCCTGGATGGCGCGCAGCAGCTTGGCCTGCGCCGAAGTCGACAAATCCGAGACTTCGTCGAGGAAGAGCGTCCCCCCGTCCGCGCGCTCGAACTTGCCACGGCGGCCGCGCACACCCGTCGCGGTGCGCTCCTCGATCCCGAATAGCTCCGCCTCCAGCAACGTTTCCACGATTGCCGCACAGTTGACCGCGACGAAAGGCGCCATGCGCCGACGGCTCAACCCGTGGATCTGCCGGGCCACGAGCTCTTTGCCGGTGCCCGATTCGCCTTCTATCAGCACGGTGAAGTCGGTGGCGGCGACGCGTTCGAGGCGCTCGCGCAGAACTCGGATCGGCAAACTCGACCCAATCAGCGGCGCCGCGCCGTCCACTTCGCCGCGACTTCGCGCGCACGCAAGCGGCCATCGTCCGTTCGCCCGTTCGATCTCGAGCAGCAACCCCGCCACATGCGCGCCGGCAGAGAGCATGTGCCGCGTGCGCGCGTCGATGGGGCGGGATGGGTCGAATACAGCTTCGAGCCGCGATCGGCGTTCCAGCGTCGGGCCGGGAAGATCACAGGAGATCACCCCGGGCGCCGTTTGCGCCTCCCCGTCGTCGCGAAACCTCACAGATCTGGCGCGAACGATCGTTCGGAGATCCTCTTCAAAGCGCTCGCGCACCATGCGCGGCTCCCGCACCGACGCGAGGCCCGCCATCACCTTCTCCAACATCGTCGTGGTGGGACACTGGCCGCCGGCGTCACATACGCTGGCAATCGAACGTTCAGGCGACGAACGAGAAGAAGCTCCCAACGGCGCGCCTCCTTGAAATAGTCGGTGAGGCCGCGTAACCAATCGCGATGCCAACCGTTGGTCGCGCAAAACGCGCCGTCATTTGCGGTTTCCCGAATCGCGCGCACCCGGTAGCCTCTCGACCGCGGGTAATGGCTGCCCAGTTCCAAGGGGGTCAGTCGCCGCGACGCCGGGAACCTGCGTCCCACGCCGGGTTCCAGGTTCCCAAAACAGCTCACAGCGATTCTCGAACTGCAGTGCTCCCCGGTACGTGACCCCGTCCATCGGGTGAAGCGCCCACACGGCACATCGCAGGACGCGCGCCGCTACCGCGAACGTGCGCGCACTGCTGGCGACGTGCATGTGCACACGCGAGCCCGGCCGGAGCGGGCGCTCACCCTCGACGAGCGCACCGCCCGGACTCACATCGACGATGCGTACCGTGCAGCCGGGACGGAGGGTCACACGCACCGAGTCACTCGAGAACGCGAGGCGTGTGTCGGTTCGGCGATCGGTTATCTGCTGATCCATGCGCGTCGTCCCGTGTCGTACTTGAGCACGCGCGTCCGCCCGGTCGCACCCAGCACACGAACTGCGTACTGTGCGCGCCGGCCGTGCAGATACAACGTGCCGGATGTCGCCGTGCCGTCGGGGCTCATGGTGAGAATCTTCGCGACCCCAATCCGCACGCCGTCCGTACCCGTGCCACGAATGCCGTCCACGTCGGGCAGACCGTCGGCGAGAGCAAACCGCACACTCGGAAAGTCGTCACCGATCCGCCTCGGCGCGCCGTCAACCCGATCGATACCGCGTGCGATCTCGGTCGCGTACACACCGTTGCCGTTGCCATCGACATATCGAGTGACGCGATAGTCCGGCGTGGACGCTTCGAAACGGAGCGCGACGGCGCGCGACCGATTCACGGCGTCCATCCGGTTACTCACGATCTGCCCGGCAACGTACCGCGCCCCCGCGCCGGTTCTCGCATCGTCCAGCGCGTCCCCCGTGAGCGGCACGGCAACGCCGGCCAGGACGACCATCACAGCGACGGCGAACACGAGTTCGACGAGGGTCAGCCCTGAATCAGCCTTACTTCTGAGCCGCGCCATGGTCGGCCCTGTCGCCGCCCACGGTGATGACCGGCTTCAGCTTCAGGAAGCTCTTTTCCCCGACGCCCTTGACGTTCATCAGCTCTTCGATCTTCTTGAAGCCGCCGTTCTTCTGGCGGTACTCGACGATCCGCTGTGCGGTCGATTTGCCGATGCCGGGCAGCGCATCGAGCTGCGCGACGGTCGCGGTGTTCAGATTGACCGGCGCGGCGAGCGTGGCCACGGTCTTGGCGGGTTTTGCCTTTTGCGGCTTCGGTGCGGCAGTGGTTTGCGCGGTCGCGAACGACGCGAGGCCGAAGACGAGCAGGACGATCAGCGGAAGTTGGCGCATGTGGTAATGCCTCCATGAAGAGTGGGTTGATGGAAACGGCTGCCGCGCACGTGAACGTCATCACGCAGGCCAGAATGGCCCGATCCACGACGGCAGCCGTGCCCAGCGATGGCAAACGCGCTGCCCGCAGGCACACGCGCGCGCTGTTCGTCCAAGAGACTCTGACCGCGCGAGTTGGCTCGCCGCGGGCGTCACGCGCAGGGTGTTGGCACCCGTCCAGCCCTCAACGCCGTCAACCGCGGTTGATGACCGCAGCGCCGAAAACGGAGATAATCAAACTCAATGCGAATCTTTCGAGTGATCGTGCTCATCGCGGCACTGGGAGCGCCCGCAGCAACGGGCGGATGCGGCGGATCGCCCACGACGCCGGCGAACAACGCGGCATATAGCCAGACCGATTTGCGCCTCGGGACAGGGACGCTGGCGGAGAACGGACATCTCCTGACGGTGAACTACACGGGGTGGTTCTACAATGCCACCGCGACGGACCGCAAAGGACCGGAATTCGATTCGAGCGTCGGACGCGGCCCCTTCACGTTCACGCTTGGCGGCAGTGAAGTGATCCAGGGATGGGACCGGGGCGTCGCGGGGATGCGCGTCGGGGGCGTGCGGCGCCTGGTGGTGCCACCGTCGCTTGGCTACGGCGCCGTCCGTTTCGGCCCGATTCCGCCGAACGCAACACTCCTTTTCGAGATCGAATTGGTCGACGTCCAGTAGGAAATAACGGAACTGTGGTGTGCCGTCCTTTTCCGTTACCCAGCTGGCTCGCGCACACCTGTGTGCGAGACCTCAACGGTCGGTAAAATACCCCGCCATACGTGGCGCACGGCTTGCTTTGTTACCCCGACATGGGGTTCGCCGAGAACTCGCCTCCGGAAATCCGCGGACGTCAGGAGATGCAGGAACTCATACGGGCGACGTTCTCCGCGCTCGAGGGCGAGAGCCTGGCGGAGATCGTGCACCTGCTGCGGGAGCGCGTGTTTACGCGGCAACCGGAAGAATTACTCGACACGGTCGTGTCGAACGGTGTCTCGATGTGGAGCTTCAAACCGATGGTCGAGCTCCTGCTTCGTGAGATCCTGTACCTTGCCACCGCAGAGGACGTCGCCGCCAGCGAGCGCCTTCAGGAAATGGCGGCGGTCATGGTGCTCGCCGGGTTCTGATCTTCGTTCCTGCAGCCGCTACCAGACGCGTACTCTCCCGCCGACCACGACGTAGTTGACGTGATCGTCAAGCGAGCCGTCGGCGTTGTCCACGGCCTTCCCCTTCAACGCGCCGCGTCCCGCTTCAACATAGAAACCGAACGCCGGCGCCATCCATACTTCGAGGCCGCCGCCGTATATCCATCCCCAGCCCTGGGTACGAAGCGCGTACGTCTGACGCCCGCCCTTCACCGTCTGCGGCACATCGTCCACGGTAATGGGGCGATCGTCGAGAGTTTGATCCGTCTCGAAATTCGCATCGTGGTACGAGCCGCCGATTTTTCCGTACATCCGCACCCGCGCGACCGGAATTCCGATCTTGGCCGCCACCGAGACCACGTCGGCCTTCAGAACGCTCTCGAATCGGTAGCTGTCGCCGCTACCGCTCATCTTCGCGTTCGCGGGTTTCAGGTATGCACCCTCACCGCCGAGCCAGGGCTTGACCCAGTACTCGACACCCGCCGTTCCCATCCATCCCGATGACTTGTCCGAGCAAGGGTTGACGTCGCCACAGGCGAACAGTGCGATATCGGTAATCTTGCTGAGACCTCCGCCTCCAAACACAATCAGTCCGGTCGGAGGTGCGAACACTCGCGGCGGTTTGAAACTGAACGATCCCTGGCGGAGCAACACTCTCGGCGTCGGGTCGCTCAGCGTCACCACGATCGTGCTGACATTGCGGATCCAATAAAGGCCCTGGATGTCCTTACGATCGCAGCCTTCGCCCGGCGCCGCCGGCGCCTTGCCGCGCTCGACAATGAGGACGCGCCGCAGGTTGTCGGCGCACAGATCGACGAAAACGTTTGCTTCGGCGTCGTTCTTGCCAACGGCGCGAGGGATGGCGACCGTGGCTTCGCCGGCCGCGTTCGCGGTTGTCGATCCAACGGGCGTCGCGTCGACGACCGCTTCAATCCTTGCTCCCGGCGCCGCGCCGCGGACCATGACGGTCTGGGCTTCGGCGACATTTGCCGACACGGTGAGAATCACCGTCACCAGCACGCGCAGACACCACGGCATCACCCTGTTCGTCCGTTCTCCTGAAGGCATCCTCACGATTATCCTTCAGAAGAGGCGACAACCGGCAAGCGAGAGGCGCGAAGCGTCAGCGAGACGCGACGGTGTCGAGGCCCGAGACGGCGGTCAATTCCAAACGGAGAGGTCGGGCCGCGTGTCATCGGATCCGCCGCCCCGGGCGTCGTCACACGGGCAAGCATTCTGCCGGTTGCATCGGTAGACGGCTGCCGCGCGAAGCCGTTGACGCGACAGATCTTCCACACCTATATCCGTCGCGATTCGTTGGCGCGTCGGCAGAACAGGGCGCCGACCCGCCAACCGCGGTAACCAGGATCGCGAAACAGAGCGGCAACTCGACCGTTCATGCGGAAACACGCGTAGCGCTCCCTTGTCAGCGGGGCTACACTGACGCTGTGACGGGCCGTCCCTTCGATATCACCGATCACATGAGCGCGGAGGAACTCCGCCAGCGGCTGCAGTCTCTGCAATCACTCATCGAGCGCGCTCCCGTACCCATTGCCATCGCGCACGATCCCGGCTGCCGCTTCATCTCGGCGAACCGCGCGCTCGCGGCGCTGCTGCGCCTGCCGTACGATGCGAACATTTCACTCGCCGCGCCCGGTCAGGCGCCGTACCGAATACAACGCGGCGGCCGCGACCTCGCGCCCGACGAACTGCCGATGCAATTCGCGATCGCCCATCGCGAGGCCGTGCGCAACGAGATCGAGATCATCCGTCCCGACGGTTCGGTGATTTACGTGCAGAACGACGTCGAACCGCTGTTCGACACGCACGACGAGATCTATGGCTGCGTCAGCGTCATCGTCGATCTGACGGAACGGCGCCGCGCCGAGATCGCTCTCCGCGAAGCGGACCGGCGCAAGGATGAATTCCTGGCGACCCTGTCGCACGAGCTGCGCAACCCGCTCGCGCCGATCCGAGCAGCGCTCGAAGTGATGCGGCTGGGGCGGCAGGATGCGGCGCTGGTCGAAAAGGCGCGCGCCACGATGGAGCGTCAGCTGCAACAGCTGGTTCGCCTGACCGACGACCTGTTGGACGTCTCGCGCATTACGCAGGACAAGGTGGAGCTGAAGCGTGAGCGGATCGATCTGCGGACGGTCGTCCAGAGCGCCGTCGAGGCGATGCGGCCGCTGGTCAGCGATCGGGGGCACACGCTCCGCGTCGAGATGCCGCCGGAGCCGCTCTACGTCGACGGGGATTTCACGCGCGTCGCGCAGGCGTTCTCGAACCTGCTGAGCAACGCCGCGAAGTATACGGATCGCGGGGGCGAGATCAGCATCAGCGCCATCCGCGAGGACGCCACGGCCGTCGTCCGAGTGCGTGACAGCGGGATCGGGATTCCGCGCGAGATGCTGACCCGCATCTTCGACATGTTCACGCAACTGCACGCGCAGCGCGATCGGACAACCAGCGGACTCGGCGTCGGTCTGTCGCTGGCGCGGCGGCTCGTGGACCTCCACGGCGGAACGATCGACGCGCACAGCGAAGGACCCGGCCGCGGCAGCGAGTTCGTCATCCGCCTGCCGCTGGCGGCAGTCAGCGTCGCGGCCGAGATGTCGCCCCTGCACCCGCGCCCGCTGCCCGCCGGCGCGTGCCGGGTGCTCATCGCCGAGGACAACTCCGACGCCGCCGAGATGATGCGCGTGATGCTGTGCTTCGGCGGCCACGACGTCAAGGTGGCCAGCGACGGCGTCCAGGCGGTCGCCATCGCGGAAGCCCTCCGGCCGGATGTCGCGTTCATCGATATCGGCATGCCGCGCATGGACGGTTATGAGGCCGCCAGGCGCATTCGCCGCGCGCTCGGCGACCGCATCATGTTGGTGGCGCTGACCGGGTGGGGACAGGAAGACGACAAGGCGCGGGCCCGCGAAGCCGGGTTCGACCACCACCTCACGAAGCCCGCGGAACCGGAAATGATGGAACGGATGATCACCGACTGCGCGGCGAGGCGCGCCGGGACTTAGCGGCTAGCGGCCCGTGCTGAAGGCCGGCCCCACCGCGCTGCGGTACCAGGCAATCGTCTGCGACAAGCCTTCCTCGAACGACACCACCGGCACGTAGCCGAGAATCTCCTTCGCCTTCCGGATGTCCGCCTGCGAATCGCGCACGTCCGCCCGCCGCGACGCGACATACACGGGCTCGACGGACCCGCCAACAATGTCACGCATGGCGTAGAACAGCTTGTTCAGCGAGATGCGTCCACCGGTCGCGACGTTGATTACTTCGCCGCTCGCGTTCGGCGCATCGCACGCGCGCAGGACGCCGTCGACGACGTTCGCGACGTAGGTGAAATCGCGCGTCTGCTCGCCATCGCCGTAGATCGTCGGCGGGCGGTTTTCGATGAGCGCGGTGGCAAACACGGAAATCACTCCCGAGTACGGCGATGACGGGTCCTGCCGGGGACCGAACACGTTGAAGTAACGGATGCTCACCGTTTCGAGTCCGTACAGCCTCGTGAACATCTGCAGATACTGCTCGCCAATCACCTTCTGCAGCGCGTACGGCGAGAGTGGATTGATCGGCATCCCTTCGTGCTTGGGCAGCACGGGCGTGTCGCCGTACGCGGACGACGAGCCGGCGAAAACGACGCGGCGGACGCCGGCGTCGCGTGCGGCGACGAGCGTGTTCAGCGTCGCATCGACGTTGGCGCGATGCGAGGTGATCGGATCCTGGACGGAGCGGGGCACGGACGGGATTGCCGCCTGATGCAGCACGCACTCGCAGCCCTCGACGGCCCCGCGTGCGGTATCGAGATCGGCCAGATCGCCCTCGATGAATTCAACGCCAGGAATGTGACCGAGATTACTGCGTTTGCCGGTGACCAGCGAGTCGACGACGCGGACGCCGTGCCCGCGCCGCACGAGTTCTTCGGCGAGATGCGATCCAATGAAACCGGCCCCTCCGGTCACCACGTACAGAGACATACCTTTGTGGTTACTCCTCGTGCTGGGTAAGCAATACCCGTGCTCAACCGTTGCTAGTTGGGGAAGCCGCTTTTGGGCATGCCAGGTACGAGCCTCAGCGCGTTCTTATAGTAGAGCTTTTTGAGCACTTCGTCGGGCAGGCTCATTCCGTAGAGCTTCCAGAAGGCGTGGTAATCGCGGTAGTAATCGAAGTACTCGTCCGACGTCTCGAAAACTCGCCAGTAATACGGATATTCGTCTGGCTGGAAGCTGTCTTTTCCGAACATGATCCGGTCCTGATACTTCACAAAGAACTCGCGCGCGAACCGCGGTTGCCGCCCGAGGTCGTACAGGATCGCCCCCACCTCGGTATAGAGGTTCGGCATGCGATCGAACATTTTCCCGAGCCTCGCGAGATCGTTCGCATGCCATCCCATGTGCGCCGCCACGAACGTCGTCTTCGGGTGCTTCGTAAAGACCCGATCACGCTCGGACATGAGCTCCTCGAAGCGAACGCCTTCCTGATGCCGGCGATCAGGGAACAGCGCAAGCTCCAGCCACCGCTCGTTCTGATAATCCAGCGGCTCGAAGAACGCGGCCGGCTCGCCGGTGTGGATGAAGACCGGGATACCGAGTTTCCCCGCCATATCCCACACGGGATCGAGTTCAGGATCGTCGAGCTTCAAGCGCGTCCCGTCCTGGCTCCTGACGCTCATGCCCAGCCCCTTACCGATCTCGCCGAGGCCCTTCGCGCCCGCTTTCACGTCCGCCTCGAGCTGCGCCGCGGCTCGCGCGCCGAATCCCGGGCCGATGCTGCCCCAGTTGACGCTGGTGAATACGACGAAACGATCGGTGTGACTGCTTGCCGCGATCGCATCGAGCTGGGTCTTGAGCCGCTCACCGGACACGCCGTTGGCCTGCACCATCACCTGGATATTCAGGTTGTTCATCGCGTCGAGCACGGTCTGGATCGTCTGCGGATTGGTCAACGCAGGCGGATGTCCGTGGAGATCGACGACGGGGAACTTCGCGCGCGGCACCGGATGTTCCGGCACGACGAGCGTCGACTTGGGTTTGTAGTCGGTGATCTTCGGCGCCGGGAACTCAGGCTCGCGTCCGGTGCCGGGGCGCGGGCGGATTTGACCCGGGCCTTGCGGTTGCTGCGCGACAGCGGTGGCAAGCGCAAGCACGAACAAAGCGAGGATCGAGGGAATCACCCTCCGCATCAGGAAACCTCCAGAACTGGTCGACCTGGTGCGAATCCTATCATCCCTTCGAACCAGCGCCTTTCACCGTCCCCGTGCTCGCCGGATGACAGTCGGCGCATGGAGCAGTTCGACCTCGAGGCCGGTGATGTCCCGACCCGACCGAAAATCGATGCCGCTGTTCGTCACGTCGACGCCATCGAGACGAACGCGTGCGACCGTCCACTCAGTCGCCGGCGAGACACGGATGTAGCCGTGAGCGGGCCAGGCGTGGAACTCAAACGTGAGATCTGGCCGGACGACGCCAGGACGTGCGGGGCCTGGATTGCCCTCGAAATCTGACGGAACTCCACTGACGCTCACCGCGGCTGGCTGAAACGACGACCGAACAGCCGGATCCGCGACGATGACGCGTCCGGTCGCCCGGACCATCGGCAGCGGCTCGACACGAACGCCAGTCACATCGCGATCGACCACCCTGACGGTCGCGACCGAGACTTTTGGGATGACGTCATGCGGTGGCGGCCAAGCGCCTTCGCGCATGTGGAGGAAATAGGTTCCTGGCGGCAGCCCCATAAGTGCGAACGTCCCGTCCGGTCTCAGCGTCGTCGCCATGGAATCCAGGCCAAACAACCCGTCGCCGTGCGCAATCGAAAGCCTCGCTCCAGACGCAGGCCGGCCGGTGGACGCGGTCACCGAACCGGAGACGACGCTCAGGCGGGCGGGCACGAGGTTGACGTTCGCGGTCGCCCCCGCCGTCCGCGTGACCATCACGGACTTTGCGTCAGCAGCTCTGGTCACGTTCGGATAGTACGTGATTGCGTAGCCGGCGCGGTTCGGTTGATTCGCCGCGGTGACGGGCACATTGTGAGGCAGCGCGACAACGCAATAGCTGTCAGGCGAGAGATTCTCGAGAACAAAATCGCCGCGGTCGTTGGTGATCGAAGAGAGACGCACGCTCACAGGACGGAGCCGAGGGGCGCCAGGCTCGTCCGAGTCGCGCAGGAGCGACACGAACACGCCGCCGACACCACGCCCGGTGGGGTCCGTTACGCGGCCGACAATCCGCTGCCCCCCGTTCCCGCGCCCGGGAGCGGTGCTCTGTGCGCGAGACGTCGGGGTCTGAAGCGATGGAAGAGTGAGAACAATGACGAGGCAGGAGAGCGTACGAAGCATCGAGCCTCCCCCACTGTCGAACCCAATAAGTGCCGCCGCAGCGATCCGTAAGCCGAATTCTGTTCCGCCTTCGCTCGGCGCTTTCGCGCCGAGACTCCGGCGGACGACGATCATTCCTCTAGCCCTGCCATCGCTGGCGGGATCAAGCAGCCTACCCGGAAGCATCGGACGGGCCGTCCGAAGGGCCTTGCGACCCGCGCTCCCCTATTTGGCCTTGCTCCGTGCGGGGTTTTGCCTGCCACCCGTGTTGCCACGGGCGCGGTGCGCTCTTACCGCACCTTTTCACCATTGCTTGATCGCCGGGCCGTAAAGCCCCGGCCTACATCGCCACGGCCTGAACCGCAGCCTGTACGTAGGGCGCCCCTTTACGGGGCGCCGATCGTCAGCTGTGTGTTTTCTGTGCCACTTTCCTTCAGGTTGCCCTGACCGGGCGTTACCCGGCGCACTGCCCTGCGGAGTTCGGACTTTCCTCCTCCCTTTCGGGAGGCGATCGTCTGTATCACTGCGGCGGCGAATTCTACCCGTCTTCCTCCTGCGAGATGCCGTACTGCTCCAGCTTCTTGTACAGATTGCTCCGCGGCGTCCCGATGACCTCCGCGGTCTTCGAGATGTTCCAGTTGTTCTCGCGGAGCTTGCCGACCAGGAAGGTGCGCTCGGCGGATTCCTTGAACTCCCGCAAGGTGCCGGGGCGCTCCTTTTCATTATCGGGCACCGCCGCCTTGGCTTCAAGGCGAACAATGTCACGCAGATCGTCGACGTCGACGGCGTCTCCCGGGGTCATGATGATCAGCCGTTCGACGGTGTTCTTCAGTTCCCGGACGTTGCCCTTCCACCGCGCCTTCTGCAGATACTCGAGCGCGGCCGGCGTGAAGCGCTGCGGCCGCCGATTGTTGTCGCGGCTGAACAGGTCCGCAAAGTGCTTCACGAGCGCCGGGATGTCTTCGCGGCGATCGCGCAGCGGCGGCACCCGAATCGGGATGACACTCAGCCGGAAGTAGAGATCTTCGCGGAACGTTCCCTTTTCGATCTCGGCCTCGAGATCCTTGTTCGTGGCGGCGATGACGCGGACGTCCACTTTGATCGTTCGCGCCGATCCGAGCCGCTCGACTTCGCCCTCCTGCAGGACGCGCAGCACCTTCGCCTGGGTCTTCGGGCTCATGTCGCCCACTTCGTCCAGGAAGATCGTCCCGCGGTCCGCCTGCTCGAACTTTCCAATCTGCTTCTCGGTCGCCCCGGTGAACGAGCCCTTTTCGTGGCCGAAGAGCTCCGACTCGATCAGCTCCTCGGGAATCGCGGCGCAGTTCACCTGCACGAACCGCTCGCGGCTGCGCAGACTGTTGCGATGGATCGATCGGGCGACCAGCTCCTTGCCGGAGCCGCTCTCACCAAGCAGCAGCACCGTGGCGTTGGTCGGCGCTGCCCGTTTGATCGCGTCCCAGACCTGCCGCAGCGACTGCGACTCGCCGACCATCTGGTGACGGATCTCGACGGCGCGCTTCAGCGACTTGTTCTCATCGCGCAGGCGCGTCTGGTCCAGCGCATTGCGGATGGTGACGAGCACGCGTTCGCTGGCGAGCGGTTTCTCGATGAAGTCGAACGCGCCGGCCTTCGTCGCTTCTACGGCGGTGCTGACCGTCCCGTGACCGGAGATGATGACCACGGGCAGCGTCTCGTTCGACGCCTTGATCCGCTGCAGTGCATCGAGACCGTCCATCCCCGGCATCTTGACGTCGAGGAACACCAGATCGGGGGACTCCCGCTCGGCCATCGTCACGCCGTCGGGACCGCTGGACGCCTCGAGCACTTCGTAGCCTTCGTACTCGAGGATCATCCGCACGGATCGGCGGATCTCCGCCTCGTCATCGATCACGAGAATGCGCGATTTCACGAAGCCTATTCTACCGTTACGGTGACGAGCGAGCGCTGGGCGAGCGTGGGGTCGTAGTAGTACAAGGCGAGCACGTCGCCAGGCTTGGCGGCGGACACGATCCGCTGGTAGTCGCTCACCGAGCGAACCGGTCTCCGGTTGATCTCCATGATCACGTAGCCGCGCCGGACCGCCGCCGAGAATGCCGCCCCGGTCGGATCCACGCGGGAGACCACGACACCCTGAACGGATTCCGGAACGTCGAGGCGACCCACGAACGCACGATCCAGTTCGCGCACCGACAGGCCAAGCGGCACGGTGAGCGTCGGTTCGGCCGGCTTCGGCCGGGCACCGTTGTCGAGCGGATCGCGGTCCGAATCCGTGCGCACCGGCCGCTCGGCCAGTTTCACGGGGACGGTGAGCTTACGCGTGTCGCGCAGGATGCTCAAACGCGCGACCGTGCCGGGATGCCGTGCCGAAATATCGCGAATCAGATCCTCGTTGCCGCCCACCTCGCGCCCCTCGACGTCGAGGATGACGTCGTAGGTGTGCAGGCCGGCGCGTTCCGCCGGTGAGCCGGCGGTCACGTCCTGCACGAGCGCTCCGTGGCTCGCACTCAGATTGAGCGAACGCTGCAGCGCCGGCGTCACATCGGTGAGAAAAACGCCCATGTAACCGCGCGACACGCGACCGGCCGTCTTCAGCTGCGGCACGATGTCCACCGCCTGGTTGATCGGGACGGCGAATCCGATGTTGCTCGCTCGGGAGCTGATCGCGGAGTTGATCCCGATGACTTCGCCGCGGGTATTGATCAGCGGGCCGCCGCTGTTTCCGAAATTGATCGCCGCGTCGGTCTGAATGTAGTCGTCCAGGCTGGGATCGAACAGCTTGCGTCCGATGAAACTGACCACGCCCACGGTGACGGAATGAACGTACCCGAGCGGATTGCCAATCGCGCAGACCCATTCGCCGACCCGCAGCTCGTCGGAATTGCCGAGCGGAGCTTCGGGCAGGTTGTGCGCGCCGGGAATCTTCAGCAGCGCGACGTCGATCGCCGGGTCGGTGCCGACCACTTCTGCCCGGAACGTGCGGCCATCCGCGAGCGTGACGGTGATCCGCTCGGCGGCATCGATGACGTGGTGGTTGGTAAGAATGAAGCCGTCGCGATCGATGATGAAGCCGCTGCCGGCTCCCAGCCGGGGCGCTTCGAGATCACGCGGCGACGGTCCTTCAAGCGGTCCGTCGCCACGCCGGAAATAGCGCGGATCGCGGTCGGGGGTCTTCGACGTCGAGTCGATATTCACCACCGCGCCGTTGATCCGCTCCGCGACGTCGGCGAAGTTGACGACGGTCGGCAGGGCGGCGACGGCGCCGGCACGCGCCGCATCCGTGGTGCGCGCGAACGTGCGCGGCGCGGTGGCGACGATCGGCGACGGCGTGAACTCGCCGGCGATGATCAGGCCGACGAGAAACGCCACGGCTGCACACAGGGCGACGGTGACGACGGTAAATCGTTTCGACATGTTCCGATTTCGCGCCAATCGGATCCCGCATCCCGGATCCCGCATCCCGGATCCCGGATCCCGACACAATCAATTCATTATAAGGGCCTTGAACTCGTCCTCGGACAGCGTTTGAACCCCCAGAGTCCGGGCTTTCTCGAGCTTGCTCCCCGCCTCCTCGCCAACGACGAGGTAAGAGGTTTTTCGGCTGACCGACCCCGAAACTTTGCCGCCCAGCCGTTCGATTTCCGCTTCCGCCTCCTCACGAGACATCGTCGCGAGCGTGCCGGTCAGCACAAACGTCTTGCCCGACAGCGGCCCTGCCGCCGCCACACCAGGGTCCGGCTGGCTGGTTTTCATGTTCACGCCCGCCGCGGCAAGCTTCTCAATGAGCTGCCGGTTGTGGGGTTCGTCGGCGTAGGCGCGCACCGATTCGGCCAGAACGGGCCCGATCTCCGGAACGGTCTGCAACGCCTCGAGCGGAGCGTTCAACAGGGCGTCCATCGTCCGAAGAAACCGGGCCAGGGTTGCCGCCGCCTTTTCGCCGACGTGCCGAATGCCGAGCGCGTAAATCAGCCTCGACAGATCGTTCTCCTTGCTGCGCGCGATCTGATCGACGACGTTGCGGCCCACCTTTCCGAGTTTCCGGGGCACGGCCCGGTCCGACCGTGGACTGCGGGGTGCTACCACCAGGTTCTCGAGCTGTTCCGCGGTCAGCGCGTAGAGATCCGCGAAGTCCTTGACCAGGCCCCGCTCGATCAGCTGATCGACCAGGGATTCGCCCAGCCCCTCGATATTCATCGCGCTGCGCGACGCGAAGTGCTCGAGACTCCGCCGCAGGCGCGCGGGACACGAGGCGTTCTCGCATCGCCAGACGACCTCCTCTTCGTCGCGATGCAGATCGCTCCCGCACGCCCGGCAGGTCGACGGCATCGTCCACGGTACGGAGTCCGCCGGCCGCAGGCTGAGGATCGGGGCGACGACGCGCGGAATCACGTCGCCCGCCTTCTCGATGATGACGGTATCACCCTCGCGGAAGTCCTTGCGTGCGAGGTCCTCCGCGTTGTGCAGGGTGGCCATCGAGATCGTCGAGCCGGCGAGGAAGACGGGCTCGAGGACCGCGTACGGCGTATTCGCGCCGGTGCGTCCGACATTCACGTCGATTCGCAACAGTTTCGTGTGCGCCTGCTGCGCGGGGAACTTGAACGCGGTGGCCCATCGCGGAAACTTCGCGGTCGTGCCAAGCCGTTCGCGCAGCGCCAGATCGTCGACCTTGACCACGACGCCGTCGGTATCGAACTCGAGCGACTGACGGCCGTCGGCCCAGGTACGGCAAAACTGGATGACCTCATCGATGCTGGGGCAACGCTGGTGGTGACGCTCGACCGGCAGGCCCCAGCGCTCGAGCGCCCGCAGCATCTCGTGATGGGTCGCGGGAAGTCCCTCGTTCCCGCCGGCGACGACCTGGTAGGTAAACGCCCCGAGACCTCGTCTGGCGACCAGCGACGGATCGAGATTCCGCATCGTCCCTGCCGCGGCATTGCGCGGGTTCGCAAACAGTGCGTCGCCGGCTTCCTCGCGTTCGCGGTTGATCCGCGCGAACGAGCTGCGTGGGAGGAACAGCTCGCCGCGAACCTCGAGCCGTCCCGGCGGTCCGTCGCGCAGCGAAAGCGGGATGGGGCGGATGGTCCGCACGTTTGCGGTCACTTCTTCGCCGCGCACGCCATCGCCACGGGTGGCGCCGCGCACGAGTCGTCCGTCCTGGTATGTCAGTGCGATGCTGAGGCCGTCGATCTTCAGTTCCGCCACGTACGCGACCGGCGCGCCGCCGACACCTGCGCCCTTCCTGATGCGCTCGTCGAAGGCGCGCAGATCCTCTTCGTTGTAGGCGTTATCGAGGCTGAGCATGGGCGCGATGTGTTCGACCGTGGGAAACCCCTCGGTCGGCCGCCCCGCGACCCGTTGGGTAGGCGAATCGGGCGTGACGAGATCCGGATGCTCCGCCTCGAGCTGTTCGAGCTCGTGCAGCAGCCGATCGAACTGCTCGTCCGAGACTTCCGGCGCGTTGTGAATGTAATACAGCTCTTCGTGGCGGCGGATGGACTCGCGCAGCTGACGAAGACGCTCGTCGGGTTGGCTCATGTTCAGGGCTTCGAGGCTTCAGGGCTTCGGGGCTTCAGGCTTCCGGGAGCTCTGAGCCTTGACGCCTTGAAGCCATGAAGCCATGAAGCCCTGATGCGAAGCCTCATCGATCACGCGCGAGCACATAGTCCGGCAGCGCCATCAACGCGTCGCGCTCGCGGCCCGGCGGGAAGGCCGCCAGGCAGCTCTTGGCGCGGGCCGCGTATTCGACCGCACGTTCGTACGCCAGGTCGATGACGCGATGCTCGCGCAGCAGCCGGAGGATGTCCCGCCACTGATCCTGCGAAACCGCGCGCTCGTGCACCACCGTCCGAATGAGGCGATCCGCTTCAGCGCCGCCGCGCTGCAGCAGGAAGATCACCGGCAACGTGACTTTCCCCTCGCGAAGGTCGCCGCCGATTGGCTTGCCGAGCGCGGCCTGATCCGCGGTGTAATCGAGCAGATCGTCGACGAGCTGAAACGTGACGCCGAGATTGAAGCCGTACTCGCGCAGCGCGCTTTCACGCTCGGGGTTCACGCCCCCCAGCAGGCCTCCGATCTGCGCGCAGCCGCCGAAGAGAAAAGCGGTCTTGCGGCGGATGATCTCGAAGTGTTCCTCTTCCGCGATATCGACATCGCCGGCTTTGGTCAGCTGGTACAACTCTCCTTCGATCATGCGCAGCGTGACATCGCAGAGGAGCCGGATGATCTCCAGCGAGTCCTGTGTAAGCGCCATCGCCATCGATTTGATGTACAGGTAGTCGCCGAGCAGGACCGTAATGTCGTTGCCCCATCGCGAGTGAACGGCCATCCGTCCGCGGCGCAGGTCTGCCCCATCGATGATGTCGTCGTGGACGAGCGTCGCCGTGTGGATGAACTCGACAACCGACGCGTAGAGGACGGCGCGTTCTCCCTGGTATCCGGCGAGCCGCGCCGCCATCAACAGCACAGCCGGCCGCACCCGTTTCCCACCGCTGTTCTGGATGTAGCGCCCCATCTCAGGAATCAGCGCGACGCGGGACTGGATGTGGCGGACGAATTCCCGCTCCACCGCGTCCAACTCGTCGCGGATGGGTTCGAAGATCTGGGCCAGATCGGCCAGACGCGTGGTGGAGTTCTGGGTAATGTCGGTCAAGGGGGTCCGATTATGTAAAGACCGCTTCACAATACTGGACGAATGCGCGGAGTGTCAACGCGCTAAGCCATTCCAACGACGATACTTGTCAGTGCAAAGCGGCAAAGAGCGCGTCGAAGTTGCGGGTGACTTGCGCGCCGAGTTCGGAGGGAGGGATCCCGCGCAGCGCCGCCAGCCGCGCCACCACCTCGGCGACGAACGCCGGTTCGTTCCGCTTCCCACGGTGGGGGACCGGCGCCAGATACGGCGAGTCGGTTTCCACCAGCAGACGGTCCAGCGGCACGACGCCGGCGGCGGCGCGGAGGTCTTCCGCCCGCGGGAACGTCAGGATCCCCGCAAACGAGACGTAGAAGTCGATTGCCGCGGCGCGGCGCGCCATTGGTTCGTCCCCGGTGAAGCAATGGAATACGCCGCGGACACGACCGGCCTCTTCGATGAAGCGAAAAGTATCGTCAGTGGCTTCGCGCGTGTGGATCACGACCGGGAGATCGACCTCTCGTGCAAGCTGAAGCTGTGCCCGAAAGACTTCCTGCTGGGCGGCGCGAGGGGAGAAGTCGTAGTGGTAGTCGAGGCCCATCTCGCCGATCGCGCACGCCCGGTGCCGAGCGAGCGCTCGGCGAACGGCCTCGATGCCTTCCGGTACGCGCCCGGCGAACTCACCCGCCTGGTGAGGGTGGATGCCGGCAGCAAATCGAGCCGCCGGCCACGCCGCTGCGACCGCGGCGGCGCGGGCCGACTCCCCTTCGTCACCCGCCGAAAGGATGCACAGTGCGGCGCTGACTCCTGCTGCCCGAGCGCGCGAGACGACCGCCTCGAGATCGCCGGCGAATTCCTCGCCGGCAATGTGACAGTGCGAATCAATCATGAATGAGTCGGCGCCCGTTCCGTTCTACCGCACCCGAGTGCCGGGCGGGATCTCCTCGTTGAACCCGACGAGGGTCGGCTTGCCGCCTTCGGGGCTCGCCGCGAGGACCATCCCGTTCGATTCAATCCCCATCAACTTCGCCGGCTTGAGGTTGAACACCACCACGATCGTGCGTCCGACGAGCGTCTCGGGCTCGTAGGCCTCCGCGATTCCCGCGACCAGCGTCCGCTGTTCGGTCCCGGCGTCAATCGTCATCTTGATCAGCTTTCGCGAGTTCGGCACTTTTTCCGCGGTCAGCACCTTCGCCGTGCGAAGGTCGATCTTCATGAAGTCGTCGATCGTGATCTTGTTGTCCGCAGGCGCCGCCGACGGTGCCGGCGGCGCCGCTGGTGCCGGAGCCGCCGGTGTCGGCGGAGCCGGGTTCTTCACTTCGTCCACGCGTGTGCTCCTTTGAGGTGTGTCGGACCGTGGCCACATCGCGTCACCCTTCGCGATCAGCCGCTCCCCGTCGTTGCGCCATTCGGCATCCGAAAGCCGGATCCGCGTTCCCGTTTCGCCGACGCGGCGAAGGATTTCCGCCGCGGCCCTCGGCATGATCGGCAGCAGCAGGATCGCCACGATGCGAAGCGATTCAGCGACGTCGAACAGCACCTGGCTCAATTCGCGCGCTCGCGCCGCATCGCGGGCGAGCGCCCACGGTTCGGTCGCCGCGATGTATTCGTTGGCCGCATCGATGAGACGAAAAGCCGCCGCCGATCCGCCTTCGAGCGCGAATGCGTCCATCGACGTCCGGTAATCCGCCACGACGCTGCGGGCTATTCCCGCCAGTCTGCCAGGTTCGCCCGCGGGGGCGAGTCGCGCATCCCGGTACTTTTCGGCCATCGCGGCGACCCGGCTGACGAGGTTCCCCAGGTTGTTCGCCAGGTCGACGTTGTAGCGCTCGTCGAACCGATCCCACGCGAAATCGCCGTCGCCGCCGAACGAGATCTCCTTCACGAGATAGAGCCGCAGCGGATCGACGCCGTGCCGGTTCGCCGCCTCGATCGGATCGACGATGGTGCCGAGCGACTTGCTCATGCGCTGTCCGTTCAGCGTCATGAACCCGTGGCCGAACACCTGCTTCGGCAGCGGCAGCTTCGCGCTCATCAGCATCGCCGGCCAGATCACCGTGTGAAAGCGCGTGATGTCCTTTCCAATCACGTGCAGGTCGGCCGGCCACCACTTCCGGAACAATGCCTCGTCGGCACCGAGACCCACGGCCGACGCGTAGTTCACGAGCGCGTCGAACCACACGTACACCACGCTGGACTGGTCGAATGGCAGCGGGATTCCCCACGCCTGCCCGGCGCGGCTGACCGAGATGTCTTCCAGGCCGCCTTCGATCAACCGCAGAATCTCGTTGCGCCGTCCCTCGGGATGGAGGAACTCCGGGTGCGCGGCGAAATGCTCCGCCAGTGCCTGCTGATACTTCGACAACCGGAAGAAATAGTTCTTCTCCTTGATCCATTGCAGCCCGGTCGTCGGATGCAACGGGCATTTGCCGTCGACCAGATCCTTTTCCTGCTTGAACGCTTCGCACCCCTCGCAGTACCACCCCTCGTAGCTGCCTTCGTAGATGTCTCCCGCGTGATGGATCCGCTTCACGATCTCGGTGACGCCGGTGCGATGCCGCGGCTCCGTGGTGCGGATGAAATCATCGAAGGACACGTCGAGATGGCGCCAGGTGCGGGTGAACTCGTGCTCCATGCGGTCGCAGTACTCGAGCGGCGAGAGTCCCTGCTCCTTCGCGCTGCGATACACGTTCTGCGAGTGCTCGTCGTTGCCCATCAGGAAATGCGTCTCGAAACCGCACAACCGTTTGTAACGGGCGATGACGTCGGCGGCGATCTTTTCGTACGCCGTGCCGAGATGCGGGCGGCTGTTGACGTAGTCGATGGCGGTAGTTAGAAAGAAACGTGACACTTCAATCCCTAATCCCTAATCGGGAATCCCTGATCCGTGAATCCTCGAATCCCCTAATCGTGAATCCTCGAATCCTCGAATCCTCGAATCCTGGAATCCTCGAATCGTCGAATCGCGATCGCGAACCGCGAACCGCGAGCCGCATCAGCCGCGCGCATCCAGCCAGGCGCGGGTCGCTATGGCCTGCACCTCTTTAATGGGCAGGCCGCGTTCGGCGGCAATCCGGGCGCAGTCGTCGAACTCCGGCGCCGCATTCAGGACGCGACCGCCGCGTGTCGCCACCTTGAATC
The DNA here is from genome assembly GCA_046731735.1 of Acidobacteriota bacterium. Classification (GTDB taxonomy): domain Bacteria; phylum Acidobacteriota; class Vicinamibacteria; order Vicinamibacterales; family 2-12-FULL-66-21; genus JALZOC01. Next base: position 34,921 of record JBKPLP010000029.1, read on the forward strand.
GTATCGATCCGAGCGGCGTCGCGATGGTTCGAATCTCCCGCTCCAGCACGTCGCGCTGCATTTCCTGATACCGCACCCCGATCGTCGTCGAATGCGCGAACAGCACCGCCGTGAGAGGTTCGCGGCACTCCGGCGGCGCGACCACGGTCACGAGCGTGCCGGGACGGTTCTTCTTCATCTGCACCGCACCGTAAAACACGTCGAGCGCGCCAGCTTCGGACAGACGATCCATCAAGGGCCCGAACAACTGCGGGTTCATGTCGTCGATCTCGCACTCAATCTGGACCACGCGCTGTCCCGCGGACGCATCGGTCCGCTCGCCGCGAAAAATGCGCAGGACGTTTGGCGTTCCCTTCGGATCGCGATCGCCCGCTCCATAACCGATGCCCTCGACGCGCATCGCCGGCATCGGGCCGAATGAACGCGCGTAGCCGGTGACGAGCAGCGCACCCGTCGGCGTCACCAACTCGGTCGTACCGCTGCCGTAAACCGGGACTTCGGCAAGGAGCCTGGCGGTGGCGGGCGCCGGTACAGGAAAGACGCCGTGCGCGCACTCGACGGTCCCGCCGCCGACGTTGAGCGGCGACGACACCACATCGTCGATGCCGAACCACTCCAGCCCGAACACCGCACCGACGATATCGATGATGGAATCCAGCGCCCCGACTTCGTGCAAGTGAACACGTTCGATCGGGGTGTCGTGGATCGCGGCCTCCGCCGCGGCAAGGCGCTCGAAGAGATGGACGGCGCGATCCTGAGCCGGCGCGCTCAACGCCGAGCGGCGGATCGCCGCGACGATATGCTTCAGATGGTGGTGCTTGTGCTGCGGTGCCTCGCCGTCGCCGCCGGAGTTCTTCTCGATCAGCCGGAACTTCGTCGCGGAAACGCCGGCCCGTGACACGCGCTCGGCCGTCACTTCGCCATATTCGATCGCCAGGCTGCCAAGCGCCGCGCGCAACGCGTCGAGCGGAAGGCCGAGATCGAGCAGCGCCCCCAGCATCATGTCGCCGGACGCGCCCGAGAAGCAATCCAGGTAGAACGTCGCCAACTAGAACGTGTCCTCTTCCTTGAAGCTGTAATACCGCACATCGGCGAGGATGATGTGATCCACCACGTCGATCCCCATCAGCACGCCCGCCGCGGCGAGCCGTCTCGTCAGCTCGACATCGTCCTGGCTCGGTTTCGGATCGCCCGACGGATGATTGTGAAACAGCACCACCGCCGCGGCCCCGGCGGCGGCCGCGGCCCCGAACACTTCGCGCGGATGGACGATGCTGGCGTCGAGGGTGCCAACCGACAGCAGGACCGTCCGAATCACGCGGTGCTTCGTATCGAGCAGCAAGACGCCGAACTGCTCGACCGGCCGGTTCCCGTACTCCGGCAACAGCAGTTCCGCTGCGGTCCGCGCGCTGCGGATCTGCACGCGCTCGCGCGCCGCCCGCGTCAGCGTCCGGCGCCCCAGCTCGACCGCGGCAAGAATCTGCGCGGCGCGCGCACCGCCGATGCCCGGGATGCCGCGCAGGTCGTCGTACCGGGTGCGCACCAACCCGTGCGGTCCGCCGGTGACGCCAAGAATCGCATTCGCCAGGTCGAGTGCGCTCGCACGCGCACCGCCGTGGCCGAGCACGATCGCGAGCAGCTCGTTGTCGCCGAGCGATGCGGCACCGAGCCGCTGCAGCTTTTCACGCGGTCGATCGTGCGGCCGAACGGCCTTCATCGTACACCATACCCTGCTATACTTTCGTGTTGATGCCTCGCCTGTCCGTCCTGCTGTGCACGATCGCACTGTTCGTGCTGAACGCAGGATGCTCGGAGCCTCCCCAGAAGGAAATCGATCGCGCGCAGCAGGCGATCGACACCGCACGCGCCGCCGGCGCGGAGCAATACGCGCCGGACACCTTCACGGCCGCGACCGCCGCGCTCAAGCAGTCGCACGAAGCCGTCGATCAGCGCGACTACCGGCTCGCCCTCTCGCGTGCCGTCGATGCCAGCGATCGGGCGCAGGAAGCGGCGCGCGAGGCCGCCGACAACAAGGCCAAGGCGCGCCGCGACACCGAATCGGCGATCAACGCCGCCAACGCGGCGCTCATGCAACTCGAGGCGCGGATCAAGACCGCCGACGATGCGCGCGTGCCGGCGCGCGAAATCGCGCCCGCCCGGGAGACCGTCAAGGAAGCGGCTGAAGCCTTGCAAAAAGCACGCACGGCGCTGAGCACCGAGGATCTCGCCGCCGCGCGCTCCGCGGTCGACGGGCTACCCGAGGAGATTCGTTCGGAGATTCGCGTCGTGGAAGCCGCCACGACGCTGCGCACCGTGCGACGCCCCGGCAGGAAACGGTAGCGCGCATCGCAGCTTGCGCACCGTCATCGGCTCGCGACGATGGCAGAATTGGCCGGCTAACGCGGGCGGAGCCAGGCGGCTTCGGCAATGAGCTCCGCCCAGCCGGTGAGAAACAACCCGTCGTCGGTCCACTCAACGCGCTGCACGCCGCCGGGCGACGCGACCTGCACGTCCCGCGCGGCGCCGCCGAATTGCATCGCGGCGACCGCTGCCGCGCAGGCGCCCGTGCCGGACGCCTCCGTCGGTCCGACGCCGCGCTCCCAGATCAGGATGCGCACGCGATCGGTCGCGTCCACGCTGGCGAGCTCGACGTTCGTGCCTTCCGGAAAGTGAGGATGCACGGCAAGCACCGAAGCGATGGAATTGAGGCGCTCCTCCGTGACCGGGCCGAGCACCACACACTGCGGGTTGCCGACACGCAGCGTGACCGCCTCGATCGCCTGACCGTCGACGTCGATGCGTTCGAGCGCCACCCGCTCGGGTGAGCCCATCGCCGCGCGAAACGTATAGCGGCCGTTTGTGCAGGCGAGGAGCTCGAGCCGCTTGACCCCCGCCTCCGTATCGATGTCGATCGGCGCCTGCTGTCCCGGCATCGCCACGCCGCGTTGCGAGACGATCCAGGCGGCGAGACAGCGCACGCCATTTCCCGACACCTCGGACCGGCTCCCGTCGGCATTTAACAGTCTCATCGTCGCACCGGCACCCGTCATGCGGTACACGATGAGGCCGTCCGCGCCGATGCCGCTATGCCGATCGCAGACGTCGCGGGCAAACGCAGCGAGATCCGAGGGGTTCGCGCCGGAGCCAGCCATGAACGCCGGCCCGACACCGCGCGCCTCCGCGAGAATGAAATCGTTGCCGAACGCGTGCGCCTTGACGAGCGTGATCGGCTTCATTTGCGGCAGAACGCGAGCAGATGCCACCCGAACCGCCGTACCAGCGATCGCGGCAGCGCGTTGAAAATCCCCACGAAGAACGTATTGAACAGCGTGCCTTTCCATCCGCCGTGCAGCCGCGACTTCACCGGAAACCGCTCCTCGACGATCCGGACTTCGCGGAAACCCTGCAACAGCGCGCGAAACTCCGCCGCGCTGTACTTTCGCAGGACGGGCGCGTCCTCATGTTCCAGCGGCACCTTCATCAATTTGGACAGCGCATTCAGCCACGAGATGCGGTTGTAGACCTGGAAGACTGCCTCGCCTCCTGGCTTCAGCACGCGCCGGCACTCATCGACGAGCGCCTGCGGATGCGGCGTGTACTGCACGACCCCGTGCGCATAGACGAGCTCAAAGGTATCGCTGCCAAACGGCAGCGCTTCGCCATCCGCTTCGCGGAGATCCCCCTGCAATCCCTGCTGCTCGAAGTTCGTTCTCGCCAGCGCAATCGCCGACGCCGACAGATCCACACCCGAGACGATCGCTCCGCCTTTCGCGAAGCGCACGAGATCGGTGCCGGCGCCGCATCCGACTTCGAGCACCCGCGTGCCCCGGTAGGCGTCGAAGTCGACGAGCCGCAGCAGGTGATGGAGCTTTTCGAAGTGATACTGATCGAGGTCGGAAAAAAAACCGGCGCTCCCGACGGGGTGCGTCGTGATTTCGAGGTCGTGAATGTGCTTGTTCCAGTAGTCGCGGACATCTGCGGTGGTGGGAGCGCCCGAGGATGACACGGCGCTCTACTATAAGATAAAAAGTCTGACATGCGCGCGCGCGATCTGGCACGGCTCGAAGGCGAAGTGTACGATCTGCTCGTCGTCGGCGGCGGCATCCACGGCCTCGCGAGCGCGTACGAGGCCGCGAGCCGCGGGCTGCGGGTCGCGCTGATCGAGGCCGACGACTTCGGCAGCGGCGCGTCATTCAATCATCAGAAGACCGTGCACGGCGGGCTGCGCTCGCTGGCCTCGCTGCAGCTTGGACGGGCGCGCGAGTCCGTCCGCGAGCGGCGCGCGCTCGCGCGCATCGCGCCATGGTTGCTTCGGCCGCTGCCGTTTCTCACCGGCACCTATCGCTCCATGGCCAAGAACCGGCTCGCGCTGCGGGCCGGCTTCAAACTCGACGCATGGCTGGGACGTCATCGTAACGATGGCCTCGAGCCGGAGCTGCACCTGCCAAGGGCGCGGCTGGTGTCGAAGGCCGCCACGCTGCGGTTGTTTCCGGGCATTCGCCAGGAGGCGCTGACCGGCGGCGCACAGTGGTACGACTATCAGATGGTCGAAGCCGATCGGCTCACGCTCGCGTTCGCCGCGGCTGCCGATCGCGCCGGCGCAGATCTGGCGAACCACCTCGAAGCGACCGCGGCCCTGACGGAAGGATCGCGCATCGTCGGGATGACGGCGCGCGACAGGTTGACCGGCGCATCTGTGACGATTCGAGCCTCGGTCACGCTGAATGCGGCCGGACCGCGCGCTGGAGAGATCATGCGGCTGTTCGGGGTCGAGCGTCCGCTGCCGCTGGTCAAAGCGATGAACCTCGTGACGACGAAGCCGGCGAGCGACATGGCGCTGGCCGCGCCGGGACGCGACGGGCGCATGCTGACGCTGACGCCGTGGCGCGGCCGCGCGCTCGTCGGCACCAGCCAGTCGCCCGGGTTCGTGCAGCCGGGCGACACCGGCGTCAGCTCCCGCGAGATCGACGGCTTCCTCGCCGAAGCCAACCATGCCTTCCCGGCGTTGCGGCTGGAACGGGGCGACATCACGCTCGTCCACCGTGGCGTCGTCCCGGCGATTGCGCGAGGTGACGGTAAGCCCGACCTGAAGCCGTCATCCGAGGTGTGGGACCACGCTGCCTCTGGAACCGGCGGCGCGATGACCTTGATCGGCGTGAAATACACGACGGCGCGCGCTGCCGCCCAGCGAGCGATTACGGTCGTTGCGAAGCGGCTGGGCCGCCGCCTGCCGCCGTCACGCACGTCCGTCGCGACGCTCCCCGGCGCGGGAATCGCGGATCACGAGGCGCTCGCGATCGAGGCAGCGCGCCGGCTGCGGATGGATGTGCCACTGCCGCTCATCAGGCACCTGATTCGGCTGTATGCCGAGGCCGCCCCGTCAATCATCGCACTGGTGAATCAACGCCCCGATCTTCGCGAGCCGCTGGATCCAGCAGTCGAGACGATCGGCGCGGAAGTGCTGCACGTCATTCGGCACGAGATGGCGCTTCGCCTGAGCGACATTCTCGTCCGGCGGACCGGAGTGGGCACTGCGGGACCGCCGCCGCGCGGTGCGCTCGAGACGGCGGCACGGATCGCCGCGGAAGAACTCGGATGGGATGCTCGACGGACGACGGACGAAATCGCCGCCGTGCTGAAGATCTACGAGATTACGGAATCGTGAACCCCTTGAAAACCCACGTCGCGCCGACGGTGAAGCCGAGGCTCGGGTCGTTTGACGTCAATCCGATTATCAGACCAGCATCCAGGCGCACGGTCGATTTCGTGTAACGGCCGCCGACCCGAATGGCGCCGCGGCTCTCGGTTCCGACTGGCGGATCCCCAGCGCGGGTATCGAGGCGGCCATTGACCTCGCCCACGACCTCCAGGCCCTGCCGCACGGCCCGCGCGACCGACGCGCCGTAGGTCAACACGTCGTTCTGACGGTTCCCCTCGACCGGATCGCCGAGAATCCCGAGGCCGACGTTGCCGACGAATCGGATCGACTGGACGGTCTTTCCGAATAGGACGGAAGCATGGAAATCGGTCGTGTCCAGGCCGAGACCGCTCTCGTTGCTGGCATTCGGCAGGCGCGTCGCGAAACGGACTCCGAACGCGGGCCGCCCCGGCGTTTCCGACAGCAGCCGGATCTTCGTCGCAACCGTGATGTCTTCGACGTCGTGGGTGCTGTCGCCGGAGAAATCGAGCAGGCTCGAGAGTGGCGCGGTCTGCCGCGACGTGACGTTGAGGCGGTTGTACAGCCCGCCGTCGATCTGGAGCTCCGCGATCGAGCTGATGCCGAAGCTGACCCCGAGCGTCGGCAGGCGCAGCAGGGTCCCCTTCAGGCCAGAGGCGGGATAGAACACGTCGGGCTGCCGATCGACACCGCCTTCGAGCAACACGAGGCCCGCGCCGATCGTCTCGGGATCCTCGGTGACGAGCGGCCGCTGTTGCGCAGACGCCGGAACGGCACACACGAGGATGATCCACACAATTCCGGCAATTGTCTTCAATTGATTGCTCCGGTGGTAGGGCGCGGTCTTCAGACCGCGCCGCGCGGCGGGGTCTGAAGACCCCGCCCTACGGTGATCGGATTCAACGCTTGACCAGTCGCAGGGGAACGGCGCCGGCGGACAGCGCCGCCTCGCGAAGCTCTGGCAGCGGATTCAGCCGCTTATCGAGCAGATGGCGGCTCGCGACGTTGCCGAGCGCGCGAATCATCGAGTTCTTCACTTCGGGATGCTCGACTTCGAGCTGCGCGATCAGCCGCTTCACCCGCTGGCGCTGCAGGCTGAGATCCCCGCAGGCGGGGCAGCAGCAGCTGATGATCGGCAGCGCTTCTTCTTTGGCATACGTGCGCGCCTCGGCCTCGGTGACATACACGAGCGGACGAATGACGACGTGCTCGCCGTTGTCCGAGACGAGACGGGCCGGCATGGCTTTCAGCGCGCCGGCAAAGAACAGGTTCAGCAGCAGGGTTTCGACGAAGTCGTCCAGATGGTGGCCGAGCGCGATCTTCGTCGCGCCGACTTCTTTCGCAATACGGTACAGGACGCCGCGGCGCAAGCGCGCGCACAGCGAACAGGGCGTGGCGCCGTCGAGGAGATCGTCCATCACCTCGCCGATCTCGGTGTGCTCGATGCGATACTCCCACCCTCGTTGCTCACACGTCGCGGCAATCAGATCGTGGCGATAACCCTCGTAACCGGAGTCGACGGTCACGGCGACCAGCGAAAAGGTGATTGGCGCCCGTTTCCGGAGCACGTCGAGGACGTTGAGCAGCGCCCAGCTGTCCTTTCCCCCGGACAATCCGACCATGACGCGGTCGCCGTCCTCGATCAGGTTGTATTCCGTGATCGCTTTGGTGACCTTCTTGGCCAAACGTGTTTCAAGTGACGATTTGTATGACATGGAGTATTTGCCAGCCGCCAGCCGCCAGCCGCCGATCTATTGTGCCGTAAGCTGCCTTACCGCGTCTGCCCAGGTCAGCCGGGCGCCCGCGGCGAACGCCGCCTCGCCCATCCAGGTCGCATTCCCTACGTCGCTCATCACGCGAGCCAGTGC
>JBKPLP010000030.1:0-37257 GCA_046731735.1 Acidobacteriota bacterium
GAACAACACATTTCGTGACCATTATCTCGACGTGCCGTTCGACTTGTCGGAAGTACTCTTCCTGACCACGGCGAACGTGCTCGATCCCATTCCGCCGGCGCTCCGCGACCGAATGGAAGTGCTCGAGCTCGCCGGCTACACCGAGGAGGAGAAGCTCAAGATCGCGATCGAGCATCTGATCGCGAAGCAGATCGCGAATCATGGGCTGACGGCGGAACAGGTCGAATTCACCCAGCCCGCGCTCCACGCGATTATCCGCGGCTACACCCGCGAAGCGGGGGTCCGCAACCTCGAGCGCGAGATCGGTGCGCTCTGCCGCAAGGTTGCGCGCCGCCGCGCCGAAGGGGACGAATCACGCATCGTCATCACCCCGGAGGTCGTGGTCGACATGCTCGGCGCCCCCACGTTCCTCGACGAGGAGATCGAGAACCGGACCAAGGATCCCGGTGTCGCGGTCGGCCTCGCGTGGACACCCGCGGGCGGTGAGGTGCTGTTCGTCGAGGCGTCGAAGATGCAGGGAGGCGGCAGCCTGACGCTGACCGGCCACCTGGGCGACGTGATGAAGGAGTCCGCGCGGACCGCGCTCTCGTGGTTCCGTGCACACGCGAACGAGTACGGCGTGAATCCCGAATTCTACAAGGACGCGGAGATCCATCTGCACGTCCCGTCGGGCGCGATTCCCAAGGACGGGCCGTCCGCGGGCGTGACGATGGTGACGGCGCTGGCCTCCGAGCTCACCGGACGACCGGTGCGCGGCGACATCGCGATGACCGGCGAGATCACCCTGTCCGGCCGTGTCCTGCCGGTCGGAGGCATCAAGGAAAAGGTGCTGGCGGCGCGCCGCCACGGGATTACCGAGGTGATCCTGCCGCGGCAGAACGAGAAGAACATCAAGGAAGACCTGACCGAGGAGCTCCGCCGCGACATGAAGGTCCACTACGTGTCGCACATCGAAGAGGTGACGGCGATTGCGCTGCAGCCGTCGGCGACGCAGACGCACACCGGGCTGCCGATGGATGAAGAGATTCGGCAGACGGTGCAGTAAACCGGGATCCGGGATTCGGGATCCGGGATCCGAGGTCTGGATTCGAAAACGGATCCCGCATCCCGGATCACGCATCCCGGCGCGTTTCAGATCATCCCCAGCCCCGTCACCGTCTTCATGTCCACGATCTCGCCGCGCCTGACCATCTCCCGCGCCTCGCGAAGCTCGAAGGTCTTCGCTTCGATGTCTTCGTCTTCGTCGGCTTCGGCGTCGTGCGTCGGATCTTCCAGATTCGAGAGGCGGAAAAACACCATCTCTTCATCGCAGTAGCCCGGCGTCGGATACATCGTCGCAAGTCGCACGACCGTCGCGGGTACCTTTCCGATCTCTTCGTGGCACTCGCGGACCGCCGCCTTCTCCGGCGTTTCTCCCTCGTCGACGCTGCCCGCCGGGAACTCCCACAGGAACCTGTTCACCGCGTAGCGGTATTGCTTGATCAGGACTACGTGTCCCGGCTCCGGGACGGGAATCAGCACCACCGAGCGGGGATGTCGGACGACGTCCACCGTCACTTCACGTCCGTTGGGCATCCGCACGCGATCGCGATCCACGTCGAACACCTTCCCGTCGTAAACGCGCTCGTGTGAGAGCTTTTCTGCGTCTGCCATGCGCGTCTCCGCTGGCGGGGTCTAAAGACCCCGCCCTACCTTTCCGGTATCCTACCCTTCCCGGTCCCATCCCTGACATGTAACGCCGCGGTTTTCAAACCCCGGCGTCCTCCCGCATCTCGATATCGTCCAGCACGTGCTGGAGGTCCAACGGCAGCGGCGAATCGAACTCCACTCGTCGGCCGTCCGCGGGATGGGTAAAAACAAGACGCGCTGAATGAAGAAAGGGGCGCTCGAGCCGCTGCACCGCGCGCAGGTTCGCGGGCGTGCGGCGGCGCACGCCGCCATACGTGGCGTCGCCAACGATCGGGTGCCCAATGGCACTCAGGTGCACGCGAATCTGGTGCGTGCGTCCCGTCGCGATCGCGACCTTCAGCAGCGAGACGCCTTTGAAGTGGGTGGCGGACGTCACCCGGGTGACGGCCTGGCGCGCTCTTCGTGCGCGCGTCGACATCTTCTGACGATCCACGGGATCGCGGCCGATCGGCGCATCGATTCGACGGCCGGCCTGCACCACCCCCCAGACCAGCGCGATGTACTCCTTCTCAATCTCGCGGTCGCTGAACTGCCGCGACAGTTCCTGGTGCGCCCGATCCGTTTTCGCGACCACCATCACGCCGGATGTGCCGCGATCCAGTCGATGCACGATCCCCGGCCGGGTTTCGCCGCCGATCCCGCTCAGATCCTTCACGTGATGGAGCAGTGCGTTGACCAGCGTGCCCCCAGAGTGCCCGGCCGCCGGATGCACGACCATGCCCGCCGGTTTGTCGAGCACGACAACCTGCTGGTCCTGGTAAATGATCCGGAGGGGAAGCTCCTCGGGTTCCGGAACCGACGGGGCTGGCGGCGGAATGTCGATCGCGTAGGTCTGTCCTGTGCGTACCGCTGTGCTCGGCCGCAACGCCGCAGCGCCACCGGTCACATGTCCCTCTTTGATCAAACGCTGGATATTGGAGCGCGATTGATCGGGCAGCAGCGCCGTCAGGAAGTTATCGAGGCGAACGCCGTCGTATTCCTCCTCGACCGTGAGCTGAGGGCTCATTATTACTTACGCCGCTCTGGCTCGACGCGCCGCCGCATGCGGCGTCGGCCCCGGCGCACGCCTGCCAAGTATCACGAGCATGACGATCGACAGCGGGACGACGATAAGCGACACGAACTGTGACGTCGAGAACATGCCGACAGTTCCCCGCGGATCGCCGCGGTAGAACTCGATGATGAAGCGCGACACGCCGTACAGGAACATATAGGCCCAGAACGTGCGGCCGGGGAACGTGCGGCCGCGGCGCTCGGTGGCGAGCAACAGCACCAGGATGAGCAGTTCGGCGCCGGCTTCGTACAACTGCGTCGGGTGGAGGGGGACACCAAGCGGCGTACCTACGTTCTGCGCGGCGTATTCGTTGTGAAAGGTGATCGCCCAGGGCACGTCCGTCTGCCTGCCGAAGCAGCAGCCGGCAAACAGGCAGCCCATCCGCCCGATGACGTGTCCGAGCGCAATGCCGGGGGCGAAGACGTCCGTCACCGTCCACATTGGCATCCGATGCCGGCGCAGATACCACAACGCGACCGCCACCGCGGCGATCAGGCCGCCGTAAAAGACGCCGCCGGACCGGAACAGATCGAGGAGCTCCGCGGGGTTCGTCTTGTACTTGTCGAACTCGACAATCAGCAGGAGCAGTTTCGCGCCGACCAGCGCGCTGACGATGATCCAGATTCCCAGATCCATCACACGGTTCGGATCGAGGCCGCGCGTGCGTGCCCGCACCAACGCGAACTGCAGCCCGAGCAGATACGCCGCGGCGAGCAGGACGCCGTAGGTATAGACGGGAAAGCGCCCGATTTCAAACAGGATTGGGTGCATGTCGTCGCCCGATGCCGATCATATCGAGCAGGACCAGGATGGCCCCGATCGTGATCGCGGAGTCCGCCACATTGAAGGCCCAGAAATGAGTTGCGCCCCAGTACACGTCGACGAAGTCGACCACGTAGCCGGCGACCGCGCGATCGATCAGGTTGCCGAACGCGCCACCGAGGATGAGCGCGAGACCGAACCGCGCCATCCGCTCGTGGAAGCCAAGCTGCGTCGCATACGCGGCGATCGCCACGAGCGCCACGGCGGCGATACCGATCATCACGGCCGGTTTGTAAGGAAAATCGGCGGCGTTGAGCAGCCCGAACGCCGCGCCCGTGTTGTGGACGTGCGTCAGGTCGAGGAACTCAGGGATGATGCTCCGGCTGTCGCCCAGCGGCAGCGTCCGGCGCACGATCAGCTTCGTGACCTGATCGAGCGCGACGATGCTCGCCATCGTGCCGAGCTCCAGTGGATGCGCATAGCGCGGCGGCGTGCGTGCCAGGGGCGCCTCGGCTGGCACCTGCGGCATCGCCTGTTCCGGCATGTCCGGCGCCGCCATCAGGCCGCCACCGGGCCGGTCGTCCCCGGCAATGCGTGCACGCAGCGATCGCACAATCCGGCGGTGGCGGCGGCCGACGAGACGGCCTCGACCGTGCGCCAGCAGCGCGGGCACTTCTCGCCATCGGCGCGGAGAACCTTCACTTCGAGCGGAGCCTCGGCCGCACCCGGCTCCAACTCGATCTGCGACACGATGAACAACATCGGAAGGTCGTCACGATACTTCTCGAGCAGACGTGCGTCGTCGCCGCCCGCTCGCACGACGACCTTCGCGCCGAGCGAGTTGCCAATCGTTTTCGCCTGCCGCTCGGCTTCGAGCGCGCGGTTCACCTCGTCACGGATGCGCAGGAGACGTTCCCATCCGGCGACGAGATCCGGATCGACGAACTTCTCGACACCCTCGGGAAACAGCGCCAGGTGTACCGACGGCTCCGGAGATCCAGGAAGGTGCCGCCACAGCTCGTCGGCCGTCATCGGGAGGATCGGCGCGAGCAGGCGCGTCAATCCGTCAGCGATCACGAACATCGCCGTCTGCGCCGACCGGCGCTCCGGCGCGGCGGCGGCAAAGGTATACAGGCGATCCTTCGATACATCGGCATAAAACGCGCTGAGGTCAACCGTCGTGAACTGATTGATCGCCTGGAAGATCGTCGGGTAATCGTACTCGTTGTACGCGCGCAGCACCGTCGCGGCGGCGGCCCCGTAGCGGGCGAGCGCGAACCGGTCCACCTCCTCCATGCGATCCAGGGGGACGCGGTCTGTCGCGGGGTCGAAATCGTAGAGGTTCGAGACGAGATACCGAAGCGTATTGCGGATCTTGCGATAGGCCTCCACGACTCGCGCGAGGATTTGCTTGCTCATCCGCACTTCCTCGCGGTAATCGACCATCGCGACCCACAACCGGATAATCTCGGCGCCGCTGTCCCTGATGATGTCCTGCGGGTCGATGGCGTTCCCCAGCGACTTCGACATTTTGTGGCCGTCTTCGGTGACGATGAAGCCGTGCGTGACGACTTCGCGGAACGGCGGCCGGTTGCGCGTGCCCAGGCCGACGAGCAGCGAGCTCTGGAACCACCCGCGATGCTGATCGCTCCCCTCGAGGTACACGTCGGCCGGCCAGGTCAGCTCTTTGCGGAATGGAATCACGGCCTCGTGGCTCGAGCCCGAGTCGAACCAGACGTCCAGGATGTCGCGTTCGCGTTCGAACCCCGCGCCGCCGCAGTGCGGACACCGCAGGCCTTCCGGGATGAACTCTTCGATCGGCCGTTCGTACCAGGCATCGGCGCCGTGGATGTCGAACACGGCGGCCGCGCGATCGACCAGCTCCGGGGTGAGCAGCGCTTCACCGCATTTCGTGCAGTCGACGGCGGGGATCGGCACACCCCAGGCGCGTTGGCGCGAGATGCACCAGTCGGGACGGTTCGCGATCATGTTGTAGATGCGATCGCGTCCCCATGACGGCACCCACTTCACGTCGCGGTCGATCGCCTCGAGCGCCGCCACCCGCAGCGGTTTCGATCCGTTTGTCTCCCGATCCATCGCAATGAACCACTGCGAGGTGGCCAGGAAGATCACCGGGTTATGGCAGCGCCAGCAGTGCGGATACGCATGCTGGAACGGTTCCCGATGCCAGAGGCGGCCGCGTTCGTGCAGTGCTTCCTCGATTCTCGGGTTGGCATCGAAGACGCGCTGGCCGCCGAAGAGCTCCACGTTCTCGAGGAAATGCCCGCTCGGTCCGACAGGGGCATAGATGTCGAGTCCGTATTTCATCCCCGTGAGGAAGTCGTCGCTGCCGTGTCCCGGCGCCGTATGCACCGCGCCCGTGCCGGCTTCGAGCGTGACGTACTCGGCAAGCACCCCGACGGAATCTCGGGTGTAGAGCGGGTGCCGGAAGCGAATGCCTTCGAGCTGTTCCCCCTTCATTCGAGCGATGGGAGCACCGAACGTGCGGCCGGTGGCCTGCGCGACCGCGCCAGTGAGCTGCTCGGCGACGACCACGGCGCGGTCGTCGACCTCATACGCCGCGTAATCGAATTCCGGATGGAACGCGATCGCCAGGTTCGACGGGATCGTCCAAGGCGTCGTCGTCCAGATGAGGACCGATACCGGCCGACCCGCCAGCGCCGGGACCCGCGCGCCCAGCTCCTGCGCACTCGCGTCGGCGAGCGGGAACTCGACGTAGATCGACGGGGAGGAGTGATCCGCGTATTCGACTTCCGCTTCGGCAAGCGCGGTACGGCAGTGGATGCACCAGTGGACCGGCTTCTTGCCCTTGTAGACGAGGCCGCGCTCTACGAACTTACCGAGCGAGCGCGCGATGGTCGCCTGATAGCGGAAGTCCATCGTCAGGTAGAGGTGTTCCCAGTCGCCGAAGACACCCAGTCGCTGGAACTCGACGTTCATGACGTCGATGAACCGTGTCGCGTAGGCGCGGCAGGCGCGGCGGAAGTCGGCAATCGACATCTCGCGCTTCTTGGGACCCAGCTCGCGATCGACCTTCAGCTCGATCGGCAGCCCATGGCAGTCGTAGCCGAGGACGTACGGCGAGTCGAACCCCAGCATCGTTCGCGACTTCACGACGAAGTCCTTGAGAATCTTGTTCATCGCCGTGCCGAGGTGGATGCGCCCGTTCGCGTACGGCGGACCATCGTGCAGCACGAACTTCGGCCGCCCGGCGCTCTGTTCGCGGATGCGGTCGTACAAACGCATCTCTGCCCAGCGCGCAAGCGCCTGAGGTTCTGCCGTCTGAAGGTTCGCCTTCATCGGGAAGTCGGTGCGTGGCAGGTTCAGCGTATCTTTCCACTCGGCCATGGATCCTTATATTTTAGTGCATGACAGAATGGTCCTGGCATGCAGGACCTGAAATCGCGCGCGGCCGCGATTCGTTGGTATCACACGATCGATCTCGGCGGCGGCGTCGTGACACGGGGTGTCGACGACACACCCCAGCGCCTCGCACGCGTTCACCTTCCCACATCATTGGCAGGGTTGACCGTCCTCGACATCGGCGCGTGGGATGGCTTCTTTTCGTTCGAGTGCGAGCGCCGCGGCGCCGCTCGCGTCGTCGCGGCGGACTACTATTCGTGGCACGGGACCGGATGGGGTACGAAGGCCGGCTTCAATTTCGCCCGCGAGGCGCTCGGCTCACACGTCGAGGACGTGGACATCGATGTGATGGATCTGTCCCCGGAACGCGTCGGCACCTTCGACGTCGTACTGTTTCTCGGCGTGCTCTATCACCTGCGCCACCCGCTGCTCGCGCTCGAACGCATCGCCCCGCTGGCTCGGCAGCGGCTCATCGTCGAGTCCGTGATCGATATGGTGGGTTTCGATCGTCCTGCGATGGCGTTCTATCCGTCGCGCGAGCTGAACAACGATCCAACGAACTGGTGGGGACCGAACGTCCCCGCCATGCGTGGAATGCTCGAGAGTGTGGGGTTCGATCGAATTGAAACGGTCACGCGCACGCGCGGGCCAGTGTACCGGGCCGTACGTGCCGCCTATCATCGATTCAGAAAGAAGAACAGGTTTGGGCCGGCGTTCCGACAGGACCGGGCTGTACTGCATGCATTCAAAGACAATCCCTAATCCCCGATCCGGAATCCCTAATCCCCAATCCTCGAACCGGACTGCCGGTTCGAGGATTCAGGATTCGTGCGATTCCGGATTCGGGATTCCCGATTGGGGATTCCCGATTAGGGATAGGGAGTGGGCTCTTACCGGCGATTCTGCCTTGTGATCTCCACTCGGAATTCGCCGGCGTTGTCGCCGAAGCCGTCATCATTGATCCCGAGGAACAGCTGCCCTGCCGCCGGCATCGTCACTGGCACTCCTGTCCCGATCGGGAAAGGCGCACCGTTCGTTCCAACTCGTCCGATCAGCGCGCCCGCGAGAACGTTCGGCAGCGGCGAGTTGCTGGCCTTGCGGGTCGACTTCGCGCCATACGGGCTCGCGATATCGCTCGCATCGCCGCTCAGCTGGATTTCACCAGTGGCGTTGAAATTGAGCGTCTCACCCCTGCGGACGGTGATGCCGGTTGCCGTCCACGGAGTCTTTGCCGACACCGTGATGCCATTGCCAGTCGGCGCCTGCAGATTTGCCGACCCGCTGGTTGCAACCGCGTTGGACGGACGCGCAAGGACGATGCGGCCGACCTCACTCGATGAGAATTCGCGATCGCCAGAGGCCGTCTTGAACGTAATCTTCAGCGGCGAGGTGCCGCCGATGTCGAAGAGCTGGCCGCTTACCGTTTCGCCGCTCTTCAGCCACACAACCTGGTTGCCGTCGGCGACCTTGTTCCAGTCGGCGTCGGTCATCGTCCCACCCGCGAAGTCGATCACGGCAACATCGTTTGTGGGAATGTTACGTTCCGCTCCATTCACCTTGACCGTAAAGCCCACGCCGCCGAGGTCAACGAGCTGGCCGGTGATCTTGTCGCCATTGCGCAGCGTGAGCGTGGCATTCTCCTGCGCCCAGGCCACGCCGGTGAACGTCAGCGCTGCCACCGAAAGCGCGAGAATCGTACGCTTGAACATCTTGAATCCTCCCAAAAAAGTCGCTAGCTGAGCAGTCCGCGTTTGCGGACATTGCATCCGTTTCCGCAGTTCCATCTGCAAGTGCAGGGCCAGTGCCTCACTCCCGAAATCGGAGGTGCCACCCCGGCCGTATGGCACTGATTTGGGTCCAAAACCCCTGAAAATCAGGCCTATATAATGGTCTCTATGCACCTTCCGGCAATCGTTTCGCTTGCCACTCCTGTCCGGTTCGAAACCCTCTCGAATGGTCTGAAGGTGATGGTCAGGGAGATCCACACGGCGCCACTTGTGTCCGTCTGGTGCTGGTATCGCGTCGGCTCTCGCGATGAGGTCCCCGGGATGACGGGAGCGTCGCATTGGGTCGAGCACATGAACTTCAAAGGGACCGTCAACATCCCGCGCGAGCAGATGAAAGGCATGGTCGAGCGCTTCGGCGGCATGTGGAACGGCTACACGTGGATCGACCAGACGACCTATGTCGAGACCGCAGGGCGGGCGGCTCTCGGTCAGATGCTGTTCATTGAAGCGGAACGGATGGCGAACGGGCTTTACGAGGCGGCCGAGTGCGAGTCTGAACGCACCGTTGTCATCTCGGAGCTCCAAGGTGGTGAAAACGATCCGGAACAGCTCCTCGAGACCGAGGTGACGGCGATGGCGTTCCGGGCGCATCCATACCGCCACCCGACGATTGGCTGGCTGGACGATCTCCGTTCGATGACTCGGGATGACCTCTACGGCCATTACCGCCGGTTCTACGTTCCGAACAACGCCACGCTCGTCGTTGTCGGTGATGTGGATGCGGACGACGTGTTCGGCCGCGCTGAGGAATACTTCGGAGCCATTCCGGCCGGGGCGGTGCCCGCGCGTCCTCGGATCATCGAACCGCCGCAGCTTGGTGAGCGGCGGGTCACGGTCGAGCGGGAAGGGACGACCGGATACGTCAAGCTGGCATTCCACGCGCCGGCAGCCACCGATGACGATTTCTTCCCGATGCTCGCGCTCGATACAGTGCTGACGGGCGCAAAGGGCGTCAACCTGTGGTCAAGTTTTCGGGTCGCGCCCCCTCAGCGAAGGGCCCGCTTGTACAGGGCGCTCGTGGAGCGAGGTCTTGCGTCGATGGTGTCGGGTGCCATCATGCCTACCGCGGATCCCTTTCTGTATACGCTGTCGTTCACCACCATGAAAGGAATGGCGCTCGACACGGTGGAAGCAGCCGCGGTCGAAGCGCTCGAGTGCGTGCGAATGGCCGGCATCGAGCCGGAGGAGCTCGCTCGCGCGAAACGTCAACTGCGGGCGCGCCTTGTTTTCGAAACCGACAGTGTGACGAACATCGCGCACCAGATCGGGTATTTCGCCACCGTAGCGGGACCGGGCTATCTCGGCGAGATGCAGTCGCGAATCGACGCGGTCACCCCCGAGCAGGTTTGGGACGTCGCGAAGCGCCGGCTTGGATCCAGCACACGGACGGTCGGCTGGTTCCGCCCGCTGGAGCCGCGCTGATGGCTCCCGCCATCGGCACCGGGCTGACGCCCCTTCGGCAGTCGCTGGAAAGCGGCGCCGTCGTCATTGTCCAGGAAACCTCTGCAACCCCGGCCGTCGCGATTAATGCGACGTTCCTGACCGGCGCCGTCGACGATCCCGCAGACCACCAGGGTGTGGCGTACCTGATGGGGCGCGTCATCGATCGAGGGACCGAATGCCGCTCGGCCGACCTCATCGCCGAAGAACTCGACGAGCGGGGCGTGTCGCTGCGCGTCGCGACCACCCGTCACACCACCGCGATCTCCTGCACGTGTCTCGCCGACGACTTCGACCACCTGCTGTCGATCGTCGTCGATGTCGCGCGACGCCCGACGTTTCCCGAAGACGAGCTGGCAAAGCGCCGCGCGCAATCCATCACGGCGCTTCGACAGGACGAGGACAACCCCGCCGTCCGCGCCGCTGAGGCACTGTCGTCGCTTCTGTATGGCAGTGAGCACCCGTACGGCCGACGATCCAAGGGCTCGGTCGAGACCCTCGAACGAATTGACCGCGAGGCGATTGCCGCCTTCCATGGGCGGAATATTCGTCCGGCGATGTTGTCGCTGGTCGTGGTCGGCGACGTCGAAGCGCAGCATGCCATCGATCGGGCCGATGAAGAGCTCGAAGGATGGAGCGGCCTGGCGGCGTCGCCCATCGTCGTTCCACCGCCTGCCGCCACCCCGGCTCGCCGTGAACGAACCATCGTCATGCCGGGTAAATCGCAGAGCGACATCGCGTACGGCTTCGTGACGATCAGTCGCCTCGATCCGCGGTTCTACTCGTACTGGATGATGAACAACATCCTCGGTCAGTTCGGACTCGGGGGCCGGCTGGCCGACAACATTCGAGAGCGCCAGGGAATGGCGTACTACGCGTTCAGCTCCTTCGATCCGACTTTCGGGGAGAGTCCTCTTGTCGTGCGCGCGGGCGTCGATCCGCGGAACGTGCAGCGCGCCCTCGACGCGATCGACATGGAAATCCGCCACCTCGGCGAAGACGGACCGACGACGACGGAAGTCGACGAGACGCGGGCCTACCTGATCGGCTCCATTCCCCGGCTTCTCGAGACCAATGACAGCATCGCGGCCTTCCTGCAGAACTGCGAACGATTTGGCCTCGGGCTCGATTTCGATCGCCGGCTGCCGGCGCTGCTTCAGGCCGTGACGATGGACGAAATCCGCAGCGCCGCTGGCGACGTGCTGGTTCCTGAGCGTGCCGCAGTCGCAGTCGCGGGACCTGACGTGCCCGACGGGGCGGCGGCATGACCGAGCACGGTGTCCGCGCCGTGTTCTTCGACGTCGACTTCACGCTTATTTACCCCGGCCCGAGGTTCCAGGCGTCAGGCTACGAGGACTTTTGCGCACGCCACGGAATCACGGTGGATCCGTCCAGGTTCGACCGCGCGGTTTCCGACGCGGCGACGGGACTGGATGCACCGGACGACCTTTATGATGCCCAGCTCTACGTCGACTACACGAGGCGCATTATCGAAGGCATGGGTGGCAGCGGCGCGGCTGTCGAGATCGCCGCCCGCGAGATCTATGACGAATGGGCCGCGTGCCGTCACTTCACGATGTACGAGGACGTTCCGGAGGTGCTGCGCGAGATCCACGCCTCAGGCATCAGAATCGGGTTGATCTCGAACTCGCATCGCTGCCTCGCGTCGTTCCAGACGCATTTCGAGCTCGAAGGGCTGTTCGATGTCACGGTGTCGTCGGTGGAGCACGGCTACATGAAGCCCCACCACAGTATCTTCGAAGCCGCGCTCAGGGGTGTGCACGTCGACCCCGCCGAGGCGGTGATGGTAGGCGACAGCATGACCCATGATGTCGACGGTGCTCGCCGCCTCGGCATGCGCGGCGTGCTCGTCGCGCGCTCGGGACCTCCCGCCGATGCGCCAGCCGACGTGCCGGTGATAGAGTCTCTCCGCGAGTTGCCGCCGCTGTTGTGGGGTCACACCCGCACCAGACGTTCCGGCGGTTGAGGGTTCGATCGGTCATGTTGATCCGCCCCCTCACGACGGTCGAGGAATGCCGCAAGGTGGCGGCACTCGAGCGTCTCGTCTGGGGCTATCCCGACGCGGAAGATGTCGTCCCTCCCCCCGTCCTCATCGTTTCGATCAAGCGAGGCGGGCTTCTGCTTGGTGCGTTCGATGACACGGGCGAGTTGAAGGGCTTTGTCTATTCCATTCCCGGATTGAAGGATGGACGTCTGATCCAGTGGTCGCACATGCTTGGCGTCGCCCCGGATGCTCGCGACCTCGGGCTGGGCCTGAGCCTGAAACTCGCGCAGCGGGAGCATGCGCTGCGCATGGGCATCGAGATCATCGAGTGGACGTTCGATCCGCTGCAGGCGCAGAACGCGCATCTCAACTTCGGCCGGCTCGGCGTGATCGTCGAGGAGTACGAGGAGAACGTCTATGGGGACTCGACCAGCCCGCTTCACAAGGGGGCGCCGACTGACCGATTCGTAGCCGAATGGCGTCTGACGTCCCCCCACGTCGAGAGACGGCTGGCCGCGCCGGCGTCCTCATTTCTGCGCGACAGTGCTGTGATGTCGGCCGTGCTGGTGAACCCGTCGATCGAATCGCACGGGCGCCTGGCGCCCGGCGCCCCCGCCCTCGACAGCCTCGCTGAGCGGCTGCTGGTCGAGATCCCGACGGAGTTCAGCGAAACGCTCGCGCGCGATCCTGATCTCGCTGTCGAATGGCGAATGGCGACCCGTGCCATCTTCCGCACGTATTTCGGCCGGGGGTATCGTGCGGTGGACTTCTTTCTTTCGCGTCAGACCGGGCGGGGCCAGTATCTGCTGGCGCCGCGGCCGAAATAGGGCTCAAGACTTCGGGCTTCGGGGCTTCAGGGCTTCAGGGCATCATAAGGAGGTAGCGTGACAGATTGTCTGTTCTGCAAGATCATCGCGGGCCAGATTCCAGGCACGGTCGTCCATTCCACCGATCGGATCGTGGCGCTCAAGGACATCAATCCGCAAGCGCCGACGCACGTGCTCGTTCTTCCTCGCCGCCATATTGCGACTCTTAACGATCTGACTGAGGATGACGATGGACTCGTCGGTGAACTGGTGAGGACCGCCGCGGCAATCGCGAAGCAGAACGGTCACGCTGCGGCAGGCTACCGTACCGTTTTCAACTGCAACGCAGATGCGGGGCAGACTGTGTTCCACATTCACCTGCACCTCCTTGGCGGAAGAAAGATGGACTGGCCGCCGGGATAATGCCGTTGAATGTTTGAGCTTTGAACCTGAACCCTTGAAGCCCTGAAGCCCTGAAGCCCTGAAGCCCTGAACCCTTGAAGCCCTGAAGCCCTGAAGCCCTGAAGCCGCTCAAGTCCTGAGCCGTAACACCGCCACGCGGGGAATGCCCTGGAGATCGTTGCGCACACGGGCGACCTCCCAGCCGGACTCGGCCGCAGCCTCGCGAATCGCTCCCTCCTGCCCGAAGCCGAATTCAACAACGAGCCATCCCTGTTCCGCAAGGTGACCCGGTGCTGCGACGAGCAAGCGCCGCACGACGCCGAGGCCATCCTCGCCGGCGTGCAGCGCCGCCGACGGCTCGTATCGCCAAACCTCGGGCTGAAGCTCGTGGGCGTCGACGAGAGCCAGGTAGGGAGGGTTCGACACGATCAGCTGCGCAGGTTCGTCAACGCCGTCGAGCAGATCGCACTGGACGAACCTGATGCGGCCGCTCACATTGTGCCGATCCGCGTTTCGTGCGGCGACGTCGAGCGCGGCCGGGGAAATGTCCGTCGCGACCATGTGGGCGGAGGCGAACTCGATGGCCAGCGCGACGGCGAGGCAGCCGCTGCCGGTGCCGACATCGATGACGCGTCGCATCAGCGTGCGCGACGCCAGCGACACCGCCTCTTCGACGACGAGTTCAGTTTCGGGGCGCGGAATCAGAACGTCGCGGGTGACTTCGAAATCCAGCCCCCAGAATTCCCGGTGACCGGTGATGTAGGCGACCGGCTCGCGGGCGGCGCGCCGGGCGATGAGCGGCTGGTAGAGACGGTCGAAAGCTGACGGGATGGCGTCGCGACTGCGGGTGACGAGCGTCGCGCGGTCGCATTCAAGGACGTACCGCGCCAGGACTTCCGCGTCGAGTGCCGCTTCTTGTTCAGGAATGCCCGCTCGAACGAGGCGCTGGCGCGCTTCGGTGAGCCGCTCGTGCAGCGACGCCATCAACGCGCCGTTTCGGCGGCCGTAGCCTCCTTCAACTTTTCCGACGTGAAGTAGGCCGTGGCCGCGTCGATGAGCTCCCCCAGATCGCCGTCGAGCGCCTGGGTCAACTGGTGCATCGTGTGGCCGATGCGGTGATCCGTAATCCGGTTTTCGCGAAAGTTGTAGGTGCGGATCTTCTCGGAGCGTTCGCCGGTGCCGACCTGGGTGCGCCGATCCTTGGCGATCGCTTCCTGCTGCTTGCGCATCTCTATTTCATAGAGACGCGAGCGCAGGACCTTCATCGCTTTCGCGCGGTTCTTGATTTGCGATTTCTCGTCCTGCTGCGACACGACGAGGCCGGTGGGGATGTGGGTAATCCGCACCGCCGAGTACGTGGTATTGACGCTCTGGCCGCCCGGACCGCTCGAACAGAACGTGTCGATGCGCAGATCCTTGGCATCGATCTGCACGTCGACCTCCTCGGCCTCCGGCAGCACCGCGACGGTGGCGGTGGACGTGTGGATGCGCCCGCTGGCTTCGGTTGCCGGGACCCGCTGGACGCGATGCACGCCGCTATCGTATTTCAGGCGGCTATAGACGTTCTTCCCCTCGATCAGCGCGATCACTTCCTTGACGCCGCCCCCCTCGGTCTCGCTGAGGTTCAGCACTTCGACGCGCCAGCCCTGCCGCTCCGCGTATCGCGAGTACATCCGGAACAGATCGGACGCGAACAGCGCGGCCTCGTCGCCGCCCGTGCCAGCGCGGATCTCGAGCACGACGTTCTTGGCGTCATTCGGATCCTTCGGCACGAGCAGGACCTTGATCTCCGCGAGCAGCAGGTCGCGCTTCGCCTCGAGCGCCGCGAGCTCCTCCTGCGCGAGCTCGCGCATGTCCGGATCCTTGGTCAGCTGCTCGGTCGCGGTGATGTCCGAGATGACCTTCTTGTACTCGCGGAAATGCTCGACGAGCGGCTGGATGTCGGAGAGCGTCTTCGAGTGCGCGCGGAACTTCGCCGAGTCCGCCTGCACGGCGGGGTCGGCCATCTCCGTCATCAGCCTGTCGTACTGCGCCTCGACGGCGCTGAGTTTATCGAACATATTCCCTTGGCGGTTCGCGGTTCGCGGTTCGCGGTTCGCGGTTCGCGGTTCGCGGTCCGCAGTTTACGGTTCCAGTTCCGCGGTTCGCACGCTATCCGCCGGAGACCGGCGGCAGGAACGCGATTTCGTCGCCGTCGCTGACCGGCGAGGTCATGCGCGCGTATTCCTCGTTGATCGCGCACGACACTGCCTTGCTGTAATCGTCGAACCCCGGGAACTCGGCGGCGAGCGCGTCCCACGCGTTCCGCGCCGTCGATCCGTCGGGCAGCTCACGCTTGAACTCGGCGCCGCCGGCCATCTCGCGCAGACGCGCGAAGAGCCGGATCGTTACGAGCATTGCGCGAAGGCCATGCGCCGGACCTCTTCATCCATCGGATCGGCGGTCGCCCCCTCGATCCAGACGTCGCCGCCCTCGAAGTGCTCGTGTTTCCAGATCGGCGCGATCTGCTTGATCCGCTCGATGGCGTAGCGGCACGCAGCGAACGCTTCCGGACGGTGCGGGGAGGCGGCGGCAATCACGACACTCGCGTCGCCGATCTCGAGCGCCCCGATCCGATGGTGAATCGCCAGCGCGATCGACGGCCAGCGCTGGCCGGCTTCTTCATCGATCAGCGAGAACGCTTTCAGCGCCAGCGGCTCGTACGCCTCGTACTCCAGCCAGAGCACGCGGCGGCCGCCGTGCTCATCGCGAACGATGCCGACGAACGTCGCGATCGCGCCGCAATCCGCCGATGCCACGATCTCGGCCACGGCGTTGGCGTCGAGCGGATCCGTCGTGACGCGGAACCTCTGATCGGACATTTAACTCAGTATACCGCGCCAGAAATGGTTCAGCGGGCCATGGCCGCTGCCAACGCCCGGCGCGTGACGGATCGCGCCGTCGAGATACTCGCGCGCGAGCTCGATCGCCTCGCGCTCCGGCAGTCCCAGCGCCAGATTCGCGGCGATTGCCGACGCCAGGGTACAGCCTGTGCCGTGCGTGTGCGGCGTATCGATCCGAGGCCTGCGGATGTCAAACGAGCCCGCCGCGGTCACGCAGACGTCGATTGCTTCGGCGCCGCCCGCGTGCCCTCCCTTGACGAGTACGACGCGCGGCCCGAGGCGGAGGATTCGCATCGCCGCATTCCGCATGTCTTCCAGGGAATGGATAGAGGAGCCGGTCAGCGCCTCGGCTTCCGGGATGTTGGGGGTGACCACATGCGCCAGCGGCAGGAGCTCCAAGCGGATCGTCGCAATCGCTTCCTCCGCCAGCAGGCGATCGCCTCCCTTGGCAATCAACACCGGGTCGACCACGACTTGCGGGAGATCCAGATCGCGGATCGCGGCCGCAACGGCTTCGGCGATCGCGGCGTTCGCGAGCATCCCGATCTTCACCGCGTCGGTGCCGATGTCGGCCACGACGGCCTCGATCTGCGCGGTCACGAGATCCGCCTCGAGGGCCTGCCAGCACACGACCCCCAGGGTGTTTTGCGCCGTCACCGCGGTGATTGCGCAGGTGCCGTACACCCCGTGAGCGGCGAATGTTTTGAGGTCCGCCTGGATGCCCGCGCCTGCGCCGGAGTCGCTGCCCGCGATCGTCAATGCGCGTCGCATTCGGGAATTCTGCACTCAATCACAAATCCGACGGGAACATTCAGCAACCTCGGACATAGTACAATCCGATCCATGACGGTTCGATTCGATATGCCTTCCAATGGCTCGCTGCTGGCCACGTATGCTGCCCGGTCGGATATGCGCCCTGCCATCCGCGCCGCGAGCGTCGTCCTGCTGGCCGGCCTGACCGCGGCGGCCGCGCAGATCAGCATCCCGCTGCCCTTCACGCCTGTGCCGTTCACGCTGCAGCCGATGGTGGTGCTGCTCGGCGGCGCGGCACTGGGCGCGCGCCTCGGGATGTCGGCTCAGGTGCTCTATCTCCTCGCCGGCATCGCGGGACTCCCGGTATTCGCGGCTTCGCCGGTGCTGCCGCAGGGCGCGCCGCGTCTGCTTGGCCCGACCGGCGGGTATCTCATGAGCTATCCGTTCGCCGCGTTCGCGACCGGATGGCTCGCCGAACGCGGTTTCGATCGCCGCTACCTCACGTCCGTGATTGCGATGGCGTGCGGACTGCTGGTGGTGTTCGCCTGTGGTGTAACGTGGCTGGCGCTCTTCGCGAGACCGGCCGCCGTTGGCTTCAGCACCGCGTTGAAAACGGGGTTGTACCCCTTTGTCGCGGCGGACCTGATCAAGCTGTTCGTCGCCGCGGGGGTTATGCCCGCGCTGTGGGCGGTGACAGGCAGAGCCAATCCCTCATCCCTAATCCGGAATCCCTGATCCAGAATCCCTAATCCTCGAATTGTTGAATCCTCGAATCGTTGAATCCTTTGTACGATCACGGATCACCGGATTCGCCGATTCCCGATTAGGGATTTCCGATATTAGGGATGAGGGATTGCGTTCTCGAAGACCAGCAAGTACTGATATCTCAAAAACGTTTCCCGCGATCTGAGGCGGAGTCCAGCCGCCTGCGCGGCGCTGATCACGCGCTCAGCGTCCACGCGCTCTTCCATCGGCGGTCCGGGCCCGCCTCCTTCTTTCGTGAAATTCACAATTCCAATCCGTCCTGAGGGCTTCAGCGATTTGGCAACGTTGCGCAGCAAGGGCACCGGCTGTTCCCACTCGTGGTAGGAGTCGACGACGAGCACCGCGTCGACGGGTTGCGGAAGGGCCGGGTCGCTCTGAGTGCCCAGCACGGTCCGCACGTTCTTGATGCCGAGGCTCTCGACGCGCACGTTGATCGCCCGAATCATCGGCCGCTGGATGTCTTCCGCGAACACGATCCCGTTCGGACCGACCCGGCTGGCGAGCCGGATGGTGAACCAACCGCTGCCCGCGCCGAGATCAGCGACGACGCTTCCGTCGCCGATCCCCAGTACGTCCATGATCCTGCTCGGCTGCTGCCACTCTTCGCGATCGGGCGGCTCCAGTTCCCCCAGGTCTTCCGGCCGGAACAGGCGCGTGTGCTGTGCGGCCGCGGCCGCCTGCAGCGTCAGCACCACCGCGGCCACCAGTTTTCCGATTTGTTTGCTGTGCATGTGCTTTGGAGCCCGGGATCCCGGGAGAAGTCATCGCTTCGACGGCTAGGATCTCGTCCAGCTGCGCGTCGGGCAGCAGCTTGCGCTCGCGGACGAGATCGCGGATCGATTTCCCTGTAGCTACTGACGTCTTTGCGATGTCCGCGGTTGCCGCATACCCAATGTAGGGGCTGAGTGCGGTGGCGAGCGCCGTGCTGCGATCGAGCAGCTCGCGGCAGCGGTCCTCGTCGGCCCGAATGCCCGCGACGCAGCGATCCTGCATCACCCGCATCGCGTTGGTGAGGATGCGGGTCGCGTGGATCGCGTTCCACGCAATCACCGGCATCATCACGTTCAGCTCGAGCTGGCCCCCCTCGGCCGCCACGAGTACCGCGGTGTCGCATCCAATCACCTGGTAGCAGACCTGGTTCACCATCTCGGGCACCGATGGATTCACCTTGCCCGGCATGATCGAGGAACCGGGCTGCACCGGTGGCAGCTGAATCTCCGCGAGGCCGGCGCGCGGACCCATGCTGAGCAGGCGAAAGTCCGAGGCGACCTTTCCGACTTCGACGGCGAGGCGGCGCAGCGCGCCGGTCACGGCGAGCACGTCTCCCATGCTTTGCGTGACGCGGAAGCGGTTGCGCGCGGGGGCCACCGGGAAACCGGTGTAGCGAGCGAGGTTGGCGACAGCCCGCTCCGTGTAATCGTCGCCGGCATTCAAACCGGTGCCGACCGCAGTCGCCCCGAGATTCAGCTCCAGGAGCTGTTGCGCCGTCCGGTCCACGTCATTCGCCGCGTGAGCGATATTTGCCGAGAATCCGCCGAACTCCTGGCCGAGCGTCACCGGCACGGCATCCTGGAGGTGGGTCCGTCCTGTCTTCAGTACATGGGCGAACTGCCCGCTCTTCTCCTCGAGACCGCCTGCAAGGTGCCGCGCCGACTCCTGCAGCGACGGCATCATTGCGAGCAGCGCCAGCCGTGTCGCCGTCGGGAACACGTCGTTCGTCGACTGCCCCATGTTGACGTGATCGTTCGGGTGGACCCGCTTGTACTCGCCGCGCGTCCCACCGAGTAGTTCCTCGGCGCGGTTCGCCAGCACCTCGTTCGTGTTCATGTTGTGCGACGTGCCAGCGCCGGCCTGGTAGACGTCGACGACGAACTGCTCGCGCAATGCACCGGCGAGCATTTCGTCCGCGGCTCGCACGATGGCGCCGGCGAGGTCGGCCGGAAGGCGCCGCAGATCGCGATTGGCTTCGGCCGCGGCTTTCTTCACCTGCACGGTTGCCACGATCAGCTCCGGTGGGGCGGTGAGGCCGCTGATCGGGAAGTTGTCGACGGCGCGCTGCGTCTGAGCGCCGTATAACGCGACGGCAGGCACACGCACCTCGCCGAGAGGATCGCGCTCGACGCGGAACTTCATGCTAGTCGCGGATTATACTGCTCGACATGCTTCCTGAGTTCCTCGCCAGCATGGTCCAACTCATCACGAGAACCTCGACGGATTTGCCGCCCGACGTGCGCGCGGCGATGGGCCTTGCGGTCAAGAACGAAGAGCCCGCGACGCGCGCCGGTCAGGCGCTCACGATCATCGCGCAGAACATCGATCAGGCGGCCGGCTGCGAGGGCCCAATCTGCCAGGACACCGGCATGCCCACCTTCGAGGTCAAGGTCCCGATCGGCGCCAATCAGATCTGGTTGCGGCAGCAAGTCCGCGAAGCGGTCGCAGAGGCGACCCGCCACGGCAAACTCCGTCCCAACTCCGTCGATTCGATTACCGGCGAGAACTCGGGCAACAATCTCGGTCCCGGCACGCCGATCATTCATTTCGACCAATGGGAACGCGAGGACATCGAGGTCAAGCTGATTCTCAAAGGCGGCGGATGCGAGAACACCAATGCGCAGTACGCGCTGCCCGCGGAACTGGATCACCTGGGCCGTGCCGACCGCACCTTGGACGGCGTTCGAAAATGCATTCTGCACGCGGTCTGGAAGGCGCAGGGAAAGGGCTGCAGCCCTGGCGCCGTCGGCGTGTGCGTCGGCGGCGACCGCACGTCCGGCTACCTGCATGCGAAGGAACAGTTGTTCAGGACGCTGGATGACACGAATCCGGATCCCCGTCTGGCCACGATCGAAACCGCGGTGATGGAAGAAGCGAACCGGCTCGCGGTGGGGCCGATGGGATTCAGCGGGAACACGTCGCTCATCGGCTGCAAGATCGGCGCGCTGAATCGTCTGCCGGCGAGCTTCTTCGTCTCGGTGGCATACGACTGCTGGGCGTTTCGTCGCCTCGGCGTGACCGTAGATGCGAAAACCGGCGCGATCACCCGGTGGCTGTATCGCGAGGGAACGAGTCCGTCGCAACCGATGCTCGCGTCGGAAGCCGTGGCCGCAGGATTCCCACGCACCGGCCGCGAGATACCGCTGCAGGCGCCGATTCTCGAAGAGCAGGTGCGCTCCCTCAAAGTCGGCGACGTCGTGCTGGTGTCGGGCCGCGTCTATACCGGCCGCGATGCCGTGCACGCGCATCTGATGAAGCATGACCCGCCGGTCGACTTGCGCGGGGCCGTTCTGTACCACTGCGGCCCCGTCGTGGTGAAAGACGACGACGGGGGGTGGAAGGTCACCGCAGCAGGGCCGACCACGAGCATCCGCGAGGAGCCGTATCAGGCGGAGATCATCAAACGCTACGGCGTGCGCGCGGTGATCGGCAAAGGCGGCATGGGCGCGAGGACGCTCTCCGGCCTGAAGGAATCGGGCGCGGTCTATCTGAACGCGATTGGCGGCGCGGCGCAGTTCTACGCGCGCTGCATCGATCGCGTGACCGGGGTCTCGTTGATCGAGTTCGGAACGCCGGAGGCGATGTGGCACCTCGAGGTGCGCAGTTTTCCCGCCATCGTGACGATGGATGCGCACGGCAACAGTCTGCACAAAGAGGTCGAGGAAGATTCGGGCGCGGTCCTGGAGACGCTGAGAAACTGAACGGAGGCGGCGTCTAAAGACGCCGCCCTACCGCAGGGCGGACCTCCGCCGTTATTTCAACGCCTCCGCAAACAACCGCTCGATAATCTGCGGGGCCGTTTCCGCATCCTTTACGTGAATGCGCACGGTACGCCGCTGGTGCGCTTCGAGTGTCTGGGTGTCGCCCAACGCCTGGGCGCGCTTGAGAACCGCAAACGTATACCCCGCGTCTGGAATCCCCGTCTGAACCTCATCATCGGAGGTAATCACGAAGGCGACGAGCGTATTCGGGCCCCCCTTGTGATACTGGCCGGTCGAGTGGAGATAGCGGGGACCCACGCCGAAGGTGCTGGCCGCCCGCGTCTTCGAGCGTATCGCCTGACGCACTTCCGCGATCGCCGCTTGCACCTCGCTTTCAGCGGGCAGATAGGACAGGAACGCGACGTAATCCCGCGCCTGCAGCGAGTTGATCGCCGCGCGCACGACCGCGGCCGGCGACGCGCCGGTGAACCGGCTGCTGAACACGTCGACCGATGAATCCGTCGCGGCGGGTTGCGGCTGTGGCAGCTTTCGATCTGCCGCGTACCCCGTAAGCAGCGCCTTCGTCTTCTCCTTGGCCTCCGCGACGTTCGGCTCGTCGAATGGATTGATGCCGAGCACGGCGCCGGCGACCGCCGTGGCAAACTCCCAGCGGAAGAATTCGGCGCCGAGTCCGTCGACGCGAGTCGTCAATCGGAGCACGGGGTGTCCCGCCGCTTCGAGTGCGTGCAGCTTCGCGGCATCGGGTTCGTCAACCTCGGTCGAGAGTGCGACGAACGCGCGGTCGTTCCCGTATTCGTCGGGCCGGCCGAGCGGTTCGTCAACGACGGGGAGCGCGCCGGTGCCATGTTTTCCGGTACTTTCCGCGATCAGCTGCTCGATCCATAGACCGAGTGACGAGAGCCGCGGCGACAGCGCGACCGTGAGTTTGTCGCGTCCCTCCTTGACCGCGGCGCCGATGAACGCGCCAAGCTCGAGCCCGGAGTTGGCGTGGTTCTGCTGACGGCAGCCGTCAGCCATCGCCGTTCCTCCGTCGGCGATGGTGTGGAGCGGCGCGCCGATCAGCGCCGCCGGCACGAGGCCGAACAGCGACAGCGCCGAAAAACGGCCGCCGATGTCAGCAGGATTCAGAAAGACCTCGCGATAGCCGCGCGACTCCGCCAGTTGCTGCAGCGCGGTTCCGGGGTCGGTGATCGCGATGAAGTGCCGGCCGGCATCCGCGCCGAGGCGCGCGGTCATATGGTTCCAGAAGAAGCGCTCCATCGACGCGACTTCGACCGTGCCGCCGCTCTTGCTCGACACCAGGAACAGCGTGTCGTGCGGGTCCAGCCGTCCGGCAGCGCTGGTGATTGTCAGTTCGTCCGTCGTGTCGAGCACGAAGAGCTCAGCAGCGCCGGGCGCGACGCCGAACACCGCTCTCAGGACTTCCGCGCAGAGGCTGCTGCCGCCCATCCCAAGCAGGTAGACGGCGCGGATCCGTTCGTCTTTCGCCGCGCGTCCCAGCGCTTCGAGCCTGGGCAGCTCGTGCGCGAGCGTCTTCGCGACCTCGAGCCAGCCGAGCCGCGTCTCTATGGATTTCGCATCCCCGCTGCCCGGCCGGGCGCCCCAGGCGCTGAAGTCCCGATCCCAGATTCTTCGAACGATATGGTCATGAATGAGGGCGTCCGCGGTCCGGGCGGCCGGCGCAAAATGGATGGTCACGCCCCAGTATTTACCGAAATCCAAAGAGGGTCGCCTGGGTGGAGCGCCCAACCCGGTCACCTTTCTTCCGTTCGGGGCGTCTAAGTCTTTGGCGGGTGCCAAGTTGCGGGTGCTTGCCGCCAACGGTATAATGAAAAGAGCCTTTCGATTGGAGATTTCTGGTCATGATTAATGTCACCCCCTCGGCGGCGTCCAAGATCACCGAACTGCTGACCGAAGAGAACAAGGTTGATGCCGGCCTCCGCGTCTTCGTCCAGGGCGGCGGCTGTTCCGGATTTCAGTACGGCCTCATGATTGACGAGGGCGAGGGAGACGCGACGACCGATGCCGTCATCGAGTCGAACGGCGTGAAGCTGCTCGTCGACCCGATCAGCGCCCGTTACCTGCGTGGCGCAGAAGTCGACTTCGTGGACAACGTCACCGGCGGCGGCTTCACGATCAAGAACCCGAACGCGAAGTCGACCTGCGGCTGCGGCTCGTCCTTCAGCGTGTAAGCGAGGAGTTTTCAGTCGAGGGCAGGCGGTGACGGTTCAACACGGCACGGACCCCGCCGCCGACCTCGAAGCCCTCCGTCCCGCCGGCACGAAACGCTCCACCAAGCGGGACCTCATCGTCAACGTCTTCCTGCGTCAGGAAGGGCCCCTCACCGCCGACGATCTCTTCGATCTCATCCGCCGTGATGATCCGTTGAAGACCGACGCACAACAGCGAATCAGCCGCGCGACGGTGTACCGCACCTTGCAGTGGATGGTGGATGCCGGAATCGCACGGAAAGTAGACTTCGGTGAGGGGCGTGTCCGGTTCGAGCACTCGTATCGACACCCCAGGCACTTCCACCTGATCTGCAAGAGCTGTAACCGGTCCTTCGAGTTTCTCAGCTCCGACATCGAGTCGCTGATCGAGGAGGTCGCAGGGGCGCGGAACTTCGCGGCGCGTCAGAGCGTGCTGCAGATCCATGGCACGTGCGAGGCTTGCCGCACCGGCCGGCCCGCGCCGGCCGCGGTCCGCTCCACCGAGCTGGTGTTCGCTCGCGACGCGCTGCGCATCGCCATCGCCACCGAGCGCAGCGGGCTCGAGTTCTATGCGCGTGCCGCCTCGATCACGCGCGATTCGCGCGGACGTCGCGTGTTCGAGAAACTGGCGGAGGCCGAGCGCTCGCACCTCGCCCGGCTGGAGGAGCGGTATCGGGAGCTCCTGCAGCAGGATCCCCAGCTCGAGTCGCGGCCGACGTTCCTCTTTTTCAAAGGCGCCGCCAACGGGTTGTTCGCCGCCGGATCCGAGCGGCTCGCGAATGGCATCGATGCGCGTCAGGCGTTGATGATCGCCATTCACTGCGAGCGCGGTTCGCATCGGTTCTTCAAGCGCTATGGCGGCCAGTTCGAAGACTCGAGAGGAAAGAAGATCTTCCTCGAATTCGCGGACGAGGAACGCTCCCATCTCGAGCTCCTGATCCGTGAATACCGCGCGCTTGCCGGCCGGCATCGCGGCCGTCGCGGCGCTCGCGTGGCAAAGCGGCGGTCCCGCCGCGAGCCGGCCGTGGCCCGGTGATCGATCTCCATCTCCACACGACTGCGTCGGACGGCACGCTGACACCTGCGACGCTCGTCGCGCGCGCCGCTGGTGCCGGGCTGCGCATCATCGCGATCACGGATCACGACACGCTCGACGGATTGCAGGAAGCGCGGCGGGCGGCGACGACACACGGTGTTCGCGTCATCGACGGAGTGGAGATCACCGCGGTCGAAGATCAGCGCGACGTACACATGCTGGGCTATTTCGTCGATCCGTCACACAGCGGATTGCGCGATTTTCTTTCGACCCAGCGCGCCGACCGCGTCCGGCGGGTCCGTGCCATGGCCAGTCGCCTCGCGACGCTCGGATTCCCCATCGACGTCGAGTCACTGATCGCGGCGGCCGTTCTGAAGCCGGGTCGCAGCATCGGCCGTCCGCAGATTGCGGCCGCGTTGGTCGCGGCGGGACACGCCCGCGATTTTGCGGACGCTTTCGATCGATTGATCGGAGCCGACGGCGCCGCGTATGTGCCAAGACAAGGTGCGCGTCCCGCCGACGTGATTGAGATTGTCGGGCGGGCCGGCGGAATCGTGTCGATGGCTCACCCCGGGGTCACCCGGTTGGATCACATCATTCCGCGGCTCGCAGCCGCGGGAATGGCCGCCCTCGAAGTGCGGCACAGCGATCACGACGCGCTGGCGGAGCAGCACTATCGCGCGCTGGCGGTAGAGCACGGACTCGCGGTATCCGGCGGCTCGGATTATCACGGTGATACCGGCCATCGCGCCGCGATGCTCGGGGCCGTCGTCCTGTCCGTCGAGGATTTCAGCCGGTTCGAGTCGAAGCGCGGATGACCGTTTCGCCCGCCATCGAAATTGCCGGCGTCACGAAGAGTTACGCGGCGCTTCGCCCGCTGCGGATCGCGTCGCTGGCCGTGGCGGCTGGCGAGCGTGTGGCGCTGAGCGGTATCGATGCCGGCGGTGCCGAGCTGCTGGTAAACCTGGTGACCGGCGCATCGTTGCCCGACGAGGGGGAAGTGCGTGTCTTCGGCCGGCCCACTGCAGATATTCCGGACGGCGACGAATGGTTGGCGTCGCTCGATCGCTTCGGCATCATCAGCGAACGCGGAGTCCTGCTCGAGGGCTCGACGGTGATCCAGAATCTCGCGCTGCCGCTCACGCTCGAGATCGATCCGGTTCCCGAGGAAGCACAGCAGAAGGTCATGGCGCTGGGGATTGAATGCGACATTCCCTACGACTGGCTGGCGCAGCCGGTCGCCACTGTGCCGCCGGCGGTTCGCGCACGCGTCCATCTGGCGCGCGCGCTGGCGCTCGGTCCGGCGGTGCTCCTGCTGGAGCATCCGACAGCGGCGATGCCCGCGGAGGAGCGCGCAGCGTTCGGCGTTGTGGTCGCGCGCGTCTGCGACGCACGAGCCCTTACCGCGCTCGCGATTACGTTCGATATGACGTTTGCCCGCTCGGCCGCGCACCGCACGCTGACGTTGCAGCCAGCGACCGGGCAGCTCGTGTCCGCGCGGCGTCGGTGGTGGGGGTAATCAGAACTGCCGATTGCCGATTGTCGATTGTCGATTGTCGATTCAATGACGAATCCGCAGTCGAATCATTGATCAGCAATCGGCAATCAGCATGTCACTATTTCGTGATGACTCCGCATGCGACCCTTGGTCCGCCGCTGACGCCCGATTTCGGCTCGCCCGTCACCCCCTGGTCCGGATTGCCGTGGATGATGATCGCGCTGCCGTCCGCATCGAACAACGACAGCGGGCCGTCCGACAGCGTCACGCGCGAGGTCGTCGCCTTCATGGCGCCGCGGCCGTTCGCCCCGATGTTCAGGTTCGGCAGATCGCCCATGTGGAACGGATGGTTGGCGTCCGGATCCATGTTGCCGGCGGGACCAGGATCGAAGTGTCCGCCCGCCGCCGCGAAGTCGGGCTCGCATTTGCCGATGGCGTGCAGGTGCACGCCGTGCATCCCGGGCTTCAGCCCTGTGGCGCTGACCGTGATGTCGACCACCCTGCCGGCACCCATGTCATGTTCGATGAAGTCGGCGGAACCGGTGATCCCTTCGCCTTTTATGACGGCATGCGCGCGGATCGGGGCCGCAGGACCAGTCTTGGGCGCCGGCGCCGCCGCGGTGGCTGGCGGCTGGGCTGGCTGCGGCGCCTGCGCCAGGGCAGCACTGCCAGCGAACGCCATCGCCAGCGCTGTTGTCGAGAGTTTCATTGCGTAGCCTCCTCGGGCGCGATTGTAGATCCTGATGAACACGATCCGTAAACTCGTTCTCTTCGATATCGATGGCACCCTCGTGCTCACCGGCGGCGCCGGCATCCGGGCCATGAACCGCGCGTGCGAAGAGCTCGTCGGCCATCGCCAGGCGCTCGCGAATGTCCCCGTCGCCGGCCGCACCGATCGCATCATCCTGACTGACGTGCTGAGGCAGGCAGGTCAGAGTCCCGACGACGGGCTCCTGGATCGGCTGCGCGATCGGTACGTCGAGTATCTACGGGAAGAAATCGAGCGTCCGGGGCGGACACAGAACTTCGAGTCGCTCGGGGCGCGCGGCGGCGTCAAGGCGATCATGCCCGGCATTCGCGAGTTGCTCGACGCGCTCGTGCGGCGCGACGACGTGTTCCTCGGACTGCTGACGGGGAACTTTCACGCGGGCGCGCGCATCAAGCTCGAACATTTCGACTTGTGGCGCTACTTCAGGTGCGGCGCATTCGGCGACGACTCGGCAGACCGCAACGATCTCGTACCGTTTGCCGTTCGCCGTGCGAAGGAGTGCGGGGTTCCGGAGCTTTCTCCCGAACACATCCTCGTGGTCGGCGATACGCCGCACGATATCGCCTGCGCGCGTGCGGTCGGCGCGGTGCCGGTCGCGGTCGCCACCGGCGGTTTCACCGCGGATCAGTTGCGTGATCACGGCGCCGACGTCGTGTTTCAGGACTTAAGTCGTTCGGAGGAGTTCCTGAAATTGCTACAAGGGTAAAATGAGCGACTGTAGAGCGACCGGAACGGAGCGAGCAGCGTTAGTGCGAGCGCAGTGAAGTGAGCCAGGCGGGGTGCAGGGGACCCCGCCGATCAAAAAGCGACCGGAACGGAGCGAGCAGCGTCAGTGCGAGCGCAGTGAAGTGAGCCTGGCGGGGTGCAGGGACCCCGCCGATCAAAAAGCGTCCGGAACGGAGCGAGCAGCGTTAGTGCGAGCGCAGTGAAGTGAGCCAGGCGGGGTGCAGCCGCCTTCGCCAAGGCTACGGCGGCCCGCCGGAGCTTCAGCGCGGAGGCTGGGGGGACCCCGCCGATCAAGAACGGAAGTGAACGGGGCCCGGTGGCCCTCCCGGTCTTCAAAACCGGTCGCCGCGCACATAACGTGCGCGGGCTGGGTTCGACTCCCAGGCGCTTCCGCCAGCCTTCGCTCATGATTCGCGCGAAGGCTGCCCGCCGGAGCCTTGGCGAAGGCGGACCGGCTGAATGCTCGCAGAGAGCTCCGACTGGCAAGCCAGGCAGTACATTGCCAAAATTGCCAGAATCGCCGTAATTGAAAATTCAGGGAACGAATTATGGCAATTCCGGCGATTGTGCCAATTTTGGCAATTCTCTATTTTCCCAATCCCAACTTGTAAGCGAGCAGTTTCTCCAGCTCTGAGGGGACGTAGCGTATGTCCGCGCGTTGCGTCCACCAGCGCTCGGGCGTGGACGTGTCGTAGCGCGATGCGCGGATGAGGATGTGGACGTCGTTCGAGCGTGCGAACTCGCGGGCGAACGCGAAGCGGGTTCGCCGGGTGTGATACTTCGAGGTGACGACGATCATGCGGGACCAGTGACGCGCGGCGGCGAACGCGCGTACGGCGGCCGCCTCGTCTGCCGTGTTGTCCAGAGATCCTGGTAGGGTCTCGACAGCCGGGGCGGGTACCTTGAGTTGGAGCATCGCGTCACGCGCCAGCTCGGCATCCGTCGGAAACCGGATCCCCATACTGTGCAGCTGCACCTCCGCGCTTTCGAGCCGGCCGGGGCTGATCAGGATCTGTGGGGCCCAGCCGCTCCGGTACAGCTCGACTGCTTCCAGCCATCGCTCGACACGTGCGCC
Organism: Acidobacteriota bacterium; assembly: GCA_046731735.1. Classification (GTDB taxonomy): domain Bacteria; phylum Acidobacteriota; class Vicinamibacteria; order Vicinamibacterales; family 2-12-FULL-66-21; genus JALZOC01. The sequence goes on from JBKPLP010000030.1 coordinate 28,757, forward strand.
GGCCAGCACGACGATGACGTCACTTTTTTGCAGCGAATCTTCGTACACGAGGTATCGGCCCGCGAACGGAAAGAATGCGGCGCTTGCGAGGAGGAGAAGGACGATCGTCGCGCAGACCAGGCGCACGAGAATGCGGCGTGCCGGATGCTGGGGCGCCGCTCGAGCCATTGGGGTGGGAGGATTGTCCCGATCGGCGGGGCGACTGCCCCGCCCGCCGGGCCGCGGGAATCTCAGCCTTCGATCAGCCGCACTTCGCCGGCGCGCGGACCCTTGCCGGATTCTTCGGTCTGGAACTCGACACGCTGCCCTTCGCGCAGAAGCTCGAACACGGCGCCACGCACGGAGCTGCGGTGAAAGAAGTGCTCGATGCCTCCCTCGTCGCGGATGAACCCGAATCCTTTGTCGATCAGAAGGCGAGCGATGGTGCCGGTCGGCATACCCGTGTCCTCCGATGAACACCGTCCCGTCGGGATCATCCCGACGGGCTTGCCCAGACTGTCATGCGGGAAAAGCACAGGGGCCGGGGGGCGGCCCGAACTTGCAGGGAGGCGCCGGCGACCTGACGAAAATCCCGCGCTTGCCGCGGCGGCGGGTCGTTGCCCGCCGCACGCTGAGCTTGAAAGCGGGGCCAGTGTAGGGACTTCCGGACGCGAAGTCAAGCAAACCACGAGGGTTAGGGGCTGCCCCCGAATCATGTTTTCGGCGTGGATTCCGCCGTCGCCTGGGGCGCCGGGGCGCCCGGCGGAGCGGCATAAGTCGTCCAGAAATGCCGGCCACACCGCGGGCACACCCAGAACTGGTCGGCTTTCCAGGGCTCTCCCGGGGCGGGATCGCGCAGGTCCATATTCGTCCCGCAGCGCTGGCAGCGCAGGATGAGCATTCCGGGGAGAATTGTACCGTGGTTGCCGGAATCATCCTCGCGGCCGGGCGGTCCGTACGGATGGGGACGCCCAAAGCGCTGCTCCCCGCGTCGCCGACCGAGTCCTTCGTGGCACGACTGCTGACGACGCTTCGCGAAGGTGGAATCGAGAACCCGGTCGTGGTGGGGCGGCCTGGCGATGAGCAGCTGCGCGGCGAGGTCGAGCGCCAGGGGGGCGCCTACGTGGTAAATCCCAACGCGGATGAAGGGGGGCAGCTCTCGTCGCTGCTGGCGGCGCTTTCTACCTGCGATCGCGCGCACCTGCGCGGGGTGATGGTCGTTCCGGTTGACGCCCCCCTCCTGTCTCCCTCAACCATCGCGACGCTTCTCGCCGTCTTCGATGCCACGCTCGCGCCAGTGGTGCGCGCGCGCTACCAGGGCCGGAACGGGCATCCGGTCATTTTTTCTCGGGGGGTTTTTGACGAGCTCCGCTGCGCCGACCCCGCCACAGGGGCTAAATCTGTGGTTCACGCGCATCAGCACACGATCCTGAACGTCGACGTCGACGATCCCGGCGTGGTCGGGGACGTCGACACACCGGAATCGTACCGTGCGATGTTTGGTCGCGATCCGTAAGGATCATCAGATTTGGATCTTGGCGAACGACTGAGCACCGAGCGCCATGAAGATCGCCGCGACGGCGCCGAGCACCGCCGCGTCGGTGCCGGCGGAGAAGTGCGCGGTTCCGATAAAGGCGCCGCGCAGTCCATCGATGCCGTAGGTCAGCGGGTCGATGCGAGTCGCAATCATGAGCCCCGTTGGCAGATTATTGAGCGGATACAACGCGCCGGACAGGAAGTAGATCGGCATCACGAGAAAGTTCATGATCAGCTGAAACCCCTGCATGTTCCGCAGCCGCGATCCGATCACGGTCCCCAGCGCCGCGAACACCAGGCTGATGAGGACCATGAACATCACGCCGAGCGGAATGGTGAGCGCGTTGGTCGAGCGGAAACCGACGGCCACGCAGATGACGATCACGAGGAGCCCCTGCATGATCGCGATGGTGGCGCCGCCGAGCGTCCGGCCGATCATGATATGGAGCCGCGGCACTGGCGCCACGAGAGTCTCTTTCAGGAAGCCGAATTGCCGATCCCAGAGCAGGCCGATTCCGGAAAAGATCGACGTAAACAGCACCGACATTCCGATTACGCCGGGCGCGACGAACTGGAGATAGCTGCCCTGGCCTGCTTTCTGAAAAATCGGTCCGAGGCCGAACCCGAGCGCGAGAAGATAGAGCAACGGTTGCCCGAGCGACGCGATGATCTGCGCGCGGGATCGCGTGTAGCGTTTGATTTCGCGGAGCCAGAGAATGTAGATCGCGCTCACGTCTACCGCCTCCACATCTTCGCGACCTGTCGCATCTGATCCGCGGCGTCCGCCCGCTCGTCGCGGATGGTGCTTCCGGTGAGCGCCAGGAACGCGTGCTCGAGCGAATCGGTTCCGGTCTGCGTCTTCAGCTCCTGCGACGACCCCTGAGCGACAATGCGGCCGTGATCGATGATGGCGATCCGGTGCGCAACCCGATCCGCCTCGTCCATGTAATGGGTCGTCAGGAACACCGTAACGCCCTCCGTTTCGTTGAGATGCTTCACGTGCGTCCACATCTGGTTCCGGCTCTGCGGATCGAGCCCGAGGGTCGGCTCGTCGAGGAACAGGATCTTCGGCGTGTGGAGCAGGCCACGGGCGATCTCCAGCCGGCGTTTCATCCCGCCGGAGAACGTCTTGACGAGTGCCTCGCGCCGATCCCAGAGCTCGAACAGCGTGAGCAGCCGCTGGATACGGTCATTGCGGATCTTCCGCGGCACTCCGTAGAGAACGCCGTGGAGCTCCATGTTCTCCCGGGCGGTCAGCTCGCCGTCGAGGCTCGGATCCTGGAATACAATCCCGAAACGGCGGCGCACCTCGTGCGGCTGCCTGCGCGGATCAAGGCCGTCGATGCTCATCGTGCCGCTCGTTGGCGCGAGCAGCGTCGTCAGCATCTGGATTGTCGTCGTCTTGCCGGCACCGTTGGGGCCGAGGAAGGCGAAGATCTCGCCCGCCGCGACTTCGAACGACACTCCATCGACGGCTTTCACCTCGCCATACGTCTTCACGAGGTTGTCGACGTGAATCATGCTCATGTCGTTGTTTTACCCTGAAGCTATCGTGTCCAGCGCACGATAACCAACTTGGCGTCAGAGTCGGGCTTTTCCGCGGGGCTTCGGCTTGTCGTCGTGCCAAACGTGGCCGCAATCGCCGCAGCGATAATAGGCGCCGCTGGCGGTCTTGAGCGTCACTTCGACCTCGATCGAGCGGCAGACAGGGCAGGGGGGCGTAGCGGCCCCCGACGGAGGCATACTCTCGGCACTCCCCTTAGAATAGGTTGTCAAGCTGGAGCGGCAACTTTACTCCAGGCGACATCTCGCGCGCAATCCGCGCGCCGCTCAGCCCGCGGCGAGGACAGGATGGTATGACGATGAGTGCGGAAGACAAGCTGGCGCTCGACACCCAGCTGATGGACGTCTATCTCACCGGGCTGCAGTCGGAAATCGAAGCCAAGCTGCGGCGAGTGGCGAAGTTCCGCGGCGAGCTGAAGAAAATCGATGCGGCAGGGCGGAGAGCCGAGAAAGCGACGCGGCAGCGATCCGCGCGTGCACTCATGGCGCAAGTTGACGATATGCTGGAAACCAACGTGACGGTGCGCGACATGCTGCTCGAGCTGAAGGCTGCCGCGGAAGCCGTCCTCAAGGACCTGCAGGACTGAGAAGCTCTATGGCGAACGAAACTGCGAACGTGGTCAGCGCCGCGACGACCGGCGCGAAACTGCACGACGGCGTCGTCGATCTGGATCAGATCAACGGCACCGATCCGGTTCTCGGGTGCCGTGTGTTCACGCACTACAACGGCCCGACCGACCAGTTGAGCGGCCTGTGCGCGGGCATGTGCGTGTTGGAGCCCGGGTCGACGCCGCACCCGCCGCATCAGCATCCCGAAGAAGAATTCATGATCGTGGCGTCGGGAACCGGCGAGATCGAGTGCGCCGGCCAGACGACGAAGGTGGGACCAGGCGCGATGATGTACTGCGCCGGCAACGTCATGCACGGCATCACGAACACCGGGAAGGTGCCGCTGACCTTCTATTGGTCCAAGTGGCTCGCGAAAAGTCCATAGCGCGCGGCGGCTCGCCTGCGTGCGATTGCTACTTTTCCCCAGAGTAGATCAACGGCAGGCCGTTCCTGGAATTGCCGACGACAATGACTTTGGCGTTCTGGCTCTTCACGAGCTCCATGGTCGCCTCGATGCCCTTCCATTCGAGCAGCTTCTCGCTGATCCCCTGGCTGACGATGTCCTGGAAATCCTTGATGCCGGAAGCCTCCACGCGCTTGCGCTCGGCCTCCTGCTTCTCGCGCTGCAGGACGAACTCCATGCGCTGCGCTTCCTGCTGCGCCTGTTGCTTCGCCTCGATGGCGCGCTTCAAGGTGTCGGGCAACTGCAGATCACGCAACAGTACGTTCTCGACGATCACCCCGCGGGGTGCAACCTGGCGCTGGACGTCTTCGAGAATCTGCTTGGCGATCGCTTCGCGCGCGTCGGAGTAGAGCGAGGCGGCGGTGTGGCCCGCCGTAATCGCGCGGATCGCGGATCGAAACGTCGGTTGCAGCAGGACCTCAGCGTAGTTGGGCCCGATCTGCTGGAACAGTTCTGCAGCGCGTGAGCGGTCCAGGTGATAGAGGATCGACGCCTCGAGCCCCATGATGAGACCCTCCATTGAGGGCACCGACGCGTGCTCCTTGACTTCCTGCGTCTTGACACTCAATTCCGTGATCGTGGCGAGAGGGTTGACGATGTGCATGCCTTCGGAGAGCGTTTGCCCCGTGACCCGGCCGAAGATGCTGACCACCCCCACGTGCCCCGTACGGACACATGATGTCGAAGAAAACGCGACGACGACGGCGATGACCAAGAGCACCAGCATTCCCGCGCCACGAATGAACGCCCTGCCGCCGCGCGCGGCGTGGTCAATCGTGAATTGGTCTCTCATGCTGCCTCCTCAAGGCTCTCAATACGTTTCTCTGCAGCGTTCGATCGACATCAAGGATACGACGCCGCTGTTTCGGGCTTGTTTCGAGGCGAATGACGTTGCAGGAAGGTGCCGTAGCTTCGCTTACAGATCCGTCGGCTCGCGGCCTGCATCGATTACTTCGAACAAATAGCCGTTTACCGGCTCGCGGAAGAAGAAGCGCTGGAAGGCCGTCGGGCGCAGCGGTTCGACAATCTGCGCGCCTTCATTCACCAGCCGCTCCTTGAGTGCGGGAAAGTCGGCAGCCGGATGAAATACGGCGACGTGGCGGCCGAACTCCAGCTCGAACGGAGAAGGAGTGAAGCCCTCGGTGTAAATGACGTGGATCTCCTGCCCGCGTCCGAGATTCAGCCACGCGATCTTGACCGGTGAATTCGCCGGCACGGGGTTGCGTTTGTAGCCGAGCGTGCGCTCGAAAAAGTCGGCGGTCCGTTCCACATCCTGCGTCGCGAGGGTGAAGTGGGCTAGGCTCATCGTTCAGCCCTTTGGATTCCAGCCGTGGCGATAGCTGCGTGAAAGGTACTGATCGGCCTCGCGCTTGTCCGGGAATGTCAGCGTCCTCCCGTCGAACTTCAGCGTTTCGCCCGGGAAGTGCGCCGCGACGTTTCCAATGATGACGGATTCGGTCAGCGGGCCGGCGTAGTCGAAATTCGCGGAGCACTTCTGCTTGCCGCCGCCGAGCACGACGTCGATGAATTCGGCATAGTGATCGCGTTCGCTGATCTCGACATTCGGCAGCGCGGCCATTTTCGCATCCGGCAGGACGAACGCGTCCGGGCTCACGTGAGGCAGCACAATCATTCCGTCGGTGCCGACGACGACGCTGCCCTGCGGAGGAAATCTGCTGCCGACCGGTTCACGAATGGCGTCCGGCGGCAACTCCCCGCCGTCGTACCACCACACGTCGACGGTTTTGTCAGCCGTATACTCCGTGCCCGGATACGTCAGTTTGACGCGCGCCTTCGTCGCCCAGCTGTTCGCGGTCGGTGACGGGCCGTACGCGGTGACCGCGATCGGCGAGGTCAGGTTCAGCGCGCGATACGGCGGGCTGTAGATATGGCAGCCCATGTCGCCGAGCGTACCGGTCCCGAAGCCCACTCGGCGGCGCCATTCGGACGGGTGATAGACCGCGCGCTTGAACGGACGCGGATCGCTGACCCCAAGCCAACCGTCCCAGTCGAGCGGCGCCGGGACGGGATCGGTCGTGTCGGGCAGTGGCTTATCGTCTCCCCAGCTCTTGTTCGAAAACGTGTGCACTTCGCGGATCTTGCCGACGATGCCGCTGCGGACGAGCGCCTCGCCGTACCGCTGGCCGCGGGTCGAAGACACTTGGATCCCCATCTGGGTTGTCAGCCCCTTGCGCTGCGCGTACTCGGTCAGCAGCCGGGTCTCGCGAATCGTGTTGCAGAGCGGCTTCTGCACGTAGACGGGCTTGCCGCGCTTCATCGCCTCGAGCGCGATCAGACAATGCATGTGATCCGGCGTCGACACGTTCACCGAATCGATGTTCTTGTGTTCCTTCTTCAGCAGCTCGCGCCAGTCCTGGTAGACGCGCACTTTCGGAAAGCGCTGCTGGACGCGATCGAACCGCGCGAGATCGACGTCTGCGACCGCAACGAGATCGAACGCCGGGTGTTTGGCGAACGAGAGCAAATCGCTGAACGCCTGGCCGTTCGCCCCGAAGCTGGCGTGGCGCAGCGTCGGCGGCGCGGTACGCGACGGGATCGACAGAAAAGGAGCGACCGCTGCTGTCGTGGCAGCGGTCCGGAGAAACTCTCTGCGTGAGATGGACGGGTGCGGCATCGCGGCAGCGTATCGCCAGTTGCGCTCGCGCGCAATGGCGAGCAATCACCCGACGGAGAAATCGACCGTTGTTCCCGTGAATGCCTGGTAGCGCCTGAGCGCTGCCGAAATCGCACCGCGCTCGCGAGGGGTCAATCTCCGATGCGCCTTGATACTCACGTGAACTCCCCGCGAGCCGGACACCCGGCGCCACGTCCCCGCCACTTGTCCGGCGATGACGAGGGAGTTATCGAACGTTACGAAGCGCGGGACCGGCACGATCGCGGTTGGCCCATGGGGCACCGCAACCCGATCGCGGTAGGCCACGAGGTACTCGTCGTATATCGGCAGCAGGTGTACGAGCGATTGGCCTGGCTTCCCGCGCGGCGACGGTCCAGTCGTCCAGTACGTACGGCCGCTGACTTCCAGGCGCCGTGCCTTGATGATGTCGAGCGACCGCCTCGCATCCGAGGCCGCCAGGCCGGACCACCAGGCGAAATCACGACCTGTGGCCGGACCATGACTCGTGAAGAACCGCATGCCAAGCGTCGCGAGTGCTTCATCGCGGGACTGCCGAAGTGCCTCAGGCGCCCGTTCGGCGAGAAGCGCGTAGGTGAACTGTTTGCCCCGACGGGGACCGCTGCAGATGACCCGCTCGAGCTCGGCGTGCATGGCAATGTGTGCCAGGCGCACGCTCGTCGCAGGCAGAGCGGCGTGTTGGAGCTGCTCTCCCAACTCGGCCCGAGTGAGGAAGCGCCGATCGCGCAGCGCACGTTCGATCACGCGCAACGCGCGCGTCAGCGTGCGCGTATCCAGCTCGAGCTGCCGGTTGTACGGCGCCATCCGACGGTGCACGCCTGGAGCCGTCAGCTCCAGCAGCCACCGGATGTCGGATGCGGTGACGAAGTGCCACGTGGGGCGCATGACGTGCGTGCGGAGGACGCGCCCTTCGTCGAATGCGCGCTCGATGTCCGCCGCGACGACACCCTCCCGCATGCGCAGCGCAAGCGCCCACTTCGCGGGTTCGTACTCCTGCGCCTGGACCGCCCCGAACCAGGCGACGACGTCCTCGGGTTTGCGCAGTCCGGCGGCAGTGAGGCGCTGCCGCCGGAGCCGCTCGTCAGCAATCGCAGCGATCATTGTTGGATGTGGAAGCCGTGAAGCACGCGCGCAGATTACTGTCTGGGCGCCAGCACTGCAACTGACCCGGTTGGCGGTTTCATGGTCGATTCGCTACAATGAAGGTTCGTCCCCACACCGAACGGGCCTGTAGCGCAGTTGGGAGCGCGCCTGAATGGCATTCAGGAGGTCACCGGTTCGATCCCGGTCAGGTCCACCATCCTTTCATTTTCGATCTCGATTTCCCGCAAGTAGCTGAAAGCCGGCGCGGTTACGCCGGTTGCAACAAAGCGTTTCCGTCGAAGGCAATTCCGACCGGAAGGAACAGTTGTTGGAACCGCTGGCGCTGGTCGAGTGATGCCTGAACGCAGAGGTCTGCGGCGCGCGGCAGGATGCGCTCGGCGAAGGCCAGGATGCCTTCCACGTCGAGTTCTTCGAGCTGACCGGAGTGACGCTGTATCCGGACGAGCGTGAGCTCCTCGCGCAGTTTCTCGGCGTGACGGTCGTACGTCTCGATGTCGATCGAGCGCTCGAACAGGAATGCTTCCGTCCAAGCGGTCGAGCTTTTCTTGAATCGCCTTTGCGGCGCGTTCAGCATTCGCCAGCTCCTCGCGAACG
>JBKPLP010000031.1:0-26842 GCA_046731735.1 Acidobacteriota bacterium
CCACCTCCGCCGCCGAATCCGCGGCCGCCCGCTGGCGGCGCGAACTTCGAGGCCGCCGAGGCGAGATCTTTGCCTAACTGCTCCAATGCCGTCTTCACGTCTGCGGGGATACTCGTGTTCGACGCGACCTGCGGCGCCAGCTCCGCAACTTTTGCGTTGAGCGGCGTCAACGCATTGGCAGTGTCCGTCCCGCGCTTCTGCAGTTCCTGGATCTCCATGGCCATGTCGAACAGCTTCTTGCGTTCGGCGGACGTCAACAGGACTTCGGGATCGTCGACGACGCGCAGCGGCTTGGTGTCGACCGTCTTGCCATCGACAACGAGCGAGACATGGTAGACGCCGGGGAGGACGAACGGCCCCGGATTGGCGCCGCCGCCAAACCCGCCAAAACCGCCGAATCCGCCGCCTCCGGTACCGCATCCCGCGCCGAACGGACTCGGTGTCTGCTGCCCGCCGCGTCCGCCACCACCGCCGCCCGCCCCGCCGCCGCCCGCCGCGCCCTGAGGACCGCCGAATCCACCGGGTGCCGCAGCGGGCGCGGGCACCGGCTGAACGCGCAGATCCCAGCAGGCTGACTGCATGCCAGGCTTGCCGCTGTTCGCGAGCGCGGTTCCGGAGATCTCGCGCACCTCCCGGCCCGCCGAGTCGGCAATCTTCAGCTTGACGTCACCCGCCTGTTTCTTCATGAACCACGAGATCACCGCCGCTTGCGGCGGGTTCTCGCCGAAGAATGTCTGGTCGCCCCAGAACTCGTAGTTGCGATCGCGTACCGGACGTCGATACATGGCCGCCGGCGGCGGCGTGAACAACTTCGCGTCCGCAGTGGTCGACTGCGCCGCGGCGAACTCCTGAAACGGCTCGAGGTGATCGAGAATCCACAGCGAGCGGCCGTGCGTCGCCAGCAGCATGGCGTTATCGCGCGGGTGCAGCGTGATCTCGTCGATGCGCACCGTCGGCAGATTCGCGCGCACGCGCGCCCACGTCTTCGCGCGATCCGTCGTGACGAAGAGTCCCGTCTCGGTTCCTATGTAGAGGACGTCCGGATTCTTCAGGTCCTCGGTCAGCGTCTTGACGACCTCGCCGGCCAGGTTTCCGTTTGCGGACTGCCACGTCTGGCCGAAGTCGCGGCTCACGTACACGAACGTGTCGAAGTTGCTCTGGCGATGGTCGTCGATGGTCACGTAGACAGTGCCCTCATCGAATCGCGAAGGCACGACCTCCGAGACGAATGCGCCTGCCGGGGCACCCGGCAGCTTCGAATACAGGCTGCTCCACGTCTTTCCGGCATCGCGCGACAGCTGCAGGTTGCCATCGTCGGTACCGGCGTACAGGAGTCCGGCGCGCTTCGGTGACTCCGCGAGCGACACGATGGTCGGCCACGCAACGATGCCGTCGTTCTTCGCAATCGTGATGTCGCTGCCCTTGACGCCCATGGTGACGATCTCGTCGCGATTGGCGTTGCTCGTCAGGTCGCCGCTGATCGGCGTCCACGACAGGGCGCGATCGCCGGAGCGAAACACGCGCTGCGCGGCCGCGTAGACGACCTTCGGATCGTGGGGGGAAATGATGATCGGCGTGTCCCAATGCCAGCGCAGCGCCGGTTCGCCCTGGGCGGCCTGCGGCCGGATCGACATCGTTTCGCCGGTGACCCGATCCACGCGCACGAGGTTGCCGTCCTGCGACTCGCTGTAGATTACGCGATTGTCCGCGGGGTCCTGCAGGACGACGAACCCGTCGCCCCCCTGGATCGTCGTCCAATGATGATTCGCAATGCCGGCGGCGCCGCGCACTGCGCTCGGACCGCACCAGTCGTAGTTGTCCTGCATGCCGCCGCACACGTTGAACGGTGTCGCCATGTCGTAGCTGACGTGGTAGAACAGCCCGACCGGCAGGTTCGGCACGAACACCCATGTCTTCCCCTGGTCGTAGGAGTAGGCGAGCCCGCCGTCGTTGCCGATGATGACGTGGCGCGAATTCGACGGGTCGATCCAGATCGCGTGTACGTCGTCGTGGATCGGCTGGGCGACGTCGGTCGCGATCGTCTTGCCGCCATCGAGCGTCTGGTGCAGGCCGACGCCGCCGAGGTACACGATCTCCGGATCGTTCGGATCGATCCGCACCTGGCTGAAGTACATCGGGCGCGGGTTCGCGTTGTTCACCTTTCTCCACGTCACGCCCGCGTCATCCGAGCGGTAGAGGCCGGTCGGATCGTTCGGATTCAGCGGCCCGCCGCCGCGCCCGAATCCGCCGCCACTCCCGCCGCCTGCCTGCGCACCAGCCGGTGCGCCGCCGGGTCCTTCCTCACCGGCACCGGGAGTTCCGGTGCCGCGCCCACGGCCCGCTGCCTGGACCGGACCTTCGATCGATGCGTACAGGATGTTGGGCCGCTTGCGCGAGACATCGAGACCAATCCGGCCGAGCGAACCTTCGGGGAGGCCGCTCTTGATGGGTGTCCACGTCTCGCCGCCATCGGTTGATTTCCAGATCCCGCTTCCGGGTCCGCCGCCATTCATACAACAGGCGGTTCGCCGCCGCTGGTAGGTGGAGGCGTAAAGAATCTGGCTGTTATCCGGATCCATCGCCAGATCGTTCGCGCCGGTGTCGTCATCGACCTTGAGCGCCTGCTTCCAGGTCTTGCCGCCGTCGCTCGTCTTGTAGACGCCGCGTTCGCCGCCGGAACCCCACAGATTTCCGGTCGCCGCGACGAATACCGTCTCCGTGTTTCGCGGATCGATGACGACGCGATTGATGGCGCGCGACGTGCGCAGTCCCATGAACGTGTAGGTCTTGCCGCCGTCGGTGGACTTGTACACGCCATCGCCCCACGAGGTGCTTTGTCGATTGTTCGACTCGCCGGTCCCAACCCACACGAGGTCGGGATTGTTCTGCGACACGGCGATGTCGCCGATCGACATCAGTCCACGGTCTTGCAGCTGCGGCTCGAAGGTCGTGCCGTTATTGACTGTTTTCCAGACCCCGCCGTGCGCGGTCGCGACATAGAAGATCGCGGGGTTCGCTTCGTACACGGCCACATCCGAGATGCGCCCCGACATCGATGCCGGACCGAGCTGTCGAAAATGCAGCGTGTCGAACGGACCGGCAGGCGGCGCCGCGCTTGGCTGCTGCCCGCGGCCGGTCATCGAGGTGGCCACGAACGCTGCGATCATCGCCGCGCAGGGAACGACCCAGCGAGGGTGCTTCATGAGAGGACGGCCTCCAGGAATGTGCGAGAAAAGATGCCGGGCATTATAGGGCATCTTTTCGCTGTGCCTTCACCGCCGGGAAAGCAGCTGCTTCAGCGGTTCTATGGGAAGGGCGGCGACCGTACGGCCGTTCGCGCTCGTGTCGGTTGCCCTGAGCAGCGAGTTGTAGACCGCTTCTTCGGTCGCGTCCAGCGTCCCTTCGAAGAGCGCAGAGACGTTATCGGTGGTCAGAAGCATTCGCGACTGGGGCGTGGCTACCGCGGCAACCCGCAAAGACGGGTGCGTCGAGAACGCGATAGCGAAGTCGCCGCTGCCGTTCGAGTAGGTGGAGCCGGTGCGCGCCAGCGCGAAAACGGCGCGCGCCGCCAACCGCTTGAGATCTCTCGCGTCGAGCGGCGCATCGGTCGCGACGACGATCATGCACGATCCGTCCGCTCCCGGCTGCCCGCTCGCCGGCGTGGGCGTCAGTGTTTTCCATACCGGAACGCCGTCGATGACGAGCCTGCCGCCATAGTTCGTCTGCACCAGCACGCCGACGGTCCACGTGTCGCCCTGCTGCGGAACGCGGCGCGACGATGTGCCGATTCCTCCCTTCCAGCCAAACGCGACGGTGCCGGTGCCCGCGCCGACCGCCCCTTCGTCGACGGCGCCGGTCTTGGCCGAGGTAATCGCGGCGGTGACATGCTCTCGGGTGACGGGAAACCCACGAATGTCGTTCAGCGCCCCGTCGTTGGTCTCGCCGACCAGCGCGTTGACCGAGCGGACGCTCTCGTTGCCGCGCTGTGCGATGCTCCACCGGACGACGGCGTCGACCGCGGTACCCACCGAGAGCGTGTTCGTCAGCACGATCGGCGTTTCAATCGTTCCCAGCTCGTCGACCTGTGTGGACCCGGCGAGTTTTCCAAACGCGTTGCCGACGAAGACCGCGCCGGGCACCTTGTCGCGGAACACATTCCCGCCATGCGGAACGATCGCCGTCACGCCGGTGCGCGCGTTTCCGGACGCGATCGTCACCTGGCCGACGAGCACTCCGGCGACGTCGGTGATCGCGTTCAGCGGCCCGGGCTGCATCACTCCAGGCGCGATCCCGAGATCTCGTGCGCGCGGGCGTGGCGATGACTGCGGCATCACCGTCATGGTCAGGAGCGCGAGCAGCAGCAGCGGTCGCATGGACGCCACGTATAATAATCGCGGCCGGCGGCTGGCGGCTGGCGGCTGGTAACTGGTTTTGATGTCCACGCGCGTCCGGATTCACAGGCTTTCAGCATCCGCGGAGCTGCCGCGGTATGCCACGAATGGGGCCGCCGGCTTCGATCTCGCGGCGTCGGAGGACACCACGATTGAAGCCGGACGCACCGCGCTGGTCCCGACTGGCCTCGTCATCGAGGTGCCAGACGGGATGTTTCTCGGCATCTTCGCGCGCAGCAGCACGCCACTGAAGCGCGGACTGATGGTCGCGAACGGCGTCGGCGTCGTGGATTCCGATTACTGCGGCGCGACCGACGAAGTGAAGATCGCGGTCCTCAACTTCAGCGCGGCCGCGGTCACGGTGAAGGCGGGCGATCGGATCGCGCAGGGCATTCTTCTGCCGATCACTCGTGTCGAGTGGCAAGAGTCCGGCGCACCGAAGCGCGATACACGCGGCGGCTTCGGCTCGACGGGCGGGTAACAGCCCGGCTCAATCAGCGACCTTCGCGGCGCTATCTTCGCCGCCAAGATCAAACAGGAGAAAGGGAGAAGAGGAGAATCCCGGGCATGAAAGCCGGGGACTCGCCAACGCCGGCCCTGCGGCCGGCACGCGTTCTACCGCGCGGAGCGCGGTTCGCGAGTCCGCTTCACCTCTTTCCGTTCTTATCTTCGGTTCTTCGTATCTTCGGTGCTTCGTGTCTCCGTGATTGAAGCCGTCGGCTCGTGCAGCGTGACAGTGGCTGTCGTTGATTGAGCCACCGAAGCTTCAATGCAGTCGATACAACCGCAATCCCCGCTGTCCAACTCCCAGCAATTCGAAATCGGCTCTCTTCTCGATCGCGGCGAGGACGTCGTTCGCCTCCTGACCGAAACGCTCGGGGTGCACCATCACGTGCGTGACGCCGGCGCGTTTCATCGCGTCAATCGCATAGTCGCGCGGGAAATACCAGAACACGGCGGCGTAGTCGACGTAAGTGACCGGCGTGTAGCCGCTGTAGCCGTTCATCAGCGGCCGCCAGTGGGCGGTCGAGTTCAGCACGTACTCGGCGTTCTCGAACACCGCCTGGCGTGGATAGAAAGGCACTTCCGCCAGGACGACACGAGGCTGATCGGCCAGAAGTCGATACAGATGCGGGACGCCCGCGAACCGCCGGTATTCGAATGGCGCTCGCGCCGCCTCCACGTTGGCGATCACGACAGCCGTGATCGCCAGCACCGCGGCCGCGCCGGAACGCGGGTAACGCCGGCGCATCTGCGCCAGCCCGAGTCCCGCGAGAGCAGACATTGCGAGCAGGAACAGATTGCCGAATCGCGCCGCGGCGCGCAGACCCTGCATCGGCGCGAAGATCCGATACATCCACCCATATACCGGCGTGGTGGTTCCGAGCGACAGGACGACACCGGCGACGCCGATCGCCGCCAGCATCAGCACCCGGCGCTGTAGAAGGCACGCTTCTTCGTCGCGCGCGCGGCCCAATGTCAGGACGATCGCCACGCACGAGAAGATGATGACGACGACGCCGGGAAAGAAACTGTCGATCGGATCCTTGAAGAAGCGTCCGCTCCACGTCGACAAATGGATGGTGCCGGCGGCCGCCAGATAGCCCCTGGGCGTCGCCGAGAACTCGGCTACCGCTGCGAGAGATCGGAACATGCCCTGTTCGGTCGCGACGCGGTGATAGGGAATCCAGAGCGGCAGGATCGCAAGGGCAGCCGCGAAGGCGGCGAGCGCCAGCGCGGCCAGCACCGGCCGCCACCGCGCCAGCCACTCACGCACGCGCACGATGACGGCGATGGCCACCATCAGCGACGCAAACACGAGCAGGTATCCCGACGTGTAGGCCATCACGGTCATCCACGCCGCCAGCCAGAGACCGTCGCGAAGGCGTGCGTTCGTGATGATGCGGTCGGTCGTCAAGAGCGCGAGTGGCAGCCCGTAGACGTGAATTCCCTGAACGTGAGCCAGACGAGTCAGCGTGTGCGTATTGAACGCCAACGTCGTTCCGGTGAGCAGCGCCGCCGGACGGTCGTTCGTCCAGCGCCGCATGAGCGTGTACCCCGCGCCGGCGGACAAGGCGAATCCGGCGATCACCAGCAGGTTGAAGACGAGCACCGGAGATCCGCCCAGCCACGCCACCGGAGCGCCGAGTAGCGCCGGCGCGATGAGCGGCTCGGAGAAGGCGAGCGCATCTCTGGCGGGGTAGAAGATGTTGGCCTGGAACAGGTGCAGAGGGTCGCGCACCAGCGCGTGCTCCACCCATGCGAGAATCCACTCGTTCAGCTGTGCGTCGCCGTTGTCATTTCGCGAGTACGTGCCCGGGGCGAGCGCGAGCGGCCACGTGTGAATGACCGCCAAGACGAGGCAGAGAACGAGGACGACAGAAGGCCGGTGCTTCAACGCGACGCCAGGCTGCGGATCAGCGTCAGCAGCATGTCGATGGCGACCGCATTGTGGCCGCCGACAGGAATGATGATGTCGGCGTATCGCTTGCTCGGCTCGACGAACTCCAGGTGCATCGGCTTCACGGTCCCGAGATACTGCTCGATCACCGACGAGACGGTGCGTCCGCGTTCGGCGATGTCGCGCTGCAGCCGCCGGATGAACCTGGTGTCGTCGTCGGCATCGACGAACACCTTCACGTCCAGGAGGGACCGCAGCGCCGCGTCCGCAAAGATCAGAATCCCTTCGACGATGATCGCTCGGCGGGGATGGGCCGTAACAGTGACGGGCTGCCGTATGTACCGGGCGAAGTCGTACTCCGGAACTTCGACCGCGCGCCCGGCACGCAGCTGCTGAAGGTGCCGCACCAGCAGATCGGTTTCCAGTGAGTCCGGGTGGTCGTAATTCAGCGCCGCCCGTTCCTCGGCCCGCAGATCGCTGCGGTCGCGATAATAACGATCGTGTTCGAGAACCGTGACCTGATCGTCGCCGATGCTCTCGATGATCCGCCGGACGACGGTGGTTTTTCCCGACCCGGATCCGCCGGCGACGCCGATGACGATCCGGGGTGAACCGCCCTTTTCCACTGCGCGTAAGACTATCAGGTCGGCGGAACGGGGGTGGGTGCGGCGCCCCGCCGATGCGGAGAGGCTGGTAAGATGGGAGGGCTTCCCCAAATCAGTCACACGTCCCGGGAGGGTCGGTGGACTTCCTGTTTTTCGGGCTGCTGTTTCTGGCGGTCCTGTTCGGGCCGCCTCTAGCCGCGTGGGGATATGCCCGTCGCACCCGTGCCCGGGTCGACGAGCTGTCGCTCGCGGTCGCGCGGCAGGAGACGACGATCGATCTGCTGGCGACCGAGGTCAAGAAGCTTCGAACCGAGCTTCGCGACGCGCCCGCCTTCGCGGCCGTTCCGGCCGCTACGGCGGGGCAGGCCCCGGCGGCCGTTCCGGCCGCTGCGGCGGGGCAGGCCCCGGCGGCCGTTCCGGCCGCTGCGGGGGGTCAGACCCCAGCGGCCGCAGCGTCCGGGGGTCAGACCCCAGCTGCAGTTCCGGCCGCTACGGCGGCCCCGGCGACGGTCCCCCCAGCGTCGGGGGGTCAGACCCCAGCGGCCGTTGCGTCGGGGGGTCAGACCCCCGCGGCCGTTCCGGCCGCTCCGGCGGGCCAGGCACCGGCCAAACCGCCGACGACTCCGGGTGTGCCTCCTGTGCGCCCAAGCGTATTGCCGCCGCCCGCCCGGGTTGTGAGTCCACCACCACCCGCCGCACTGCCGCCGGCAAGGCCTAAACCCGCGACGAGCCCGGCGCCCGCCGCCTCCGCGGCCGTTCCGGCCGCTACGGCGGGCCAAGGCCCGGCTCCGCCGTCGACACCGCGTACTCCGCCGCCACCGCCGCGGCCGCCCGTCCCTCCGGCACCATCGTTCGATTGGGAAAGCCTGATCGGCGTGAAGCTGTTCTCCGCGATCGCCGGGGTCGCGCTCGTGATTGCCGCGATCTTCTTCCTGCGGTATTCCGTCGAGCACGGCTGGCTGCAACCGCCAGTGCGCGTCGTCATCGGTATGGTGGTGGCGATTGCGCTCCTGGTCGTCTGCGAGCTGAAAGCGGCACGCCGTTACCCCGTCACCGCGAATGCGCTCGATGCCGCCGCGATCGCGATCCTGTTCTCGACGTTCTTCGCCGCGCACGCGCTCTGGAATCTGATCCCGTCGCTGGCGGCGTTCGTGCTGCTCGCGATGGTGACCGCCACCGCGGTGCTTCTGTCGATCCGGCGCGAGTCTCTGTTCATCGCCGTGCTCGGGCTTCTGGGCGGCTTTGCGACACCCGCGTTGTTGTCGACGGGGGAGAACCGGCCGATCCCGTTGTTCGCCTATCTGATGCTGCTGAACGTCGGGCTGGCGTGGGTCGCGTACCGCAAGACGTGGCCGCTGCTCACGGCACTGACGCTCGTATTCACCACGCTGTATCAATGGGGATGGGTGTTCAAATTCCTCGACGCCAGCTCCCTGACCCTCGCGATGAGCATCTTCGTCATCTTCCCGGCCGTCACCGTCGCGGGGTTGGTCATCGCACAACGGCGGGCCGTCACGGATCCGAGCGGCATGCCGGAGAAGACGTTCGACTACACCGCTCTTCTCGCGGCGGCGCTTCCGCTGCTGTTCGCGGTTTACGTGAGCGCCGTTCCCGCATACGGCGCCCGGCCGTGGCTGTTATTCGGATTCATGCTCCTCCTCGACGGTGGACTCTTCGCCGTCGCGACGATGCGGCGTCATGCACTGCTCTATGGGGCCGCGGCGATCACGACCGTAATCGTCATGGCGAGCTGGCTGGCCTTTTCGTTCACGCCGGGCGCATGGCTGCCCCCCCTGGTGTTCTGCGCCGTGTTCGTGACGTTCTTCATCTGTGCTCCGCTGCTCGCGGCGCGTGCCGGAAGGCCATTCGACGCAAGGGGCGCAGAGTTTGCGTCGCCGCTGCTGCTGTTCGTGCCGGTGGTGCTGGCGCGCGTCGAGCCCGCTTTCAGCGCGCCGCTTCCGCTGTTTGCGACGCTGCTCGCGCTGGTTCTTCTCATCGCGTGGAGATCGATTGCGTCTGGCAAGGGCGCGCTTTACTACCTCGCCGCGTTCTTCGCCGTCGCTGCGCAAGCCTCGTGGTCGGCGACGCATCTGCGTCTCGAGCTGCTTCCGGCAGCCGTGGCGGTTTACGCTGTGTTCGGGATCGTCTCCGCGGCCATTCCGGTCTTCGCCCGGCGTATTGGCCGGCCGTTGCAACCGCAGGCGGGGAGCGGGTTCGTTCTCATCGGCAGCCTCGCGCTGCTGCTGTTCCTCTCCCTGAGCTCGCTGGCCCCCGCCGCGCTCTGGGCGCTGGCGCTGCTGCTCGCAATCATCAATGCCGGGCTGTTCATCGAGAGCGGTTCGAGCGGCCTGCCTCGAATCTCGTTGATTGGAAGCGCCGGCTCATGGATCGTGCTGGCCAGCTGGTGGTTCCGTGCCGGCGCGGCAATCGGCGTCCTGCCCTCGTTGGCGGTGGTAACCGGGTTGACGTTAATCACGCTCGCTGGACATGGCTGGGTGTCGCGAACGCTCGGGCCGGCGTCCGGGACCACGGACCAGCGGGGACATGCAGGTGCCGCAGACGGGCTGTACCTCGGGCTGACGGGTCACCTGTTCCTATTGTTCGTCGCCGTCAATCCTGAATGGTCGATTCCGCCCTGGCCGTTGTTTGGAACGCTGGCCGTTCTGACGCTGGCGGTCAGCGCGGCCTCGCTTGCCTCGCGGCGGACCGTGTTGCACAGCGCGGGGACCGTCGCCGCGGGTGTGATTGTTGCGGCGTGGGCGTGGGCCACCACCGGTTCGCTGTGGGCGTTGGTGGCGCTGCTCGCGGCGGCGGCGACCTGCGCGTTTGCGCTGGGCTGGATCGCGGTGGCGCGAAACGGCGCCGCCGCTGCCGCCGCGGGTGCGACGCTCTTCCTTGCCGAGCTCACCGCAATCATCTCGGTGGCGGGAGGCGACGCGCCGCCGTTTCGCGCCGTCGTCGCGGCACACGTGGTGAACCTTTCCGTGCTGCTCGCGCTGACCTGGGTGCGCCGATGGCAGCAGCTGGCGTTGTGGGCGGTCGTGCCGGCCGCTCTCGCGCTGGTCGTGCAGTGGCAGGACGGCGATCCCGCGGCCGGCTGGCTGCGCCTTCTCGTTCTTGCGGTGGCGGTCTATCTCGTGTTCACCGCGTACCCCGTCGTCCTCGGCCGGCGCGCCGAGAACGACCGCGATCCGTACCTCGCAGCCGTTCTGGCGAGCGCGGTGTTCTTCTTTGCCGCTCGCGAGGCGCTCCTTGCGGGTGACTACGGGCACATCATTGGCGTCCTGCCGGTGGTCCAGGGCGCGATCATGGCGTTGCTCCTTCGTCAGTTGCTTCGCATGCAGCCGACGGGTCATCGCGACCTCGGCCGCCTCGCCCTGGTCGCAGGCGCCGCACTCGCGTTCGTCACGGTCGCCATACCGCTGCAGCTCGAGCGGCAATGGATCACGATCGGGTGGGCGCTCGAAGGCGCGGCGCTCGCGTGGCTCTTCGTCAGGGTCCCGCATCGCGGGTTGCTCAACGCGGGCATCGCACTTCTTGGCGCGGCATTCGTGCGGCTCGCAATGAATCCGGAGATCCTGCACTACGAGCCGCGCGGCACGTATCGCATCTTGAACTGGTACCTGTACGCCTACCTCATTTGCGCCGCCGCATTTCTGTTCGCCGCATGGCAGCTCTCACGATCGGAGGAACAGATCGCGGGGACTGGCCTGCGCCCGGTGCAGGTCCTGCCTGCCGGCGCCGTGATGCTGCTGTTCATCCTGCTCAATATCGAGATTGCCGACTTCTACGCGACGGGACCGACGATCATGTTCCGGTTCGGAGTGACGGTGTCGCAGGACCTTACCTACACGATTGGCTGGCTGGCGTTCGGAATGCTGCTCCTTGCCGCGTGTATCTATCTGCACAATCGCTTCGGCCGCGTCGCAGCGCTCGCGCTGATCGCGCTGACGACGTTCAAGTGCTTCCTGTACGACCTTGGATCGCTCGAAGGGCTCTATCGCGTTGGCTCGTTCGTCGGGCTCGCGCTGTCGCTTGCCGTCGTTTCGCTGGCGCTGCAGAAATTCGTCCTGGCGCGGCCGGAGGAGCAGGCATGAGGGCCCGCACGCTGGTGAGCTGGCTGGTTGCTGGCCTGCTGATCGGGTCAGTGTCTGCGCACCAGGCGACGGTCGATCGCTTCGGCTTTGAACGGCCGATTGACGCCCAGGGTGCAGGGCCTCGCCGCCTCGCCATCGACGTGCCGCTGCTTACCGGGGCGCAGCCATCACTCGCGGACCTGCGCCTGTTCGACGGCAAGGGCGCGGCGGTTCCCTACATCCTGCTGCAGTCGCAGGTGCGCCAGAGGACGTGGGCGAATGGCGACGTGCTGCCGATCGCCGCTACCGACAAGGCAAGCGGCTTCGAGGCGGACTTCGGGAGCGTGCAGCCGATGGACGGGATCCGGGTTGCCGGTCTGCGCCCGCCGTTTCTCAAGCGGCTCACGCTCGAAGGCAGCGGCGATCGCGTGCGCTGGACGTTGCTCGCCGCCGAGGGAACGCTCTTCGATCTCCCCGACGAGGGACTTCGTCAAACCGAGCTCGGCTTTCCCGCCGGGACGTATCGTTATCTGCGTGTGACGTGGGACGACCGCAACAGCGGACGGGTGCCGCTGCCCGCCGGCGTCCATGCCCGCCACCTCACCGGCTTTATTCCGCCGCCGCCGCTTTCCGCACGCGTAGCTGCCGAACGTCGCGGCAGTGAGCCGGGGCGGAGCCGCTATCGCGTGAAACTGCCGGCGCCGCATCTGCCAATTACGGCAATCGACGTAATCGTGCCGCCGGACGTGCACGTGTACCGTCAGGCGTACGTCCGCGAATCACGCATGTCCGGCATGAATCTTCAGCCCGCCGATCTCGGAGTCGCGCGGCTGATGCAGGTGGCGCAGGACGGCGTCGTTGCCGGAGCGATGCGAATCCCGATCCAGGCACCGTCGGAGGCAGAGATCGATCTCGTCATCGAGGACGGCAACAACCCTCCGCTCAACGTCAGCGGCGTCTCGATCGTGTTCGAGGATCTTCCCTGGATCTATTTCGAAGCGCCGGCAGGCTCGCTCATCGCTCGGTATGGCAACCCGGCGGCCACGCGGCCTTCGTACGACCTCGAGGCGGTGAGGGCCGCGGTGCACGTCGAGTCCGTCAAGGACGCCGCTTGGGGAGAGTCCCGCCGGATCGCCGCCGCGCCGGACACGACGCCTGCCGCCACGCCGCTTCCGGACACCGGTGCCCGGCTGGATGCCGATCTATTCGGCGTGCGGCGCGCGATTCCCGATGGGCCGCCAGGCCTGGTCGCGCTATCGATCGATGCCGACGTGCTCGCGCACAGCCGCGGGCCCGATGCGCAGTTTGCGGACGTTCGCATCATCGACGAATCGAACCGCCAGGTGCCGTACATCATCGAACGCCGCGACGAGCCGTTGACGATGCCCGTGTCGCTCGAACGGCGCGAGACAGGCGCGCCGGCGGTGCCGCGCACCGATGTACGGACGCGATCTTCTTACCTGCTTCGGTTGCCGTACCCCGATCTTCCGCCGGCGCAGCTGGTCGTCGACACGTCGGCGCGCGTCTTTCAGCGTGCCGTCGAGCTCTTCGTCGAGCGTCCGGCCGACCGGAGTCACCGGGCGCCGTGGCCCGCAGTGCTCGCGGCTACCACGTGGTCGCATATGGACAACGACGAGGCCGCCGCGGCGCTGGTCCTGCCTCTGCCGCACATCGAGACACGCGATGTGTGGCTGTCGATAGATGAAGGGGACAACAGCGCTCTTCCAATCACCGGCGCGCGACTGCTCCTTCCCTCGTATCGTCTCCGGTTTTATCGCCATCCCGGTGCCGCACTGCGTCTCGCGTACGGGCGCAGCGATCTGGCGCCCCCGCGCTACGATCTCGCGCTGTTGGCGCCGCAGGTTCTGGGCGTAGAAGCGCAAGAGCTGGCCGCGACCGGCGACATCGCTGGCGACGCTCCGCGGAAGGAGTTCATCTCCCACCGCACGTTCTGGATTCTTCTGTCTAGTGCGGTGCTCGTCCTCGTCGGCCTGATCGTCCGGCTGGCGAGGAGGGAGGACGCGGCGCTCCCTTGAGCGCGCGCCATTTTGCCAGCGGCGTCCGCGCGTTGTTCAACGCGGTCGTGATCGTCTTCAACTGGAGCGCGGTCGGCTCCGCATCGGCCGCCTGCAGACTGTTCATCACGCTCGTGAGGCCGGTGGCTGCCGCAATGAGATCCGCGGCAAGCTGCTGGTCGCTCGGCTGCGCGTCCTGCGCCGCCTTTTGCGCTTGCACGGCGTTGGTGTATACCGCTTCGGTCAGCGAATAGATGCGTTCCATCGTCGCCGCGGGCGTCTTTACCCGGGGATCCTGCCGGACGGTGATCGGCTGGATGTAGCTCTTTCCGTCGACGGTGAGCCTGACCGTGTAGGTGGCAGGTCTCACCCACGGCGCCGCCGGTGCAGGTACGGTGTTATACGGCACGGCGGCAATCGGCAGCGCACCTGCACCGCGGCCTCCGCCGCCGCCCGGCAACGGCTGGTAGTGGACGTCCCACGTGAAGCGGTGCATGCCTGGAGTCGTCGCCAGCAGCATCGGCGCGCGGAACCAGTACACGGGCAGGGTGCCGCGAACCGGGTCGGGCCGGACGACCGGATCCGCGCTCGAGTAGCGCCGGACGACACGTTGCTGCGAGTCGAGGACTTCGAGTGTTACAGGTCCGGACGCGGCATTCTTCAAGTAGTAATTGAGGACGGCCCCTTCCGGCGGGTTGAGCCCGGCAGGTTCGTCCGGCGGAAGTGGCGTATCCGTATTGGTGTTCCATCGCACCCGATACGCAATCTGAGGCTTGAACAGGACCACGTCCGCATTTGCCGTCGTCGTATCGATCTGACGCAGCGGCGTGACGTCATCGAGAATCCAGAACCCGCGTCCGTGGGTTGCGGCGACGAGGTCGTCATCCTTCACCGTGATATCACGCACGGACGAGGGAGCCATGTTCAGCTGCAACGACTGCCAGTGATCGCCGTCGTCGAACGACACGTACACGCGGCGCTCGGTGGCGGCATAGAGCAGTCCCTTGCGTTTGGGATCTTCACGGATTGAGCTCGTTGGGCCGCCGTCTTCCAGCCCGGTGTTGATCTCGGTCCACGAGCGGCCGCCGTCGTGCGTGCGGAACAGGTGCGGGCGCATGTTATCGAGCCGCAATGTGTTCACGGCGGCGTAGAGCGTCATGGCGTCGAAACGGCCTGCGTCCATGTTGAAGACTTTCATCCATGGCTTCAGCTGCGGCGGACTGACGTCCTTCCATGTCGCGCCTCCGTCCGTAGTCGTCTTGATCACGCCATCGTCTGTGCCGATCCACAGCCGATTGATGTCGAGGTAGGACGGGGCGATTGAATAGATGACGCCACGCTGAACGGCCAGCGAGGGCTCGGAGTATTTACCAATCGTCGCCGGCAGCTCGTACGTCTTGCGCGTCGGATCGTCACCGAGACGAGTCCAGGTCACACCGCCGTCGATCGTCTTCCACAGATAGTTGTTGGCGAAGAACAGCGTCCGTTGATCGATCGGAGAGAAGACCACGGGCAGCGTCCGCACGGTTCGATAAGCGGGCGCACCCGGCGGGGAAGGGGCGGCGCCGCGGCCGCCCGGAACCGGCGCGATGTTCTGCGTCTGGGCGGTACGTCGATCGTAGCGGGTGATCTTGCCGCCGTAGACGACGTCGGGGTTCTTCGGATCCGGAACCGCGTAGCCGTATTCTTCAACGCCGACCGGATGCCACTCGCGAAAGGTAATCTGCCCGTCGTTGCCGCGGCTCGCCACGCACGCGGATCCACTCTCTTGCTGGCCTCCGCACACGCGGTATGGAAAGTCGTTGTCCGTGTTGACGTGGTAGAACTGCGCGGTCGGCTGGTTGTACCAGGAGCTCCAGTTCTCGCCGCCGTTGAGCGTGACGACCGCTCCCTGGTCGCTCGCCAGGAGCATGATGTTCGGATCGTTCGGGTTGATCCATCCGTTCTGATAATCGTCGCCCCCCGGCGCGCCTTTGAACGGCGCCCACGTCTTCCCGCCGTCAACCGATTTGTACGAAACCGTGCTCGCGGTGAACACGATGTCGGCATTCTTCGGGTTGACGATCGGCACCGCGAGATCGCCGCCGCCGATTCGCCCGACCGGCCTCGCGTCGTCCGTGATCTGGGTCCACGTGTCGCCGCCATTGTCAGAGCGATAGAACGAGGTCGCCGGTCCGACCGCGATGGCGGCATAGAGCCGTCTGGCGTCGCTTGGCGCGATCGCGAGATTCGCCTGGGTGATCGCACCGCTCTGCGGCAGCCCGCTGGTCAACTGCTTCCACGTCGTTCCGCCATCCGTCGACTTGAAGATCCCGCCGCCCGTACCGCGCCATTGTGCGTTCTCCCATGGTCCCTGGCGCTCTTCCCACAAGGTGGCGTAGACGACGTCAGGATTCGTGGGATCGATGTCGACGTCGTTGCCGCCGACATCCGCGCTTTTGGAGAGGACTTTCTCGAACGACTGCCCGCCATCTGTGGATCGAAAAACACCGCGCTCCTCGCTGGGGCCGTACGGATGGCCGGCCACCGCCACGAACAGACGGTTGGGATTCCGCGGGTCCACCGCGATGTTGGGGATCTGCTGGCCGTCGCGCAAACCGAGGTGTGTCCACGTCTTTCCGCCGTCAGTTGATTTATAGATTCCGTCGCCGACCGACAGGTCAGGGCGGCCGAGACCTTCGCCGCTGCCGACGTAGACGATGTCCGGATCGGACGGCGCCACGGCGATCGAGCCGATCGAGCCGCTGGGTTGATCGTCGAAGATCGGCGTCCACGTGCGTCCCGCATCCGTCGTCTTCCAGACCCCGCCGTTCACCACCCCTATATAGAAGGTGTACGGGCGGCTCGGATGCCCGGCCGCCGCCTTCGTCCGGCCGCCGCGAAACGGACCGATCGCGCGCCACTTCATCTCCGCGAACAGCTTCGGATCGACGGATCCTGGTTGCGCCGCGGGGCGGCTATATGACGCGAGCGCCGCGCACGTGAGCGCAGACCCCACAAGGACGAATCGACGCAGTATCACGTAAGAACCTCCGCGCACATCCTACTGCGGCCCGCCTCTGCCGGCACGCAGCTCACGGCGGGCTATCGCGACCGTCCGCCTCTGCCCGCGCTGAGATTCTCGCGGGCTGCGGCGAGACCTCGCCGAAGCCGCTGGCGGCGAAGACGGGGATGAGGGACGCCGCAATGTGATGAGGAATGGAAAACCCGTGATGGGCGATGCGGGATCGACGCGGGATCCAGCGTAAGCTGGGCGCATGAAGAGCATCGTTGCGACCGTAATCGTCAGCGCGGTTTTCATGGCTTCGCAGGCGGAGATTCCCGCTGCGTTGCAGTCGATGGCCGACACGGAGCGCGCGTTCGCAGAAGCCTGCACGCGGAAGGGGATCCGCGATTCGTTCCTCGAATACTTCGCCGATGACGCGATCGCCTTGAACCCGGCGCCCGTCTCCGCGAAAGAACGATTACGGGGCCGGCCCGCGCGTCCGTTCAGCGAAGCGGAACTTCGATGGGAGCCGCGGACCGGCGACGTCGCGGCAAGCGGGGAGCTCGGCTGGTTGACGGGTCCGTCCACCTTTATCGATCACACCGACGCCAATGCACGGCCGCAGCCCGGCAATTACCTGTCCGTATGGCGGCGGCAGCCGAACGGAGAGTGGCGCGTGTTCATCGACATCGGGTCCCAGCCGCCCGATCCGGTGACTTTTGCGCCCGGCTTCACCCGGTTCGGCTTTCCCCCGCGCTATGTCGGATCCGAATCGCAGGATCAGGCGTCGAAAAGCCTCCTTGCCGCGGACCGTGAGTTGAACGCAGCCGCGGTGAAAGACTCCGCCGATGCCTACAGACAGGTGACTGCGGCGACGTCCCGTCTGCATCGCAACGGGTTCATGCCGGCGATCGGCCCCAGCGCCATCGGCGCCTGGATGAAGCAGTCTGCACCGTCGATGACGGCGACGACCGGCACCGCGCAGGCCGCACGGTCCGGCGACCTCGGTTACAGCTACGGCACTTTCGAAGTGCGCTCCGAAAAGCCGCACGCCTATGTGCGCGTGTGGCAGCGCGACGCCGGTGGTAAATGGTTCGTCGTCGCGGATGTGGCCCAGTAGGGATGCCGGGGCATAAAGCCCCGGCCTACGTAGGGCGGCCCTTTATGGGCCGCCAACATGGCAGCGTCACTCCGCGCGCAGAAAGCGCATCGGATCAATTCTCGCGGCGCGCCGTGCGGGCACCCAGTTGGCGAGAATCGCGGTGGCCGCGAGTACGGCGATCGCCGCGCTGAGCACGCGCGGATCGTGCGGCGAGACACCGAACAACCGGTCCGCCAGCCCCCGCGCCGCAACGATGGACGCGAGCGTTCCAAGCACTACGCCCGCGGCGACGACGATCAAGCTGCCACGCATGACGGTCGACGTAATGTCCTTGCGGCGTGCGCCGAGGGCCACGCGAATGCCGATCTCTCTCGTGCGCTGCGACACGAGGTACGACGTGACGCCGTAAGTGCCTCCCAGCGCCAGGACCAGTGCAATCCCGGCGAACACACCGAGGAGCCATGAGTACAACGAGCGCTGCGTCAACGATTTGCGCAGCGACTGCTCCATCGTCTCGACGCGATACAGCGCGAGATCGGGATCCATCTCTCGAAGCAGTGTGCGCGCCGGCGCCGCGATCGCGGCCGGATCGCCTGCCGTTCTGATTGCCACGGTCATCGTTCGGCTCGGCACCTGCACGAGCGGCACGTAGACGCCCGGGCGCATCGGACGTTCGAGCCCGTAATGTTTCACGTCCTGCACGTACCCGACGACGGTGTTCCACTTGGAATCTTTGTTGCTGCCGCGCACGCGCCGGCCGACCGGATCCACAACGCCCGGCCAGAACGTTCGGGCGAACGTCTCGTTCACGATGATCGCGTGGTTTCCGCCGCGGCCATCCGCGTCGTTGAAGAAGCGTCCGCTCTTCAGCCGAATACCCATCGCGTCGAAGTACCCCGGAGTCGCCGGGCGGAAGAGCACTACCGGGTTCGCTTGTCCTGGCGCCGGCGGCGGCGCCCCTTCGACCTGGACGAACATCCCCCAATGGCATCCAAGGGGTGGGCAGCTCACCAGGCCGGACGCTTCCACGCCTGGCATCGCCGTGAATCGTTGTGTCAGGCGATCCCAGAACGCGAGCGTTTTCTCGGGGTGATCATCGTCGCCGTACGTCGCTTCGGGGAGCGCTACAGAAAACGTGAGGACGTGGTCGACGCGGAAGCCCGGATCGGTCTTCTGGACCCGCTGATAGGCCTGCAGCATCAACCCGCCGCACACGAGCAGGACGGCCGCCAGCGCGAACTCCGCCGTGACCAGCGCCGACAGGGTTCGCCGGCCACCGGGACCACCGGTGGTGCCGCGCGACGCGTCGTGCATGGCGCCCTGCAGATTGCCGCGGACAGCGTGCAGGGCAGGGGCCCATCCAAAGAGCAGTGCCGTCAGCGCAATCAACGCGATCGCAAATCCGATGACGCGGACGTCCATACCGAAGTCCGCCCAGGCGGGCACCTGTTCGCCGGCGCTGACGAGAAGCAGGCGCAACGCCCACCGGCCCGCGACGAGTCCCACGACTCCGCCCAGCGTCGAGAGCACCAGGTTTTCGGCGAAGAGCTGCCGCGCGATTCGCATCCGGCTGGCGCCGACGGCCAACCGGATGCCGATTTCGCGCCTCCGGGCAAGCGCGCGGGCGAGCATCACGCTCGCGACATTGGCGCAAGCCACGAACAGCAGCAGCACTACCGCTGTGAGCAGCGTGTTCGCGGTGCTCCGGAAGTCGCGCACGAACTGCTCGTGCAGCGGCTTCGCGTAGGGCGAAACGATCCGCTCCTTGTCGCGGGCGTCCCAGATCGGCTGTTGCGTGCGGAGGAGATCCTTTTGCGCATCCGCAACGCTTATGCCCGGCTTCAAGCGACCGACGGCGTTGTAGCCGTAACTCTGGTACGGCTGATTCGGATCGCCCGCGAACGGCACCCAGAGTCGTACCCGCCCCGGGAACTCCGCGAGGCGCGGCACCACGCCGATGATGGTGTGGGCCACACCGTTCAACTTGAGCGTGCGCCCGAGGACGTCCTCGCGGCGTCCGAAACGCTCTTCCCACAGCCCTTCACCGATGACGACGACAGCCGGCGCTTTCGGCCGGTCTTCCTCCGCAGTGAACGTGCGCCCCAGCAGCGGTCTGATCTTCAGCACACGTGGGAAGTCGTAGGTGACCGAAGCTCCTTCGATCCGCTCGGCGCCGCGCTCATCCGACATGTTGTACGCGCCCGGGTCGTAGATCGCCATGCTCTCGAACGTCTGGTTCGCCTGCCGCCACTGATGGAAGTCGGGGAAGTTGATGCCGACGACGTCCAGGTTCCAGCGCGGCGCGGTTTCGTTGATGTCGACGAGCCGGCCGGGTTCTGGGAACGGGAACGGACGGAGGAACAGCGCGTTGACCAGACTGAACACGACGATGTTGGCGGCCATGCCGACGCCCAGCATGCCGACGACCAGGGAGGTGGAAGTCTTCTGCCGCGCGAGCCACCGGAGCGTGTATCTGAAATCGTTACCAAGCATGAGCGTGGGCCTCTGGTGCGCGATACCGGGCACGTCGCGCCGGCGCCGAACGGTGTGATGAAGGCGTAATCGGAGGATGTCCCACGCCGCGTTGATCCAAATCAACGCGCGCGTGCGGGCACTGCCGCCTGCGGCGTCCAGCGCATCGGCGAACATCGCTTCCATCTCGTCGCGATGGCGCCGCCGGATTCGCGCCGGCGCCAGCCAGGTGAGCGCGCGATAGACGCGGCGCGACCGTTGGCCGGTCACGAGGTTTCCCCCGTGCGCGGCTTGATCCGCGACCGCGCGACGCGCACGAGCTCGGCGAGCCGCCGCGTCTCGGCCGCCGCCGCCCCCCGGCCCGCGCGCGTGATGCGGTAGAACCGTCGGCGCTCGCTTTCGGCGGCGAGGCGTCCGGTGCGGCCGGCGATCTCGTCAATCCATCCGCGATCGCTGAGATCTTCGAGCGAGCCGTAGAGCATCGCCGGCCAGAGCCGGACCCGGCCGTCGCTGAGCGTCTGCACGTCGCGCGCGATGGCCTGGCCGTGCAGGTCGTTCGATGCGAGAGCGAGGAGGATGTAATACCAGTGCGTCTTCAGCCCGGTCTCGCGCATGGCGGCGAATTATATCGATCAATACAATACAGCGCAAGCGCGCGCAATCGGGTCTTTTCGCCGTCCCGCACGCGCCGACGGCTTTAAAGCTCGAAGAACACGAAGGACACGAAGGACACGAAGGCCGGTGCGCCCGCGATGCGGACGTGCGAACGGCGGCCTGCGGCCGCCGTTCAGAGCGACCGTCGAGGCCAAAAACACAAACGCTGATTGAATGCCGAGGCGTTTGTGTTTTTGACCTCGATGGTCGTTCCACCGCGCGAAGCGCGGCCGCACGTCCGCATCGCGGGCGCGCCGGCTTCTGTCTTCGCGCTCTTCTTCGTGAGCTTCGTGAACTTCGTGAGCTTCGTATGCGGTTGCCGTGACTGTGGAGGCGCTGGCGCAGCGAAGTCTTTCGCACGGCTTCGCCAGCGGTTCCCTTACTCGTGATCCGGTGCTGATGTGGAACGATAGAGAGAGGGGATTTGATTGCAACACCGCGGAACATCGTCCGTCACGCGATCCTGCTCGCTGTGATTCTTGTTGTGCTCAGCGCGTTGGCTATCTGGCTGGGCCTTGGACCAGTCGCTCATTCACAAGGGTCAGGTACTTGATAACGCCGACGGGTCACGCCTGAACCTGCGGTTTCAGCTCGGCGCAAAGGGGGAGGCCATGCGTAAAGGTTACGGCATTTTTGAAAATTGCTGCGACTATCCTGCTGCGGATGGCGAAACGATTGGCGCGGCCAGGCGCAGGGCCGAAGTTCGTTGTGAGCTAGGCGACCGGGCGCGCAAATGTGGCGAAAGCTAATTGGCGTGGCGCTCATCGTCTTCGGCCTCGGACGGCTCGCGCGCGGGCTGTGGCAATGGAATGATCCGCCGCTCCCGCCCGCCGATAGCCGCTACATCCACGTCACAAGTCACCAAATCGAAGACGTGACCTTCGGGCCGATGTGCGTGCTGATTGGAATCGTCGTGTATCGGCGCGGCTGGAAAGCCTTAGAGCACTGAATCAATGTGGCGCTATTGGTGTGTCGCCTTGGGCGCGGTGCTAATTGTTCTGCCGTCTGTGCCGGGGGCGAAAATGCGTTGGGGTCGCGGGTTGCCGAAACACGACATCCGGCGATGGGAACGAGTGTTTTGGTGGGCCGTTGGACTTGGCGTTATAGCGTTCGGCCTGTTCGCACCCGGCTAGATTTTGTGAAGTGCATAATTACCTCGATCAATACAATACAGCGCAAGCGCGCGCAAGCGGGTCCTTTCGCCGTCTCGCTGTACGCGCCGACGGCTTTAAAGCTCGAAGAACACGAAGGCCACGAAGGACACGAAGGCCGGCACGCGCCCCTCGCCTCGCCGACGGCGGCCTTTGGCCGCCGTTCAGAGCGACCCCCGAGATCGAAACCACAAGCGCCGTACTTTCGATTGGGCGTTTGTGGTTTCGATCTCGAGGGTTGCTCCGCCGCGGAACGCGGTCGGCGAGACGTGAGGCGCGCGCCGGCTTCTGTCTTCGCGCTCTTCTTCGTGAGCTTCGTGAACTTCGTGAGCTTCGTATGCGGTTGCCGTGACTGCGGAGGCGGCTGGATATCGGGCGCAGCAGAGTCTTTCGCCCGGCTTCGCTAGCGCTTGCCTTACTCGTGATCCCGTTGCTGATGTGGAACGATAGAGAGAGGGGATTTGATGGCAACACCACGGAAGCGAGCCTGGAGAGGACATGCGAAGGGTTACGGCACTCTTGAAAACTGCGGCGACTATCCTGCTGCGGATGGCGAAGCGATTGGCGCGGCCGGGCGCAGGACCGAAGTTCGTTGTGAGCTAGGCGACAGGGCGCGGGAATGTGGCAAAAAGTGATCGGCGTGGCTGAAAGGCCCTCGAACGCTAACGCGAGGAAGCGGTGAGGGAGCTGCTGATCGTCATGGGTGGGTTGGCGTTCATCGCGCTATTGCTCGGCGTGATTCTGCTTGGCGTCTACATGGTCTGGTGGATAGCCATGATGGCGGTCCGCTTCCTTCCGATGATCGGGAGGCGACATCGCCATGACGATTGGGACAGACTGAACCGGACCCCGTAGGATTCTGTGAACTGCATAATTACCGCGCCCGGACACGCAGGCATCCTTGCCGTGCCGGGCCTGGATCGATGGGCAGCTTAAGCGTACCAGCAGGGAATGTTGCGATGACTCAAATCCCTAGCCCTAGCGGCAGCGGAGGTATAGGCGCTGTTTCGGTTGGCGTTTCCGAGTCAATTGTGTACGTGCTGCTATTCGCCGTCATCGTCGGTGGCTTGTTGGGACTCTGGAAACTGTGGAAGTTCCTGACGGCGTTCTTTGGCTGACTCCGTACTATGTCGCGCAAGAGCGCGATCAACAGCTCTCGCCGTCCCGCTGCACGCGCCGACGGCTTCAAGCCCGAAGAACACGAAGACACGAAGGACACGAAGGCCGGTGCGCGCCTCACGTCTCGCCGACGGCGGCCTTTGGCCGCCGTTCAGAGCGACCCCCGAGATCGAAACCACAAGCGCCACACTTTCGATCGGGCGTTTGTGGTTTTGATCTCGAGGGTCGCTCTACCGCGGAACGCGGCCGGCGAGACGTGAGGCGCATGCCGGCTTCTGTCTTCGCGCTCTTCTTCGTGAGCTTCGTGAACTTCGTGAGCTTCGTGTGAGGTTGCCGTGACCGCGGAGGCGGCTGGATATAATAGGCACATCCCGAAGGAGAGCGTGTTGCTGAAGCGTCTTGTCGTGCGTGCTGCCGGTGTTGCGCTCTGCGCGCTCGCGATGTTCCAGGCGATCCCTGCGGCCCAGGATCGGCTGAAGACGATGCCGGGTTACAACCAGTACGAAAAGATGGCGCGCGACCTCCCCGGCGCGGTCAAGTCGGGCGCGCTCGCCGTCTCCTGGAAGGATCCCAACACCTTCGAATACGTCCGCGACGGAAAGTTGTACCGCTACGACATCGCCTCACGCACCGCCTCAGAGGCGGGGGTGGCCCCAGGCAATGAGACCGCTGGGCGCGGCGGACGCGGCGGACGCGGCGGGCCCGAACGCGGCCGCCAGTTCGACGCCACGGACGCGCCGGACGGCAAGCTGCGCGCCTTCTACCGCGATCGCAACCTGTGGCTGAAAGAGGTCGCCGGCGGCACCGAGATCGCGGTCACCACCGACGGCAGCGCGGCGTCGCGGACCAAGTACGCGAGCGCAAGCTGGGTATACGGCGAAGAACTCTCGCAGACTACCGCGATGTGGTGGTCGCCCGACAGCTCACGCATCGCGTTCTACCGGTTCGACGAACAGAAAGTGCCGGACTACTACCTGCAGCTGGATCAGACGAAGCTGCAGAGCACGGTCGACACCGAGGCCTATCCGAAGGCAGGCATGCCGAATCCGGTCGTCGATCTCTTCGTCTACGACGTGGCGACGAAGCAGACAACCCGTATCGACGTGCGTGACGGGAAGCCGTTCGACAACACGGTCCTCGGACATTACGTGTACCGCGTGGCGTGGTCGCCTGACGGAAGCGAGCTGCTGTTCAATCGCACCAATCGCCGTCAGAACATCCTCGAGTTCGCCGCCGCGAACCCCGCGACGGGAAAGACGCGCGTCATCGTCCACGAAGAATGGCCGACCGGCTGGATCGAGAACACGCCGGCACTGCACTTCCTGCGCGACGGGCGGCGCTTCATCTGGGAATCCGCGCGCAATGGCTGGACCAACTTCTATCTGTACGATCTGTCCGGACAGCTCATTGCGCCCCTCACGACGTACACGTCAGTCGAAGCCGCGAACGTGGTCAAGGTCGATGAAGCCGCCGGGGTCCTCTTCTACACCGCCCGCGACGGCGACAACTACCTGAAGCTGCAGCTGCACCGCGTCGGGCTCGACGGCAAGCGCGACGTGCGGCTCACGGACCCACACTACACCCATACGATCGGTGGATGCACGGGCGGCTCGCCCCCGCGCCCGGGGGCGTTCGGCGGCGGTGGCGGTTGCGCGATCTCGCCCGACAGCAAGTACTTCGTCGACGTGTACCAGGCGCACGACACGCCACCGGCCAGCCGTCTCGTCGATGCTGCGACCGGCACGACGGTTGCGGAACTGGCGCAGAGCGAGCTCTCGAAATTCAACGCGCTCGGGTTGAAGAAGGCGGAGATGTTCACTTTCACGGCCACCGATCGCAAGACGGTGCTGCACGGCACTATTCAGTTTCCTTCGACGTTCGATCCCGCACGAAAGTACCCCGCATTGGTCAGCGTGTACGGAGGTCCGGCATCCGCCAGCAATACCGCACGCGAGACGTTCATCACGCCATCCGCGCTCGCCGAGTACGGATTCCTGATCGTCAATCTGGATTCGCGCGCGGTACCGGGGCTGGGGAAACGCACGCTCGATCAGATTTATCTGAAGCTGGGTCAGGTCGAGATAGACGACATGGCGGAAGGCGTGAAAGCGCTATGGCCACGTCCGTACTTCGACAAGTCGCGTGTCGGCATTTATGGCACGTCGTACGGCGGCTACGCCGCCGTCATGTCGCTGCTCCGGCATCCAGACGTCTTCGCGGCCGCGTCCGCATCGTCGCCGGTGACCGCCTGGTATCACTACGACACGGTGTACACGGAGCGCTACATGTGGCTGCCGGACGAGAACAAGGCGGGCTACGACGCGGGCAGTGCCATGACGCACGCGAAAGATCTGAAGGGACGGCTGATGCTCTACTACGGCACGGCCGACAACAACGTCCACCCGTCGAACATCATGCAGCTCATCGCCGAGCTCCAGCGGGCGGGCAAGAGCTTCGACCTTCAAGTAGGCCCGGACCGGGGCCACAGCGGCATCAACACCGATCGCATGATGGAGTTCTTCATCGACAATCTGCTGATCCGGGTTCCCGCCGCGCCGTCCACGTTCTAGCGAAGAATCAACAACTCATCCAGGCGCCAGCCATACCGGCCCGAGGACGATGAGGAGGAAGCGACCCACCCGCCAAATCGTCAGCCGACCGATAGTTGTGGGCGGCCCTGGTTCCTTCCTCTGAAAGGTGGCTCGCTGCGGGGACGGCCCAGCCCACAGGATTTGCACAGCGGTGCGGGCGAATCCCCAAACCCGGATGTGGCGTCTAACACTTAGAGGTTGACAGCTCGGTCGAGGCTTACGGCCGGGCTAGGGAAGGCGACTTTCTGGCGAAAGTGTGCAAAAGGGGTGCACACGTACGCCATTCCCGATTATGATGGGCGGCACATCTATGCACCAAGATTCCATTCAGGCAGAGCGGCGTCCCAAGCGGAGCAGCACCCCCAAAGTTGCGGCTCCCCAGCGCGAGGTGTGCCCGAAGTGCGGCAGCCCCAACGCGCGCATCATCGGCCGTTCGGAATCGTTCCCGATTCTGTACTTCCGATGCGAAGATTGCCGCCGGACATCCGTGGGTCCCGCGGTCTAGCTACACGTTCCTCCCGGCGATCCGGTGGATCAGCGGTTCGTTCGCATGTTCATGCGCCTGCAGGCCTCGGGCTTCGAGGATCTGCACGGCGCGGACGTGTCGGCGACCGTCCCCATCTCCGAGCGGCTGCTGAATGAGATTGTTCAGGAGTCGCTGCCGCGCTCCGTCCCGATCCGCG
The DNA here is from genome assembly GCA_046731735.1 of Acidobacteriota bacterium. Classification (GTDB taxonomy): domain Bacteria; phylum Acidobacteriota; class Vicinamibacteria; order Vicinamibacterales; family 2-12-FULL-66-21; genus JALZOC01. Next base: position 26,247 of record JBKPLP010000031.1, read on the forward strand.
ATCTGCACGTCGCGCCGCAGGCCGGCGACAGATTCATCGTGCGGGCGAGAATCGGCTCGTCGCCGCTGATTCCGGCACTCAAGCTGACCGTCCTGATCGCGGAGCAGCCTCGTCTGCCGGCCTCATCGATCCTCGTGCTGAAGCTTGAGGGGCGCGCGCTGCTGTCGCTCGCCGGGCCGGCGCTGCGGTTTTTCGACGCGCCGGCCGGCGTTCATTTCGAGCGCGATCACATTGCCATCGACATCGCCGCGCTTCTCGAGCAACGCGGTTTCCGTCAGTACCTCGAGTTCGTCCGGCAGCTCGAGGTGCATACTACGGATGGACTCGTCGTTGTGACTATGCGTGGCGGCATTCCGGGCTGAGCACGTCACCGGAGCGTCTCATGCCGGCATTCATCGGGACCGCCGGATGGTGCATCCCACGCGCGTCGGCGCCGCGGTTCCCAGCCCAAGGCACGCATCTGGAGCGCTACTCTCAGGTGCTCTCCTGCGCCGAGATCAATTCCTCGTTTCATCGTCCGCACGCGCGCAGTACCTACGCGAAGTGGGCGGGCTCGACCCCGCGGGGATTCCGCTTTGCCGTCAAGATGCCGCGCG
>JBKPLP010000032.1:0-10993 GCA_046731735.1 Acidobacteriota bacterium
TCGAGCTCGTGGCGAGCGAGCCTATGGTGGAGGAGCCAATCCTGATCGACTGGGACGCCGACGGCCGTCTCTGGGTGATCGAGGAACGCGGCTACATGAAGGATCTGCCCGCGACCGGCGAGCGCGAGCCGCTGGGACGAATCAGCGTCCTCGAGGACACCAACAACGACGGGAAGACGGACAAGAAGACCATCTTCATGGACGGTCTCGTGCTGCCGCGTGCGCTCAAGGTCCTCGATCACGGTGTGCTGATCGGCGAGCCCCCGCATCTGTGGTTGGCGCGAGACACCAACGGCGATCTGAAGTCGGACACGAAAGAGCTCGTCGTGGATACGTACGGCCAGGAGCTCGGCAACATCGAGCACAACGCGAACAGCCTGACATGGGCGCTGGATAACTGGATGTACACGTCCGAGCACAACGGCTATCTGCGGCTGAAGGACGGCAAGTTCGAATACCAGCAGACGCTCGCGCGTGGGCAGTGGGGCGCGACGCAGGATGACGGCGGACGGATCTATCGCAACACGAACGAGGCGGCGTTGTTTGTGGACCTGCTGCCGGCGCGCTATTTCATGCGCAACCCGAACCTGCTGCGCACCCGCGGCAGCTACGAGTCCCTTCAGAACGACGAGGTGAACACGGTATGGCCGGTACGGCCGACGCCTGGGGTCAACCGCGGGTACCAGACGGGGATTTTGCGGCCGGACGGTACCCTCGCACACTTTACGGCGGTGTGTGCGCCCACCGTGTATCGGGGTGATCGACTGCCGAAAGATCTCTACGGCAACGTGTTTGTCGCCGAGCCGGCAGCGAATCTCGTGAGCCGGATCATCGTCAGCGACAACGGCACGACGTTGATGGCGAAGAAGGCGTACGCGGACGCGGAGTTCCTCGCGTCAAGAGACGAGCGTTTCCGTCCTGTCTATCTCTCGTCGGCGCCAGATGGCACGCTCTATATCGTCGACGCATACCACGGCATCATCCAGCACAAGGGTTTCATCACCGAATACCTGCGCGATCAGATCGTGTCGCGCAAGCTCGATCAGCCGCAAGGCCACGGACGCATCTGGCGGGTGGTACACGACACCACACGGCGCGATCGTGCCCCTGCGCTCGGCAAAGCGACGCCGGCGCAGCTGGTGGACACGCTGTCGCATCCCAACGGGTGGTGGCGCGACACGGCGCAGCGACTCCTCGTCGAGCGCGGCGATCGCTCAATCGCCGCCGCGTTGAAGACGAAGGCGGAGACGGCGCCGGATTGGCGCACGCGGCTGCACGCACTGTGGACGCTGGACGGGCTCGACGCCATCGAGCCCGCCACGGTGATGCATGCGCTCGAAGATGCGTCGCGTGATGTGCGCGTGTCGGCGCTGATGCTCTCGGAGCGATGGCTCGCCCAGCCGCAACATCCGATCCACGCGGCGGTCCTGAAGCGACTGACGGACACCGACTGGGCGGTGCGACACCAACTCGCCGCAACGCTTGGGGCATTTCCACCGAGTTCGGCTGACGCCGACGCCGCCCTGATGACGCTGCTCGAGAAATACGGCGATGATCCGCTGACCGTGGATGCGGCAATCAGCGGTCTGGCCGGCCGTGAGTCGGCAATCCTGCACAAGCTTCTCGCGACGCCGGAGCCCACGGCGCAACGCACGGCAGCAATCACGACGCTCGCCGCGACGATCGTCAAGAGCGGACAGGATGCACGCGTGCAGGAGTTGCTGCAATGGATCTCCGGCGGCCGCCGCGCATGGCAGCAGCAGGCGCTGCTCGCAGGCGCGGAGTCCGCGCTCTTGAACGCGCCGCTGCCTGGCACCCCGGCTGGGCGCGGCAACCCGGCGGCTGCGGCCGCGAACGCCAATGCGCCCGGTGCACGGGGTGGCCCTGGCGGCGCGCGCGCGTTTCCCGATCAGCCGTCTGAGACGAATCCAGCGGGCAGACGCGGCGCTGGCGCCGGCGGCGGCGGCGGTGGTGGGCGAGGCCGCGGCGCCGACGGCCCGCTGCTGGCGCTCTCGCATCAACCCGAAACACTCGCAGCCCTGGCAGCGACTGGCGGCGAACTCGGGACGCGCGCGGCGAACCTGCTCGCGCGCATGAACTGGCCGGGCAAACCTGCGCCGGCCGGCGCGGCTGCGCCGGCGGCGCCCCTGACGCCTGCGGAACAGCAGTGGTACAACGCCGGGCAGACGGTCTACGCGGCGCTGTGCATCGCGTGTCACCAGGAAGACGGCCGCGGCCGCGAGAAAATCGCGCCGACGCTCGTGGGATCGCAGCTCGCGCTCGCGCCTCCCGCCGTGCCGATCCGAATCCTCCTGCATGGCAAGGAAGGCGCCGTCGGGCTGATGCCGCCGCTCGGCGGCGGACTGACCGACGAGCAGATCGCCGGTGCGCTCACCTACATCCGTCGTCAATGGGGCAACGCCGGATCTGCGGTCGATCCGGCGACCGTCAAGGAGGTCCGCGCCGCAACGGCGGCACGCACGCGGCCGTGGACGAATGACGAACTGCTGGCGCTCGTCAGTGGCGGCCGTGGCGGCGTCCCGCCCAGGCATTGAGCGCAGAGTCCGTGTTCTTCGATTTGCAGGTGAACGGCTACGCCGGCGTCGATTTCAACGGCGACGCGGTGACGGCCGACGACTTGCACCGTGCCTGCGAACGGCTCGAGGAAGACGGCGTCGAAGGCTGCCTCATCGCGATCATCACCGACGGGATCGAGCCGATGTGCCGTCGTCTTTCAGCGCTCGCCGCGATGCGCGGCCGCGACGATGTGGCGAAGCGCGTGATCGCGGGCTTTCATATCGAGGGCCCGTTTCTCAACGCGGCGGACGGATACCGCGGCGCGCATCCGCGAAACGCCATTCGCCGCGCCGATCCCGACGCGATGCGGCGCCTGCTCGACGCCGCGTCAGGCCTTGCCCGGATCGTCACGCTCGCGCCCGAACAGGACCCGGGATTGACGGTCGTTCGCCTCCTCGCCCGCGACGGGATCATCGTCGCGGCGGGACACACGGATGCATCGGTGGACGCGCTCGAGGGCGCGATCGATGCTGGTGTCTCGATGTTCACCCACGCCGGCAACGGGTGTCCGATGTCGATGCACCGGCACGACAACATCGTGCAACGCGTGCTGGGCCTGTCGGACCGGCTTCGGGTAACCTTCATCGCGGACGGGGCCCATGTGCCGTTTGTGGCGCTGCGGAACTACCTCCGCCTCGTTCCCGTCGATCGCTGCGCGATCGTGACCGACTGCATCGCGCCGGCCGGACTCGGCCCGGGACGCTACACCCTCGGGAGATGGGATATTGTCGTAGGCGACGATATGGTGCCGCGGTCGCCCGACGGCTCGCATTTCGTCGGCTCGGGCGTGACCATGAAGCAGAGCGCGAGGAATCTGCTCGAGCAGTTGCAGCTGCCGGAGGCAACGGTCCGCCGGCTGACCTACGACAACCCGAAGGCGTTCATCGGTAGTGCGACCGTTAGCGGTGGTGCCGTCCTCTAGGCCGGCCATCGGAAGGACTTCATGCATACGCCCGCCGTAACCCGTGATCGGAAAACCGGCGTGTTCGACGGCGTCACCTCTTACCACTGGCTGGTGGTCATCATCGCCTCGTGCGGCTGGCTCTTCGACTGCATGGATCAACGGCTCTTCATCCTGGGCCGCGAGTCTGCGCTCAAGGAGCTCCTCGGCAGCGATCCAGCGGCGCTCGCCGGCATCAAGACCCACATCGGCTACGCGACCACGTCGATGATCCTCGGCTGGGCGACCGGCGGGATCATCTTCGGGATGATGAGCGACAGGGTTGGCCGGGTGAAAACGATGGTCGCAACGCTGCTCGTCTACTCAGGGTTCACCGGCCTGTCCGGCATGGCGAACACGTGGGTGGATTTCACCATCTATCGCTTTCTCGCCGGCGTCGGCATCGGCGGCATGTTTGGCGCGGCGACGACCCTGGTGGCCGAGAGCGTGCCTCCCGGCTTCCGCGCGATGGCGCTCGGATCGTTGCAGGCGCTTTCCGCGCTCGGGAATATCATCGGCTCGCTGGTCAGTCTGAGGATTCCTCCGGGTTCAGCGAACTTTCTGGGCAGCTACGCCGGGTGGCGGGTCTTGTTTTTCGTGGGTATCCTGCCGGCGCTGCTCGTGGTTCCGATCATGTTCGTTCTGCGCGAGCCCGAGTCCTGGAAGAAGGCGAAGGCGGACGCGGCGGCAGGGATCGGAGCGAAGCACGTCGGATCGCCGCTGGAGCTGTTCCGTCATCCACGCTGGCGCCGGAACACGCTGGTCGGCCTCGGGCTCGGCGTGGCGGGGATGGTCGGGCTATGGGGGATTGGCTTCTTCTCGCCGGAGCTGATCTCGACCGCGCTGAAGGGCGCACCGCAGACCGTGGTCGACACGGTGCGCGGATGGGGCACCGCATTCCAGGACGTCGGTTCGTTTGCCGGCATGATCGTCTTCACGCTGATCGCCGCGTTGATCAGTCGCCGGCTGGCGTTCCTCGGGGCGCTGCTGCTCAGCATGGTGGTCACGATGTTCGTGTTCCACTCGCTCAAGACGGCGCAAGACGCCTACTGGATGCTCCCGATGATGGGGTTCGCGCAGCTCGCCGTGTTCGCGTGCTACTCGATTTATTTTCCCGAGCTGTTCCCCACTCGGCTCCGCGGCACCGGCGTCGGTTTCTGCTACAACACGGTTCGCTACCTTGCCGCGCCGGGGCCGATCGTGTTTGGTTATCTCGCCACGCTGATGTCGTTCCGGAGCGCGGCGGTGGCCATGTCGACCATCTATCTGGTCGGGGTGGTGACGTTGATCTGGGCGCCGGAAACCTACGGCAAGCCGCTTCCCGAGGACGATTAGTCCGCGCGCGAGCGGAGTGGAGCGAGCGACGAAGCGCGAGTCGAACGAAGGGAGCTAGTCGGGGTGCATCCCGACGACTCACGGGCGAACGGAGTGGAGCGAGCGACGAAGCGCGAGCGGAACGAAGGGAGCTAGTCGGGGTGCAGGGGGCCCCGACGATTCAAAAAAATGTCGATTCCGACCGCTGCCATCACCGACGAATTCTCGTTCGATCTGGATACCGCGCTCGACGCCATGGCCGAGGTCGGCATGACCGGCGCGGAGCTGCGGCTCGTCGGCGACCGCAATATCATCGATTTCACCGACGACGAGGTCTTGCGCGTGCGCGAGCGGGTCGAGCGGCGCGGGATGAAGGTGCTCGGCATCGCGTCGCCGGTGCTGAAATGCGTGCTGCCGGACGCGCCGCCGCTCGACGAGCGATTCCAGCAGGACGTCTTCGGCTCCTCCTACACGATCGCCGATCAGCCGCGTCTGTCGACGCGCGCGTTCGAGATCGCGGAGAAGTCCGGCGCGAAGATCATCCGCGTGTTCTCGTACTGGCGCACTACGGCGCCCGAACAGTGTTTCGATCGGATCGTCGCCGCCCTGCGCGATCTCGCCGATCGCGCCGCCGACCGCGGTCTCATCATCGGCCTCGAGAATGAACATGCGTGCAACGTCGCAACCGGCGCGGAAGCGGGGCGCGTACTCGCGGCGCTGGATCATCCGGCACTGAAGAGCATCTGGGATCCGGCGAACGCCTCGATTTTGAGTGAAGTGCCGTTTCCAGACGGCTACGCGGCGCTGCCGCACGACCGCGTGGTTCACGTGCACGCCAAGGACTGCGTGGTCGAGGGCCACAAGCCGACGTGGGGACCCCTCGGGGAAATGGGGATCGACTGGCGCGGACAGATTGCCGCGCTGAAGCGCGACGGCTATACCGGCGCGATCAGCCTGGAAACGCATTGGCGTGGCCCCGACGGCGACCGCCTGCGCGCCAGCGTCATTTGCGGAGAGAAGCTTCGGATACTCGCGGCCGCGTGATCGCGCGCGCCCGGCGCCGATAGCCTTCCAGGAGCTTCAGGGTCAGCGGCCCGGGCTTGCCGTTGCCGACGACGCGATCGTCGATCCTGGTGACGGGGCTGAGCTCGCGCGTCGTGCTCGTGATGAACGCTTCATCGGCAGCCTCGAGATCGCTCGGGAACAACGTTTCGCCCCGCACGTCAATCCCCACGTCCCGGCCCACCTCGAACAGGAACGATCGCGTCAGCCCTTCGAGCAGGCCGGCTTCGCTCACCGGTGTCAGCGCCACGCCGCCGCGCACCATGAAGAAGTTCGCCTGCGAGCACTCGGACAGCTCGCCACGGTAATTGCACATCAGGCCTTCTTCGGCTCCGCGGCGCGCCGCCTCCTGCATCGCGAGCGCGTTGTTCAGCAGGTTGTTGGACTTGATGATCGGGTTCACCGATCCCGGGTGGTTGCGCAGGATCGGCACGAGCGAGATCGTGATGCCGTCCGAGAACACGCGCGGCGGCGGCTCTTCGAGCGGCTTCACGATGATCACCAGCGACGGCGTCGGCGTCGCCTGAACGTCGTAGGTGAGCTCGCCGACGCCGCGCGTCAGCAGGACGCGGATGTAGGCCTCGGTCATCGCGCCCGCGGCGGCGATCGTTTCCGCGATCCCTTCGAGCAGCTGTTCGTCGCTGAACGGCACATCGAGCGCGAGGTAGCCCGCCGAGGCGCGCAGCCTGCGGCAGTGACCGTCGTAGAGGAACGGCACGTGGTTGTAGGTGCGAAGCGTCTCGTAGACGCCCTCGCCGTACAGGAAGCCATGATCGTACACGGGTATCGCCGCCTGTGCGGCCGGCGCGATCTTTCCGTTGACGTAGACGGCTCCTCGCAGCGCCATTTCGTTGAAAAAGTCTAGCACAAGCAGTACGCTCGCCTCCGATGCGCGTGCTCAACACTCAACAGATGCGCGAGGCCGATCGCCGCACGATCGACGAGATTGGCATTCCCTCGATCGTGCTGATGGAGAACGCAGGACGGCAGGCCGTCGCCGCGATGGAGGCGGCGTTCGAGGATCTGCCGACGAGCCACGTCGCCGTGCTGTGCGGGCGCGGCAACAACGGCGGCGACGGGTTCGTCGTGGCGCGCACGCTCGTGCAGCGCGGCATCGAGACGTCGGTGTTCCTCCTCGGCAGCGTCGCCGAGGTGCGCGGCGACGCGCGCACCAATCTCGAAGTGCTCGGCCGCATCGGCTTGACCGTCGTCGAGATCACGAACGCGCAGGAGTGGGAGCTGCACTTCAGCGAGATTTCGCGGTGCGAGGTCGTCGTCGATGCGATTGTCGGAACCGGCTTTCATGGGCAGTTGAGCGGCCTCCTCGAGACCGTCGTCGCGGACGTCAACGGCCTCGGCGTGCCGGTTGTCGCGATCGATCTGCCGACCGGCCTGTCGGCCGACACGCATGAAGTCGAAGGGGAGGCGATCGACGCGTCGATGACCGTGACGCTCGCCGCGCCGAAGATTCCGCTGGTGCTGCCGCCGGCGGACACGCGGGGCGGCGATCTCGTGATCGCCGACATCGGCATCCCCATCCCGATCCTGGACGACGTCGAGGGCCCCTACGTCGAGCTGCTCACGCGCGAGCGCATGCGCGAGATCGTTCCGGTCCGCTCCGCCGATTCGCACAAGGGAGATTTCGGACGGGTGCTGATCGTCGCGGGCTCCCTGGGCCGGACTGGCGCAGCGCACCTGTCGGCGCTCGGAGCGCTGCGGTCCGGCGCCGGACTGGTCACCGTCGCAACGCCGAGGTCGTGCCTGCCGATCGTCGCGGCGATGGCGGCGGAGTACATGACCGAGCCGCTCGACGAGACGCCGTCAGGAACGGTCGACTATGCCGCGCTCGATCGCGTGCTCGAGATCAAAGCCGACGTGATTGCGGTCGGCCCCGGGCTCGGCCAGGCGCCGGCCACGACGGCATTCGTGCAGGGCCTGGTGGAACGCGCCGGCGTACCGCTCGTGCTCGATGCCGATGCGTTGAACGCGTTCGCGGGGGAGCCCGAGCGCCTCATGGGACGCGACGGCGTCGACATGGTCATCACGCCGCATCCCGGCGAGATGGCCCGGCTGCTCCATACCAGCATCGACGCGGTGCAGCACGATCGGCTTCGCCACGCGACGGAGTTCGCCGCCGCGCATCGGGTGCACGTCGTGCTCAAAGGACACCGCACCATCGTTGCCGGGCCGGACAATCGCGCGTTCATCAACCTCACCGGCAATGCGGGGATGGCGACCGGCGGCACTGGCGACCTGCTGACCGGGATGATTGCCGCGTGGTTCGGACAGCTGCTGGATGCCGAGGCCGCCTGCACCCTGGCGGTCTACCTGCACGGCACTGCCGGAGATCTCGCGGAAGCCGACGAAGGAGAAGTTGCACTCGTCGCCGGCGACCTCGCGGCCCGGCTCGGCGACGCGGTGCTGGAGCTCACCGCCCGGCGGCGTAAGCGGGCGGCGGAGTAGCGCGCGCGCGTGGCGGACGTCGAAACGATCCTGTCGAATTCGGAGGAGGAAACCGCGGCGGCCGGGGAGCGGCTCGCCGCGCGGCTCGGTCCCGGCGACGTGCTCCTGCTCCACGGCGATCTCGGCGCCGGCAAGACCGCCTTCGTACGCGGGCTCGCGCGCGGTCTCGGCGCGGCTGCGGACGACGTCTCGAGCCCCACCTTCACGCTGATCCAGGAGTATCGAGGCCGGGTGAGGCTATACCACGTCGACCTGTACCGCCTTCAGCCGATCGAAGTCGGGGATCTCGGACTGGAGGAGCTCACGCTGGGGGATGCGATTGTCGCTGTTGAGTGGGCTGAGCGGTGGAACGAGCGTCCGCTCGACGCCTGGGAAATCACGTTCGAGCACGAAGGAGAAGACCGCAGGAGGATCCAGGTGTCATTGCCAAAATCGCCGGAATTGCCAGAATTGCCATAATCTCGGTCCCCCAATTACGGCGATTTGGCAATTTTGGCAGTTGTGGCAATTCGCTCCACTCGATAGTTCGGAGCTTCTTTAATCACTCGCTCGCGGGGCCCCACCCCCGCTCGCGGCGCGCTCCGCGGCCCGCCGCTGGCGGGCTTCCCTCCGGCGCTGCGCGCGCCATCCTACTCAACTCGATAGTTCGGCGCTTCTTTCGTGATGATTACGTCGTGCACGTGCCCCTCGCGGTGTCCCGCCGGGGTCACGCGGATCATCTTCGCGTCGCGCTGGAGCGTAGGAATGTCGGAGCTGCCGCAGTACCCCATGCCGGCGCGCAGGCCGCCGACGAGCTGATGAATCATCGCGGCGACGCTGCCTTTGTGCGCGACCCGGCCCTCGATGCCTTCCGGCACCAGCTTGTCCGCCGCTTCCGGGTTCGCCTCGAGATCGAACTCGTCTTGGAAATACCGATCCCGGCTGCCGCGGCGCATCGCGCCGAGCGATCCCATCCCGCGGTATTCCTTGAAGCTCCGCCCCTGGTAGAGAATCATTTCGCCGGGACTTTCGTCGGTTCCCGCGAAGAGGCTGCCGATCATGATGGCGCTCGCTCCCACTGCGATCGCCTTCGTAATATCGCCGGAGTAGCGAATCCCGCCGTCCGCGATGATCGGCACCTTGTGCGGCGCGGCCGCGCGCGCGCACTCGGCGACCGCCGTAATCATCGGCACCCCGATGCCGGCGACCACGCGCGTCGTGCAGATTGATCCCGCGCCGATCCCGACTTTGACCGCGTCGACACCCAGATCGATCAAGGCTTCCGTGGCTTCACCGGTCGCGACATTGCCGGCGACGAGCTCGACCTCCTGATACTGACGCCGGATGCGCCGGACCATCTCCAGCACGCCCTGCGAGTGGCCGTGCGCGGTGTCGACGACGAGCACGTCGACGTGCGCCGCGACGAGCGCCTCGGCGCGCGCCGCCGCGTCCTTGCCGACCCCGATCGCCGCCCCGACGCGCAGCCGCCCCAGGCTGTCCTTGCACGCGTTCGGGTACTTCACCATCTTCTGGATGTCCTTGACGGTGATGAGCCCCTTCAGCATGAAGCGATCGTCGACGACGAGAAGCTTTTCGACCTTGTGGCGGTGCAGGAACGCGCGCGCCTGCTCGAGCGTGGTCCCGACCGGCACCGTGAACAGCGGATCGCGCGTCATGATGTCGGCGATCGGACGATCGAGGTTGGTCTCGAACCGCAGATCGCGGTTCGTCAGAATTCCCGCGAGGCGCCCTTCCTTGTTGCCGTCCTCGGTGATCGGCACGCCCGAGATGCGGTACTTCTTCATCAACTCGAGCGCTTCGTAGATGCGATTGCGCGGCGAGAGCGTGATCGGGTTGACGATCATGCCGCTCTCCGACCGCTTCACGCGGTCCACTTCGGACGCCTGTTCTTCGATCGACAGGTTCTTGTGAATGACGCCGATGCCCCCCTGCTGCGCCATCGCGATGGCCAGCCGCGACTCCGTCACGGTGTCCATCGCCGCGCTGAGCAGCGGCACGTTCACCCGGATGCGGCGGGTGACGTTCGAGGAGACGTCGACGGCGCTCGGCAGTACCTGCGAGTGCCTCGGCACCAGCAGAACGTCGTCAAACGTCAGCGCCGTCGTGAGGCCAATGGCGATCTGATCGGAGTTGAGGACGTCGGTTCGAGTATCCATAAATTCCTGAGCCTTGAGCCCTGAGCCCTTACGCCCCGTGGCACTTCTTGTATTTCTTGCCGCTGCCACAGGGACACGGGTCGTTGCGTCCGACCTTCGGTTCGTCGCGCTTCACCTGCCGCACGACGTCGTCGCCGCCCGTGCGTGCCGGCCGCGGGGGACTTCCCGCCTGCGAACTGCCGCCGCCAATCGCCCCGAATGGCGACGGCGGGGGAGCGGTCGACGGAGAGCTCAGCGTGATCTTCGGCGGCGGACGCCGCACCGGCGCCTGGCGGATCGGCGCGTCGGTTCCGTCGCCGGCGACCGGCGTCAGGCGCCAGAGATACCGCACCATCTCTTCCTCGATGCGGTCTTTCATCGCCTGGAAGAGCGCGAAGCTCTCCTTCTTGTATTCCACCAGCGGGTCGCGCTGGCCGTAGCCGCGCAGCCCGATGCCTTCCTTCAGATGGTCGAGGCTGTAGAGGTGATCCTTCCACTGCGC
>JBKPLP010000033.1:0-3378 GCA_046731735.1 Acidobacteriota bacterium
GCGCCTTGCCGGTCCCGAGCACCACGGCGCACTCCGGCGACTCCGACACCATCACCGGCAGCCCGGTCTGCTCGCGCAAGAGCACGTCCAGGTTGCGCAGCTGGCAGGCGCCGCCGGTCAGCACGATGCCCCGATCGACGATGTCGGCCGACAGCTCGGGCGGCGTGCGCTCGAGCGCGACGCGCACGGCGTCGACGATCACGTTCACCGTCTCCGCCAGCGCTTCGCGAATCTCCTCATCCGTGATCGTGATGGTCTTCGGCACGCCTTCGATCAAGTGCCGCCCCTTGATCTCCATCGTCATCCGCTCGTCGAGCTGGTAGGCGGAGCCGATCTCCATCTTGATCGCTTCCGCCGTGCGCTCGCCGATCAACAGGTTGTACGTCTTCTTGATGTACTGGATGATCGCCTCGTCCATCTCGTTGCCCGCAACCCGCACCGCCTTGCTGTAGACGATGCCGGCAAGGGAGATGACGGCGATGTCGGTCGTGCCCCCGCCGATGTCGACGATCATGTTGCCCGACGGCTCGGTAATCGGCATTCCGGCCCCAATCGCCGCGGCCATCGCTTCCTCGACCAGATGCACTTCGCTCGCCTTCGCGCGATACGCGCTGTCCTTCACCGCGCGCTTCTCGACCTGAGTAATCTCCGAGGGCACACCGATGACGATGCGCGGGCGCACCCAGACGTTGCGGTTGTGCGCCTTCTTGATGAAGTAGGTGAGCATCTTCTCGGTGACCTCGAAGTCGGCGATGACGCCGTCCTTCATCGGCTTGATCGCGACGATGTTGCCGGGCGTGCGCCCGAGCATGTCCTTCGCGTCCTTGCCGACCGCCTCGATGCGGCCGTTCACCTTGTTGATGGCCACGATCGACGGCTCATTGACGACGATCCCCTTGCCGCGCGCGTAGACGCACGTATTGGCCGTGCCGAGATCGATCGCCAGATCGCTCGAGAACAACGAGAACAATGATCTAAGACTCACTCACACTTCCTTTTCGATCGACGTCGATTGGCGAGTGCCGAATGCCGATTAGCTGCCCGCGACGTAGATGCCATTCTTCCCGTGCTCCTTGACGTAGTACATCGCCTCGTCGGCGGCCTGGATCAGACCGTCGGCCGAAGCCGCCACGTCCGGCAGCGTCGCCACCCCCACCGAGACGGTGAGATGGATGGCCAGGCCGTCGCCCTGCAGAAACCTGAAGGCCGCGATTCGATCGCGGACGCGTTCGCCGACCGACACGGCGCCGTCGCTGCCGGTGTCCGGCAGAATCAGCGCGAATTCGTCACCGCCGAACCGCGCGACCATGTCGGTCTCGCGAGCGCTCGCGCGAATCACACTGGCCGCCTCGACGAGCGCGCGGCTGCCGAACAGATGCCCGTGGGTGTCGTTGATCGACTTGAACCCGTCGAGATCGACGAAGAGCAGCGACAGCGGACGGCCGCTGCGCGACGCGCGCTTCGTCTCGCGCCTCAGCACCTGCGACAGGTAGCGCGAGTTGTACAACTGCGTCAGATCGTCGGTGACCGACAGCGCCTCGGCGCGCTGCACGCGCAGCGCGTTCTCGAGCGCGATCGCCCCCGGCTCCATGCCCGCGAGGAGCGCTTCGACGGTCGCGGGGGCAAATCGCGGCGTGGTCTTCGACGGCGTGCGATCGACGCCGACCACCGCGCCAATCGTGCGGCCCCGGCAAGCGAGCGGAAATCCAACCGCGGCGGCGCCGGCGCCGTCCGCGATCCGGCGATCCTCCCCCAGATTCGCTGAGCTGTACACCTCGCCGCTCCGCATCACCCACGCGGCCACCGCCTGCGCCGCCGACTCCAGCGGCGGCGGCAGCCCATCGGCCGCCATGGACCGGGTACCGCCGCCCCCATCCATCGCCATGACCAGCCAGCCGGCCGCCGGGATCCACGTCGAGACGCGCGTCAGGAGCGCCTCGGCGACACGTTCCGGTTCGAGGCTCGCATTCACGGCGCGAATCATGTCCGCTAGTACATCGGCACGCGAGAGCTTCCGCTTGAGCGTCGCCTGTAGGGGCCGGAGCCTCCCCGCAAGGTCCCGGCGTATCGCGGCTGTAGCTTTGCGGCTCGATGGACGACGAACGCGAGGCTGTCGACCGGTCCGGGTCAATCGGCTCTGCGTCCTGTTGGAATGGCGAATCCCTCTAAGTCCTTCTATCCATCAGAAATATAACACATTAGCGGCGTTCGCAGAGAACGGAGGAGGTGGAGAAAACGGGGAAAATCGCTTCGCTAACATGGAGGAACGAAGGCCACGAGATTCTCTTTTGGCGGAGGAGGTCTTGCTGCCTAGGGGTAGCGGGACTTACCCGGTCTTCCTTCGCACGAGGTTTTCTCCGCAAAAATGGACTCCGTTTACTCCGTTTCTCCGTGTGAGCGCGAGCGCTTTTCCCCCGTTATCTCGCTCCCTTCGCTATCTCGGGGCGTGCGATAATGCGGGTTTCCACCAGACCGAGGCTGCCGAACCATGACGATGCTCGACCGGATGCGCCGACACAAGGGCTGGCTCAAGTGGAGCCTGGCGATTGTGATTCTGGCGTTCGTAGTGCTCTATATCCCGAGTTTTCTGAAATCGGGTGTCGCGGGAAACAACGATGTCGTGGCGTCGGTGGAAGGCCGGGAGATCACCGTCGGGCGGTTCCGGGCGGCGTACCAGCGGCAGATGCAGGCATATCGCGCTCAGTTTGGCGGCAACGTCGACGAGCGGATGCTCAAGCAACTCGGCATCGACCAGCGCATCGTCCAGCAGATGATCGAGGAGGAGACGGCACTCGCGGAGGCGTCGAAGCTCGGAATCGGCGCGACCGACGAGGAAGTCCGCACGCGGATCGCCTCAATACCCGGGCTGCAGGAAAATGGCCAGTTCATCGGCGAGCAGCGCTACCGGCAAATCCTGCAGCTGCAGAACCCGCCGCTGAGCGTCTCTGACTTCGAACAGCAAATCCGGCGCAGCATCACGGTTGAAAAGCTTCGCGCCGCCTTGACGAACTGGATCAGCGTCAGCGACAAAGAAGTCGAGGACGAGTTCCGCCGGCGCAACGAGAAGGTGAAGCTCGCGGTGGTGTCCTTCCACGCCGACAAGTTCCGCGAAGGGCTCGAAGCAACCGATGCGGAACTGAATGCGTACTACGAAGCGCATAAGAACGAGCTGAAGATCCCGGAGAAGCGCAAGGTGAAGTACGCGCTGGTCGACATGCAGGCGATCCGCAACAAGATCACCATCTCGCCCGACGACATCAAGCGCGCCTACGAGGACAAGGAGCAGCAGTATTCGACGCCGGAGCAGGTCCGTGCGAGCCACATCCTGCTGAAGACGCAGGGGAAGGACGACGCCGCGGTAAAGAAGCAGGCAGAGGA
>JBKPLP010000034.1:0-8743 GCA_046731735.1 Acidobacteriota bacterium
CGTGCGCATGGTTCACCTCGAAAGCTGCAGCGAAGGAGCGGGGCCTCGATGCTGCGCGAACGCGGCGACGTCAGATCGTCGGCTGCTCGTCGCCGATGTTACTGTAGCTAAGACGGTTGCCGCAACGACCGAGTCCCCGTCGGGACAGTCGGTGGCGCAGTGGCAAAGACGCCAAGGCCGCCCGCAGCAAGCCATGTGCCTTCGGCCGAGGTGCGAATCCCTGAGATTATCCGCGGAAATCCGGCGTCGTTGTCACCCCGGAGGAGCGTTGCGCGTCCCCGGCGACGGACAGATCTCCGAAAAAATTTACAATAGAAGGAATAACCAGGCCGCCCGCCGGTGTTTTCACTGACTGGGCGTCCTCGACAGACGTCATGGACGAGTTCACGCGGGAGGCGTTGTCGTACGTCGACAGCCTTTACGGCACGGCGCTGCGGCTGACGCGCCGCCCGGCTGATGCGGAAGACCTCGTCCAGGACACGTATCTGAAGGCGTTTCGCTCGGCGTCGCAGTTCCGCCGCGGCACGAATCTGAAGGCGTGGCTGTTCACGATCCTTCACAACACGTACCGCAACATGCGACGGCACGATGGCAGGAACCCGGTGGACGTGGACAGCGAATACGTCGATCAGGCGCCGCAGCCGGCGCACGAATACACGCCGGAGCAGCTGCTGACCCGCGATACGCTGGACGCGGACCTCCAGCAGGCGCTGGACGGCCTGCCCGAGGCGTTCCGCCAGGCGGTCTGGCTGCGCGATGTCGAGGAGCTGACCTACGCGGAAATAGCCCAGGTGCTCGACGTGCCGATTGGAACAGTGATGTCGAGGATTTCCAGAGGGCGGCGCGCGCTGTTCGAGCGCCTGCAGCCTCTGCGGGTCGCCACCGCCGAAGCGGAAAAGACGATGAAATGAGCAAGTGCCAGGATCTCGATCCGCTGTTCGCGCCGTACGTCGACGGCGACGTGGCGCCGGCGGACCGCGCCTCGGTCGAGGCTCATCTCGCGAAGTGCCCCCCGTGCCGCGATCGGATCGCGGAGCAGCGCACCGTTCGCGCGGTGTTCGAGGCTCGTCGGCCGGCGCTGCGCGCCTCCGCCTCCGGCGCCCTGCACGAGCGCTGCGCCGCGCATGCGGGTGCCCGGAACGTGCGGCGGTTCCTCGGGGGTGCCAGCTTCGCCAGACGATGGGTTCCGCTGTCGGTGGCCGCGACCATCGTGCTCGCGGTCGCGGGCGTGTTTCTCTTCAGCCCGAACGACAAGGTGGAGGCACTCGCGATCCAGCTCACCGTCGATCACATGACGTGCTTTCAGTTCGCGCCGGAGCGGCTTCACCACTCCGATGCGGTGACCGCCGAGCACGAGTGGCTGGCGAAGCAGCGGTGGGACATTCGCGTGCCGGCGAGCTCCGCGGCCAACGACCTCGAGCTCCTTGGGGTCCGGCGCTGCGGCCTCGGCAATCGCCGCGTCGCGCATATCCTTTATAAATGGCACGGCCAGCCGCTGTCCGTGTTCGTCGTTCCGCGAACCGTCCGCAATACACCGCTCGCGGAGGAGATCGACAAGTTCGGCCACGAAGCCATCATGTGGTCGGATCACGATCGGACCTACGTGATCCTCGCGCGGGCACGGCCGTCGGAGCTCGCGCCGGTCGTCGGGTACGTGAAGGCGCACGCGCAGTAGTGCCGGGTCTGAAGACCCGGCCTACTGGCGATTCGCGGGTCGTGGTTCGGTCGGGCGGGTCTTTAGACCCGCCAATGAGTAGCTGATTATGAAAAGCCGATGGATCGCCGCCGTAGCCGCCGCCTGCGCGCTCGGACTCCTCGTTGTCCCGTGGATGCTGCACCGGCCCGCGCGCGCCACGAACGGCACCGACCTGAAGCCCGCACCGTCGCATACCCCTGAGGGCGTCGCAAACCTCGATCTGACCCTCAAGGACATGAACGGCAACGACGTGAAACTGGCCGACTACCGGGGCAAGGTCATTCTGCTGAACGTCTGGGCGACGTGGTGCGGGCCGTGCCAGGCCGAGATTCCGGAGCTCGTCGAGGCGTACAACAAGTACAAGGACCAGGGCGTCGTGGTGGTGGGCGTCTCGCTCGACGACACCGCCGAAACGCTTCGCGACTACGCGCCGAAGAAGCAGATGAATTATCCGGTCCTGCTGATGCGCGACGAATTCGACGAAGCGTACGGCCCGATCTTCGGTGTGCCGATTTCCTTTTTTATTGGCCGCGACGGCAAGATCGGCCGCAAGCATTACGGGCCCGTGACGAAGGAGGATATCGATCGGGAGATCAAGGCGCTCCTGTAGTATGATCTCCTAGGATGCTCAAAGGGTTCACGCACGCGCGGCTGGCCTGCGGCTGCCGCATCGGCTTCCGCGAAGGTGTCGAAGGCAGTCCTGTCACCGTCGTCGTCGACGAAAAGGGGCCGGGCTGTCCGCTGAGCCTGCACGTGCGCGATCTGCCGCTCTTCGATCACCGCGAAGCGCTGCGCCCCTCGACCCGCCTGCTCCCGCCGGAAGAGACCGAGTACGAAGAGTCCTGACGGCGCTCACTGCTCGCGCTTTGTTCTAATCTCGCGCGTCTCCCGTCCCGCATCCGCCAGCGCCCGCCGCAGCAGGAACTCGATCTGTCCGTTCAGGCTGCGTAGGTCGTCGTCTGCCCAGCGCTGAACGGCGTCGAGAACCTCGCGATCGACCCGCAACAGGAAAGGTTTGCGTTCGGCCACCGGACCCCTATTGGTAGATCGTCCCGGTGTTGACGATCGGCTGCGTCGATTTGTCGCCGCACAGCACGACCAGCAGGTTGCTGACCATGGCGGCCTTGCGTTCGTTGTCGAGCGTCACGATGTCGCGGCGCGACAGCATGTCGAGCGCCATCTCCACCATTCCGACCGCCCCCTCGACGATCCGCTGGCGCGCGGCGATGATCGCCCCGGCCTGCTGACGCTGCAGCATCGCGTGCGCGATTTCCGGCGCGTAGGCGAGGTGGCTGATCCGCGCCTCCATGACTTCCACGCCGGCGCGCGCCAGCCGATCCTGAATCTCGCGCTTCAGATGATCGGCAACCGCCGTCGTCGATCCGCGCAGCGACATGTGCGCATCGTCATGGGCATCGTAGGTGTAGCTCGTCGCCAGGTTCCGCAGCGCGGCTTCGCTCTGCACCTTGACATAGTTGTTGTAGTCGTCAACTTCGAATACCGCTTCGGCGGTGTCGACGACGCGCCACACGACGACCGCCGCGATCTCGATCGGATTCCCCTCGTTGTCGTTCACCTTCAGGTGCGCGCTTTCGAAGTTGCGGATGCGCTGCGAAATCCGCCGCTTCGTGTAGAGGGGGTTGGCCCAGCGAAGCCCGGCGTGCTTGACGGTCCCGGCGTAACTGCCGAAGAACTGCAGCACTTTGGCTTCGTTCGGGTTGACGACGAACAGACCGGCCAGCAGCAGCACCGCGACGATGAGCGCAATCGCCCATCCAGTCACGCTCAGGATGCCGGTGGTTCGGACGACTTGGTAGATGCAGGACGCGATCCCCGCCAGCAGCACGAGCAGCGCCGGCAGGCCGGGAAGCGCCTGAACTTCGCGTTCACGAATCATGGGTGTGACCTCCTCGCCTCAGATAGCAAAGTGATATCACTTCGATAGCACACCTGTCAATACGGTCGGGGTAGAAAGAAGTTCCCAGCCCCGCAGTTCCCTGCTGAGCTGCGCGCTGAAAGCTGAAGCTGACAGCTGAGAGCTGAGCTAGAACCCGATCCTCAGGTCCGCGACGAGCGGCAGGTGATCCGACGCCATCAGCGCCTGGCGTGACCGCGTGAGCGCGACGCTGCGCACCTCCACGTGGCCTTCGTAATAGATGTGATCGAGATGGAGCACCGGAAAGATGCCGGGGTAGGTGCGGCGCCGCTTGAGGTGCGCGTAGATGTCGATGCTCTGGAAGAGCGAGTTGAGCGTGGTGGTGGCGAGGCCGCGCATCCACTCGTTGAAATCGCCGAGGATGACTTTCGGCCCGGTGACGCGCTTGTCGTGGACGAACCCGGCGAGCCGGGTTGCCTGGTAGCGCCGTTCGAGCACCGCCGTGCCCAGGTGGACGTTGTAGATGTGCAGACAGGGGCCGCTGCCGAGATCCAGATCCGCGCGCTGGCAGGCGCGCGGCTCGCACGTGCGCCACGACAGATCGTACTGACTATGGTGGACGATGGGATAGCGGCTGAGGATCACGTTGCCGAACAGGTGATTCCGCAGATGCCGCACCGACGCCATCACCCAGCCCATGCCCACCGCCGCGCCGATCTCCTCGGCCTGCCCCGCGCCGTTCGGACCCGCCCCGATCACCTCTTGCAGCGCAACCACGTCAGCGTTCAACTCGCGGATCACGTCGGCGACGCGCGTGGGAATGGTGCGCCGGTCCATGCCGCGGCACCGGTGGATGTTGTAGGTCGCGATGCGCACGTCCATGTACCGGCGCGCGCTCTTGGTCTCGCTCACTGTTGCCGCTCCAGGATCCAGATGAACGGCCCGACGGTCTTTTCCCACAACGGCCGCCGCTGCCACCGTTCGAACGTCATTTCGCGGCTCGCCGCGATATCGCGCATGTAATCGTCGAGCAGCCGTCTCGCGAGCGCCGGGTCGCGCATCGCGAGGTTGATCTCGTCGTTGTGCTCGAACGACCGGTTGTCGATGTTCGTCGTTCCGAGTACGCTCCACAGCTCGTCGGCGACCAGGACCTTCGCATGGGTCATCGTGTCGCGGTATTCATAAATCCTGATCCCGGCCTCCAGCAGCTGCCCCCACATCCGCCGGCTCGCCAGCCGCACCCATTTCTGATCGGTCCGCGGCCCGGGAACGATGACGGTAACTTTGACGCCGCGCCGTGCCGTCTCGATGAGCGCACGGCGCAGCGCGCGATCGGGAAGGAAATAGGGTGTGGTGATGTGAACCGCGTGGTCCGCCGCCTCCATCAGCATCTGGAACGTGACCCGCGACGCCGTCGCGCGATCGGACGGCGAGCTCTTCACGACGAAGGCGGTGGTATCGCCGGCGGGGTCGAGGTTGGGAAAATAATCGGGTCCGGTGATGATCTCGCCGCAGCATTCCAGCCAGTTCTCCGCCACCACGCCCTGCAGCGCCGCGACCACCGGCCCTTCCACCTTCGCCATCGTGTCGCGCCATGGCTTCTGCCACTTGAGTCGTTTGAACGCGGGATACACCCACCAGTCGGCGATGCCCGCGCCGCCGACGAACGCGATCGTTCCGTCTACGACGAGCAGCTCGCGGTGCGTGCGGTTGTTGAGCCGCGCGAGTGAATACCAGCGCAGCCGCTGGTACGACTCGATGCGGCAGCCCGCCTTCCGCAGCCGGCGGACCGGGCGTCCCCACAGGCTGAAGCTGCCGATGGCATCCACGACGATGGTCACCCGCACACCCTGGCGCGCTTTCGACGACAGCTCCGCAACGAATTGATCGGCAATCCGTCCCGGCTGAAAGATGTACGTCTCCATGTTGATCGAGCGCGTGGCGTTGCCGATCGCCTGCAGCATCGCGGGATAGAACGACACGCCGTTGGTGAAGACGGTGATCTTGTTGCCGTGATGCAGGGCTGCCTGGCAGGTCGATTGGAGCGTGTAGAGAAAATCCGGCGCGTGAATCGAGGTGCGGTGGGCGAGGTGATAGTTGATGTGCGGGGTGAAGAGAAAAACCAGCACCAGCCACGCCAGGAACACACCCCCCGCCACCGACAGCCAGAACATCAGCGCGCCGGCGTCCGCCGGGTCGGGCCCATCGGTATGGGCGGCAGATCGAGCACGCGCGCCGGGCACATGGGGATATCATACCCTCCATGTTGAAGCGCGCGCGGCGCGCGGCTCTGGTGCTCGCGCTGCTGTGGCCGGCGGCGTGCTCGCGGCCCCCCGATCCGATCGTCGTCGAGGACAGCGGCATCGTCGTGAGAAACAACACGCCGCGCGATTGGAAGAACGTGCGCGTCACGGTGAACGACCACTTCGTGGGCGGCGTGGCGCTGCTCCTGGCGCGCGGGCGGATGAATGCGCCGTTCAGTAAGTTTCAGACCGGCTTCGGGCAGCGCTTCGACGCGACGCATCAGGTGGTCTTCAAGGTCGAAGTCACGGCGACCGACTCCGGAGGCGAACCGGTGAGTCTTCGCTGGGGACGCGACAGAAACAAGTAGCGGCTGGCGGCTGGCTGCTGGAGACTGGTGACTCCTATGGCTCTCAAATCTGAATTCGAAGTGACCTGCCCCTGCTGCCAGGCGGCGCTCGTCATCGATACGAACCTGCGGCGCATTGTCCGGCACGTCGAGCCGGCGACGGCCGATAAGCCCGAGCTGAGCGACGCGCACCGGCTAGTCGCGGAAGAAGCGGCGCGGCGCGAGAACCTCTTCCAGCAATCGGTGGCGGCCGAGCGCACGCGCGGCGACGCGCTCTCGAAGCGTTTCGAAGAGGCGCTGCGCCAGGCGAACGAAGAGCCGATCACGAAGCCGACACGCGACTTCGATCTGGACTAGAAAATGCCAAAATCGCCAGAATTGCCAAAATCGCCGGAATTTCGTTTCCTGAATTCTAATTACGGCGATCCTGGCAATTCTGGCAATTTTGGCAATTCATGATTCACCTGATTCACCTGAACTCGCGCGGCAGTTCCGTCCAGCGATCCATACGGCGGTAGTAGACTGGTTTCCGCCCGTACTTCTCGCGATACTCGCGATACCGCTTCTTCAAGCGGATGTACCGCGCGTCGGAAGTGCGAATCGAGCGATGCGGCAGCTCCAGCAGCATGCGCTCGACCTTCCACACATTTCCTGCCGACAGGCGCCAGTCGTAGTTTCCGATGTCGCGCAGATCGGCCACGATGTAGCCGGTGATGCGACCGCTGAAATCGACGTACTCGTCGACATAGCTGAGCGCGAGCGCCCGCGGCGTTGCGAATACGGGTTTTCGGCCGTGCAGCCCCGGATCGCGTGAGCGTGCGACCGACCCCCACCGCCCGCGCTGCTGGTAGACGAACAGCACGTGATCCAGTTCGTCGATCGATTCGAACGACATCACGAGCGGCGGCCACCCGTGATGCTCGAGGATCACCGCAGCGGTGAGCGCCGCCTCCAGGCAGTGGGCGGTGTGTTCGCGGATCACGCCGCGGAACGTCCGCAGCGTCGCGCCGGCCGGCGCCGGCTCGGTGTTGTACGGCAGCGAGTTGAGAAAGCGCTGGACCTGCAGCGGCGTCCGCACCCGACCGAGCACGCGCCGCTCCTTCAGCGTGAACGCGGACAGCGGTGGCGCAACCGCGCCGATGGACGCCGTGCCGCGAGCGATGCCCCGTGGAGTGCGCACGCGGCTCAATGCGCCTGTCTCAGGGCCGTGAGGAGCTCCGCGGGATCCCATCTCGTGCCGTCGAGGATCGTCCGCAGTCGTCCGTGGGAATCGATGACCGCGGTCCGCAGGTTGTGCGTGATGTCGGATGGGTTCGACGGCTCGCGGACGATCGAGATGCCGAACCTCGACGCGAACGCGTCGATGTCCTGCTGCTCGCCGGTCGCGAAGTGCCAGATGCGCGGATCGGCGCCCGCACGCCCGGCGTGGGCGGCGAGGATTTCCGGTGTGTCGAAGGCCGGATCGAAACTGATCGACAGCAGCGACACGTGGTCCCGCAGGCTGGCGTCCGAGAGCACCGACGACTGGACGGCTTTGAAGTGCCGATCCAGTTGCGGACAGAAGTCTGGCAGCGGACAGCGGGTGTATGTGAACGTGACGGCCAGAACTTTGCCCCGCCAGGCGGAAAGGCGGCGCGATTGGCCGGCTTCATCCGTCAGCTGGACGTCCGGCACCGCTTCCTCCGGATTGAGGATTCCCACCATCGGCGCCGGGGGCCGGTCCGTCAGTGCCGCGTGTCCCGTCCGCTCGATCGCGGTCAGGTATCCCGTCGCATCCTTCACGAGCAGCGTGGCCTTGACGAGGTCTCCCGGCTGACAGCAGTCGAGGAGCCTCTCGTCCCTCACGTGAAACGGCATGGTCATGCCCGGCATGAATCCGGGGATGTCGCCATGCTTGATGGTGATCTCCTGGCGGCCCGGATCGACGACGAGCACCTGACCCTGCAGCTCGTACTGCCGCGCGCGTGCGCAGGCGACCGAGGTTAGAAAAACCGCGACGCAGCAGGTAAAAACGGTACGCACCGTTTCACTCTAGCTCGACGGTGAAATGCGGTAAAGCGGCCGCGGATGAGGCATTCTGCAGCTCAGGGACGCGGCATGCATTCTGCTATACTCCCGCCGAATGGCGCGCTCGACATCGCGCGCCAGCTTCGAAGCGCAGCCGGAGACGGCTGCCTGGGGCAGGAGTAAGTGAGAGCATGGGCAGGAGACTCTACGTCGGGAATCTTCCGTATTCCGCAACCGAGGATCAGCTCACCGAACTGTTCAGCCGCGCCGGCAAGGTGGACAGCGTCCGTGTCATGCGCGACATGGCGACTGGACGCGCCCGCGGATTCGCGTTCGTCGAGATGGGTTCGGACGAGGAAGCGCAGAAAGCGATCACCGAGTTCCACGAACAGCAGATGGAAGGCCGCGCGCTAGTGGTGAATGAGGCCCGTCCGAAGCCCGAAGGCGGCTTTGGTGGCGGGGGTGGCGGCCGCGGCGGCGGCGGATATCGCGGCGGCGGTGGGGGTGGCGGCAACCGCAGCTTCGACGATGGTGACTTCAGCGGCGGCCGGCGGAAGGAGCCTCGCTGGTAAAA
>JBKPLP010000035.1:0-14616 GCA_046731735.1 Acidobacteriota bacterium
CCTTTTTCCTTCTACCTTTTACCTTTCTCTGCGCAGTCAACTGTCGCCAGAGCTCAGTTGCGCAGGATGCGCACCGCACGACGCGCACAGCGGTGCACGAGTTCTCGCCGGCCGGCGGCGAGCTTGCGCTGCCGCTGAAGGAAGGGTCAGTACGGTTCGCCGTCATCGGCGATTCAGGGCGCGGCGATCAGGCACAGCAGGAAGTCGCGAACCAGATGGTCGCGTGGCGCGCGAAGTTCCCGTTCGACTTCGTCGTCATGCTCGGCGACAACCTCTATCCGCCGCGACAGCCGGACGACTTCCAGAAAAAATTCGAGGAGCCCTACAAGGTGTTGCTGGATGCTGGAGTGAGCTTTTACGCCGCGATCGGCAACCACGATCCGGACGTCGAGCTGAATTACCCGAAGTTCAACATGGACGGCCACCGCTACTACACGTTCAGGAAGAACGAGCGGCGGCTCCAGGGGCTGGCCGGCGCGGGCGTGAGATTCTTCGTGCTCGACAGCCGCGCCCTCGATCCGACGCAGCTCGCCTGGCTGCAGGACGAGCTGCATAAATCAGCGACCGACTGGAAGATCTGCTATTTCCATCATCCCATCTACACATCAGGTCGATACGCCACGGGCGCGCGCGTGCTGCGGCTCGCGCTCGAGCCGATCCTGCTCGGCGGCGACGTCGACGTCGTGCTCTCGGGACACGAGCATTTCTACGAGCGCCTCCATCCACAGCACGGAATCGCGTACTTCATCTCGGGCGGCGCGGGTTCGCTGCGAGAAGGGGACGTCAGGCGCGACTCGCCGCTCCTCGCGCGCGGGTTCGACACGGACTTTCATTTCATGTTGATGGAAGTATCCGGCGACACGCTGTACTTTCAGGCGATCTCCCGGACCGGCGAGACCATCGACGCGGGTTCGATCACCCGCACGGGCCACCTTCCGTCACCGCCTTGATCTTGTCGCGGAATGCCTTGACCCAGGCGCCCGGGTTCTGCGCCTCGGCATTGATGCCGTCGAAATCGACGAACCGGGCCGCCGTGAACAGATCGGTCAGCTGTTGCTCGGAGAGCTGATCGAGCAGTCCCGCGAGCATGAGCCGGCCCGGCTCGGAGATCTGCCGATCGACGAACGTGGCGCCGCCGAACGGCAGCGACTCCATGGTGACGGTGCACGTGGCTCGATCGCGCCAGACCGGCGCCGCGCGCCAGTTCCGCAGGTCGACGCGATTCGGACCGAACGTCGCACCCAGGTCCTGAACCATTGCGATCGGCGCGCTGCAGCCGCCGTCCGCCAGCTCCGCTCCCTCCGGGCAAATCAACCGCTGGTTGGGTCCTTTGTTGTCCCAATGCGCCAGGATCACCGCGAGCAGTCGCAGTGCGTCGACCTCGGCGCGCGACGAGCCGCCCCGCGCCGGATCGATGCGATCGAGCTCGTACCAGCTCCACCCCTGGTCGTCGCGCCCTTCGATGACGGTGCCGGGAATCCGCCGCTCGATGAGGACCGGCGTGATGACGCGTGCCTGCCGCGGATCTGCGCCGGCGAAACAGAGCGCCTCGAGCCCGAATTTCTCGTGGCAGACCAGCGCCTCGAACGGAAACGCGGGGCACCCGGCGCATTTGACCGAGTGCACGACGAACATGTCGTCGGTGGGAAAACCGAGCGCGCGCAGCAGGCGGGTGCCGGCGAGCTCCGCCTGAAGTTCGGCGTTGTGCTCGCCATACTTCACTTTCGCAACCCGGCCGTCCGCGAACTTGCAATGGAACTTCGGCGTCTGCCCCGAGAGTTTCTGAACCGTGAACTCACATGACACATCGTCCGTCACGGCGAAACCGCCAGACGGGTTGGCGGTGAAATCGAATTCCGCAATCGGGGTGCTGGGCTGCCGCCATACTCGCGCGCGCGCCAGCGCATCGTCGCGCATGCGCATCGCTGCCACTTCGGAGTCGGAGGGTCGGTCAGGATTGCCGCCGCCGCACGCCGCGCATCCAATCACACCGAGCGTCAGGACGAGCGGCAGCAGCTCGCCGGGGGCGACCGTCAAACCAGTGCGGCCGTCGCGCGGGGCAATCCGCCGCGGCAGGAGCACGAGCCCGAAGAAGTACAGAATCAGCGTGGCGAACGCGATGTAGCCGGTTGTGGTGCCGGTGGGACGGTACACGACCGCGCCGAGACTGGCGCCTTCAATGACGGCCATCAGGACACGCTGCCCCCAGCTCCCCTGGGGCGCGTAGAGCGTGTCCAGCACGACAAACCGCAGCACGAACGCCGATCCGAACACGATCGCGAGGCTGCGCAGCAGCGCGCGCGGATCGCGGATGCCGGCCAGCGACGTGACGAGTTGCACGAAGAGCGCGATGCCGAACACCGCATGGAGCAGTCCAAGGTCCGGTATCAACAGGGTGAACACCTGCGCCGAGGCGGCGAACAGCGTGACCAGGACCACGAGTCCATTCGCGTTCTCGAGTGCCGAACGTTGTCCATTCATCAGGCGTTCCGGGGCAAACACGCCGCTGCGAACCAGTGTTCCCATCAGGAGAACCGCGAGCACCAGTGACACCAGCGGCGGCGGCAGCAGCCGCACCTGTTCAGCGACACGCAGGCCTCCCAAGGCAGCGACGGTGATGAAGAGCAGCGGCAGGACGACGGCCTCGCGCGCCGGTGTCACTTTCGCCTCCGAAATACTTTCAACGGGTTGTAGTCCGATGCAGTGCGCGTGACGCCGCGTTCGAGCTCCGCCTTCAACTCGTCGGCGGACTGCATTCCGAGTGAGGGATCGTCCGCGATGAACCGATTATTGGGCGCCAGCGCGATTGCCCGGTCGACCGCTTCGATGCCCTGCCGGAAGAGCGCGTCGTCGTTATACAGGCGGCCCCACCCCTCGCGATAGCAGCTGTAGGCGATGTAGAACTGCGTGCGCGCGTCGCGGCGCGCGGGATCGGCGCGCAGCCAGGCGGCGCGCGCTTCAGGGTATTGCTCGCGGCGGAAAAACGCCATGCCGTCGGCCGCGGCCTGGGCATCCACCGTGTATGCGCCAACGCCAGCCGCAACCCCTCCAGCGACCTCCGCCACCGTCTGCGGCTGCGCCATGTACAGCCAGACGACGAAGGTCGCATATACCGACGCCGCCGCCAGCCCCGCAATGCGTACGAGCATCCAGCGTTCGGGCTCTGCAGTAACCATGCCTGAAGCGCAAGGGCGCTGGCCCGCGGGTTGCCCTGAGAAATCGCGCCCGGCGCGTCACAACTCTGAGGAGATGACACGATGAGCGACACCGACGATCGCGCGGCTGCATCCCTGGCCGTCACGGCCCAAATCGGGGCGAAGGAGGCAGGGAGGACGATGTGAAGGCCGGAGCCCCGAAGTGTCCAACCGGGAAGTGATGCTATGTTTCGGGGGATGCGACCTGCGCGTCCCCCGCTTGCCCTGACTATCCTTCTGTTAGCGGCCGCTGCGGCCTGCTCGCCGAAACGAATCGGAATGAGCCGCATGGCCGACGCGCTGTCGTCGACGGCGACCGCATTCACGCGCGACACGGATCCCGAATTCGTGCGCCAGGCAGCCCCCTCGACATTGAAGATGGTCGAGATGATGCTCGAACAGGACCCCTCGCATGCCGGGTTGTTGATTACGGCGTGCAGCGGGTTCGCGCAGTACTCCTACGCATTCCTGCAGTCCGACGCGGACGCAGCGGATCCTGCAAGCCCCTCGACGCGCGACCTCAGAGCGCGGGCGTCCGCGATGTACGACCGCGCGCGTGGCTACTGCCTGCGCGCGCTTGACGCCAGTCATCGCGGGGTCAGCCAGACGATTCAGAAGGACCCCAAGGGGGCGCTCGCGATGATGACCCGCGGTGACGTCCCCGCGCTCTATTGGACGGGCGTGGCGTGGGGCGGGGCCCTCACCATGGCCGAGAATCCGTTTGCGCGCATTGGTGAGATTGGACTCGTGCGCGCGCTCTTCAACCGTGCGTTGGAGCTGGACGAGGGATGGGAGGCGGGGACCATCCACGAAGCGATGATTGCCGTAGAAGGTTTGCCAGCGATCCTGGGCGGATCCCCCGCTCGCGCGAAGCAGCATTTCGATCGCGCGGTCGCGCTCGCGAACGGTCAATCCGCATTCGCCTATGTGGCGCTTGCCACCAGCGTTGCGCAGCCGGCAAAAGACAAGGCGGCGTTCGAGAAGCTCCTGAAATCCGCGCTCGCCGTCGACCTCACCGCGCGCCCCTCGATCAGGCTGGCAAACCTGATCGCGCAGAAACGTGCGCGGAGTCTGTTATCGCAGATCGACCGGTTGTTCTAGCGAGGCGACGCCGAGTCGAGTCGGTGGAGGCGCTAGCGGAGGCTGGGTAGCGCGCGCTGCGCGGCCAGGCTGACCGGCCGCCCGTTGATCGTCTCGTAGTCGTAGTGGACGTCGAGGGTCGAGACGCCCGCGAACTTGACCTTCGCGGTCGATTCCGTCGAAATCGGTACCCGTACCCCGTCGATGCGCGCATAGTGGCGAATCACGTTCACGAGGCTGGTCCAGAAGGACGGGTTCTTCGCCAGCCGTCCTTCGACGCGCAGCAGCTGGGTGCCGTCCTGGCTGAGCACCATTCGCCCATCCACGAGCAGAACGTCCTTGCGCTTCGGCTTCAGCGTCACGTATCGCTCTCCGTCGCCGGAGGTCGCATCCTCGAAGGTGTAGTTCTCAGGAGTGATGTCCGATCGGCCGCACTCGCCGTCGGCGACGAGCTCCTGCTCGCGCTTGAGTACGACCTTGAGGACCTTGTTGCGGATGTACTCGGATCCCTTTTCGGAAACGATCTCGTACGTGAACTTCTGTCCGTCGAGCTCCGTCCAGGCCTCGAGCCACGCTTCGTGGCCGAAGTGTTCGCTTCGCGCGTGCATGCGGCGATACGCGCGGTATTGGCGCAGCGGCTGCTGTTCGCGAATTGAAGGATAGGTGCTCGACGATTCGTCAGCGCGGGGTGCGGCCGTGAGTCCGGAAGCAGCGGCGAGCAGCAATGTCGCAGCTATCACCCATCGTGACAACCGGCGCTCCTGAGTTCCGCCTTGACGCTGCTGCATCCATGCCTCGGTCCGCATCAACGCAAGAAGCATGCTCAGGGTCCAAGCTCGGCTGTGTCCCGCATTGGGGCGAGTGCGCTATAGTCGCCCCGCTAAGGAGATTCGCCATGCCGGTGCTGCGTTCCCGTGACGACAAGATGATCGCTGGAGTGTGCGGTGGGATCGCCAAAGCGCTGGGGTGGGACTCGACCCTCGTCAGGATCCTGTATGTAATCGTCTCCATACTGTCGGCCGCGTTTCCAGGGACGATTGCGTACCTCGTCCTGTGGGTGGTCATGCCTAAAGAACCTTAGAGGGGTTCTACGGGTTCTTCCTGGTTCTACAGGGTTCTCCCTGGTTCGGTTCTAGCGGGTTCTTCCGGCTTCGCTTCTACTGGGTTCGTGTGGTTCCGCTGGATTCGGATTCGCCACCAAACGACTGACCCGGCGAGCGCGAGCGGGATTGCGTACTCCACAATCATCACACTCGGTGGAACGGCCCAGCGGGCCCCGTGTTTGAACGCGAGCTCCCACACGACGTAGGTCGGAACGACGGTGATCGTCCATGCAGTCAGTGGGATCGTCGCAGCGCTCAGCAGGAACGGCGTGAAATACAGCAAGTACCACGGATAGATCACCGGTCCAAACGCCAGGGCGATGGCCATCGGCCAGGCCCATGCCGCGGGGTTTCCGGCGTCGAGCCGCCAACGCGCCCATATCGCGGTGAGCAGTCCTGCACTCACGGCAACCGCGGCCGAACGTTGCGGGCTGCCCAGCAACCGGGTGACGAAGCGGAACAGTTCGCCGTTGAAGCGGACGTTCTGGATCACACTTGGAATGGTGCCGACCTCGAGGGTGCCGCCGCGGCTGAACGTCAGGTAGAGCGCGATGAGGAGCGCTCCGCCAGCAAGCGCGTCGCGCATGCGAATCCTTCCCACATAGAGCGGCGCAAGCACGATCGGTAACAGCTTCGTGGCCACTGCGAGGCCGAATGCGATCGTCGCGAGCGCGGTGCGCCGGCGCGCCAGCCAATAAGCCGACGCCACGATCCACAACGCTCCCAACGCGTCGATGTGGCCGCTGTGCGCGATCTCGAGGATGACCAGCGGGTTCCATGCGTACGCCAGCGCGCGCCATTCGGATCGCCCGGTCACAATCAGCCAGCGCCACAGCACGACGATCGTCAACACGTCGCACGACGCGAGCGCGATCTTCATGGCGCGCGTCGAGTCGTGGATGGTGACGACCAGGCGGAAGAACAACTGCGCCGCCGGCGGATACGGACTGCGCGCACGGTGGCTGGGCATGGCGCGCGTCTCGTCGGTGTGCGTCCCCGCCACGGCCGGATCGTCCGGCGTTACCGCGTACGGGCTATAGCCGAGGGTCTGAATGCGACCATCCCAGAGGTATCGCACCATGTCGCTCTCGGGTGCGACTCGGGGAAACACCAGCGGCACCCGGAAGGCGAGCGCCAGCACAAACGCAGCGATGATCTCCTTCCGCCGGGGTTTTCGTTCCCGCCATACTCGCCACAGCATGACGACATAGGCGCCGGCCATGGTGGCGGCACAGGCGAAGAACAGAGCTGAGCCGAGGAATGCCTGGGTAAGGGCGAGCAGAATCACCGCGGCCAGGTATGCTGCCCCCGTGATTGCCAGGGCTACCGAAAGAGACTTCATCAGCGGGGCGGTTTGGATTATAAATGACGCCACCCTCATGCGCCGCGTCCTGGCTTTCATCACATGCCTCCTGGTTGCCTCTGCTGGCCTTGTCCGTGCGCAGGAAGTCGGTTCCCGCGCAGAGGAACAGGCCCGCGAGCAGCAGGAGAAGGCCCGCAATCTTTCTCCGAACCGTCCCGGGTTCTTGGAACGGCAAATCCTGGCCATGGAACGGGCCGGCGGTTTTGGAGTCCCGCACGGCCTTTTCGTGACCTTTGGAGACATCAAGCGGGGATCCGGGTTCGCAATGGGGCCCGCATACGGCAGAGTGCTTGCGAGCGGCACCACCGTCGTCGGCAAGGCGACGTATTCGATCAACAACTACAAGCTCGCGCAGGTCAGCGCGGCGTCGGCGCCGCTTCTCGCCGAGCGGCTCCTCATCAGCGGCCGGGTCCGCTGGCAGGATGCGCCCGCCGTTCGTCTCTACGGGCTCGGTTTGGACTCGCCGAACGTGCGGACGAACTACGCCGAGACGAAGACCGAAATGAGCACGCAGGCGCTCTTCCGACCCGTGCGCCTGCTGCGATTCGGCGGAGGGCTGGGCTTCGAACGCTACATCACGGGGGCGGCGCATTCGACCGACCCGCGCCTCGCGCTGTTCGATGTGCCGGGCATGGGCGCCGATCCGACCTACCTGCACAGTCATGCCTCGGCGGCAATCGATTCACGCGACGGGGACGGTTACAGCCGGCATGGGACACTCCTCCGCGGCACGCTGCACGACTATCGTCAGCAGAATGATGGTCCCTTTACATTCCAACGTGTCGACGGCAATGCCGAGCAGTACCTTCCGATCCTCCACGGCAACTGGGTGCTCTTCCTCGGCCTCCACGCGTCGACCACCGCCGCGACCTCAGGAAATATGGTGCCGTTCTTCCTGATGCCGGATCTCGGCGGAGATACTCTGCGCGGCTTCGCCAACTACCGCTTCCGCGACCGCCATTCCATCAACATGACGGCCGAATACCGCTGGTACGCGCAGGAGTGGGTCGACGGCGCGATCTTCTACGACGCGGGCAAGGTGGTGCCGGATCGCGCGTCGCTCGACTTCTCGCATTTCAAGAGTTCGGTCGGCGCCGGCGTGCGGTTGCACGGCCCGCAGATGACCTTGCTGCGGATAGAAGTGGCAAAGAGCAACGAAGGGATGCGGATCCTGTTTGCGTTCAGTCCGGTGCGCCAATGACCCTGAAAAGTGTCCTGACCTTGTGCGCCTCGCTGCTTTGCGCGTCGACATTGGTCGTGGCGGATCGCACCCGCACCGCACCGAAGTTCTACGACGACGACCCCATTGCGCGGGCCGTTGATACGCAGGACGCGTCGAAGGCGGAGGCGCGCGAGATCTCCCTCACCTACGACGCCCTCATCAATCTCTTCGGACGTCCGGGATTGCAGGCCGTCGAGCGTGCCGGAGACGTCAATACGATCGACGAGGTCCCCGATTCTGCGTGGTTCACGAACCGGCTGGGGGGCCGGCCGCTGACCGTGGATGAAGTGCTGCGCGGCCCGAACGACGATCCCGGACCGGCTCCGGGGAAGTGGATGGTGAGCCGCAAGGGGAACGGCGTGTCGCCGGGGTTCACCATTTCCGACCAGAATGGGCGCCGCTACTTCGTGAAGTTCGATCCGCCAGGACTCCCTGAGCTGGCGACGGGCGCGGAGGTGGTGGTGACGCGCCTGTTCCACGCCATCGGCTACAACGTGCCGCAAGTCATCATCGGCAGTCTGCGCCGCGAGAACCTCGAGATCGGGAAGGACTCCAGCGTTCGGCTTCCCAACGGATCGCGGAGACCGCTTCGCTGGTCCGACATCGACGAGCAGCTTCGCCGCGCGCACCGCAATCCGGAAGGGTCGTACCGCGTGACACTCGGCGAAGCAATCGAAGGGCGACCTCTCGAGGGCTTCCTGTATACGGGGACCCGTCCGGACGACCCGAACGACACCGTTCCGCACGAGGACCGCCGCGAGCTCCGCGGACTGCGAGTGTTCAGCGCGTGGGTCAACCACACCGATGCGAAGGCGATCAACTCGCTCGACGTGGTGGTACGGCAGGGCGACAAATCGATCGTCAGGCACTATCTCATCGATTTCAATGCCACACTCGGCAGCGCGGGAATCGGGGTTCGCGAACGCCGCGATGGCTACGAGTATCTGGCGGAATTCGGGCCGGCGACGAAGGCACTGCCCGCGTTCGGCTTCTACGTCCGCCCCTGGATGACGATCGATTACCCGGAGATTCGCGGCATCGGCCGCTTCGAATCCAAGCGTTTCGTACCGGAGGAGTGGCGGCCGCGCGTTCCGAATCCCGCGTACGTTCGCTCGCGTCCGGACGACACGTACTGGGCGGCGCGAAAACTGATGGCCATGAGCGACGAGCTCATTCGCGCGGCGGTGAAGGCGGCGAAGTTTTCGGATCCGCGCGCGGAGCAGTTCCTTGCCGACGCCTTGATCGAGCGGCGCGACAAAATCGGCCGGGCATGGCTGACAAACGTGAATCCGGTCGCAGATCCCGCGCTCGCGGAAGACGGCACGCTGGCGTTCCGCAATCCTGCCGTCGACCTCGGATTCGCGCCGGCGCCGGCGCGATATATCGTGACGTGGTATCGCTTCGACAATGCAACCGGACAATCGACGCGCCTTGGCGAGTCGAGCGTCGCGGGAACCCGCGCGGCAGCTCCAGCCGACGCGCTGATGCGCGTGCGGCCCGACACGACGCTGCCTGGCGGCCGCGGTGCCTTCGTCCGCGCCGACATTGCCGCGGTGCAGCCGTCGTTCCCGTCATGGAGCGCGCCGGTGCAGGCGTACTTCCGCCGCGGCCCCGACGGCTGGCGTCTGGTCGGCTTCGATCGCATGCCGGAGGCGCCGCCGATGAAGCCAGGACTCGTCGGAGCGGAACGAACCCATCATCCGTGATCGGGAATCCTGCACGGCGATTCGCGATTCGCGATTAGCGGCTCCGCCTAAGACTCTTTCTGACGAGCTCCGTCGTGAGTCCAAAGACCAGGTGGGAGCCGAAGGACGCGATGTGTCGGGACGCGGGATACGCGCTCGGGCGCTTTGAGAGCCCGGCGACCGGCAGGCCGATCTCGTCCGCCGCCACCCACACGGCGATCCCGAACGGCAGTCCTGCCAGCGCCGCGGTCCGCGGCTTCCACTCCGTCGCGGCGCCGTAAATCGCCCCCATGGCTGCGCCGAACATGTAGTGCACGAGCGTGCCGCCGATGTCTTTCTCGCGCTCGTCGAGTGGTATCCCCGCGATCGCCTCCGCGGCATTCTGGGCCACCTTTATACTCGCCGGCTTGTCCGACAGCGTTGCGTCCATGTCGTTCGGCGTCGCGTGCCAGCGATGGCGGTTCGCGCGCGGGTCATCTGTTCCTCCGAGCGCCTGGTTGAACCGAAGCATCGTCCACGATGCCGCGGCGCCGCCGAGCGCGCCCGCCAGCGCGCCGAGCCACGGGTTCGAATCGCGATCGTTTGAGATGTGCGGGAACATGGATCTCCTCGCGCCCTGCCCATTCATGCCGCGTGCCGCAGGTATCCCGATTGCAATGGGCATCGCAACTGGGAGGCATGACATGAATCGATTTGTAGTTACTGCAGTGTTGACGTGTGCGGTCGCGCTGCCTGCGATCGCTGCCGCGCAGACGGCGCGTCCGTCCAGCCCTTCTTCGACGCCTTCGAAAAGCACTCCTGATCAGCCGAAGCCGGCCGCCAGCGGGCTGGCTGCGGCCGACAAGGCGTTCGTCCTGGAAGCGGCGCGCGGCGGCATGGCGGAAGTGGAGCTCGGCCGGCTGGCGGCCGACAAGGCGAGCAATGCTGACGTGAAGCAATTCGGACAGCGCATGGTTGATGACCACAGCAAGGCAAGCGACGAGTTGAAGGGGCTCGCGTCGCAGAAGAACATCACGCTGCCAACCGAACCGGACGCCCAGCAGAAAGCGTTGCAGGCGCGCCTGTCCAAGCTGTCGGGCGACGCGTTCGACAAGGCCTACATCCAGGCAATGGTTGCGGATCACAATAAGGACGTCGCTGCCTTCACGCGCGCATCCAAGATCGCGAAGGATGCGGACCTGAAAGCGTGGGCCGGCAAGACACTGCCGACATTGCAGGACCATCAGAAGATGGCCAAGGAACTCTCGGCGAAGGTTCGCGGGACCGCGACGCCGGCAACCGCCCCGAAGAAGAGCGGCATCGTCCCGTAGGAAGCGAGTCGATCGCCCGGCTGCGCCCGGCCGGGCGATATGATCGTGCGGGTGATTCCGGTCTGGAGTTTCCTGGCTGTCACGGTGCCGCTGGTGCTGGCGCCCGGCGCCTCGACGACGGTCGTCCTTCGCAACAGCCTCGCTGACGGAACGCGCGCCGGTGTGGTTACCGCGGTCGGGGTCAATGCCGGCTCGTTGTGCTACGGACTCCTCACGGCATTCGGATTTGCGCTGGCGGTGCAGCACTGGCCGTCGGTATGGCTGGTGTTGCGCGCCGGCGGCACCTGTTACCTGGCGTGGCTGGGCGCGCGGTCCCTCTACCGCGCAGCAGCTGGCGTCGCGACGACGATCAGCGCTGGCGCCGGACACGTTCGGGGACAGTGGAGAAACCTGTCGGAAGGGTTCATGACGAATGCGCTGAACCCGGCGATCGCGACGTTCTACCTCGTTCTCCTCCCGCAGTTCATCCTGCCCGGCGTTCCTGTCGTGCGGGCCGCGCTGCTGCTGACCGCGCTGCACATCGGGCTGGCGTTTTCATGGCACGTTGTCTGGGCCGCCACGGGCGGCACGCTGGCGCGCGTGCTCGCGTCACCGCGCGTGCGCCGCACCCTCGAAGCGATGACCGGCGTCGCCCTGCTGATGCTCTCGCTGAAGCTATTGGTCGGGCTCGTCACCAGCCTTTAGCCGGCCTTTCATTTCTTGTCGGGCAGGAACGCGCTCAACAGCCAGCTCACGATGGTTACCACGAGCGCGCCGAGAAACGCCGCCAGAAACCCATCGAGGTTGAATCCGGGCACCATCGCCGCCGTCAGCCCGAAGCAGATCGCATTGACAATGAAGATGAAGAGACCGAGCGTGAGCAGCGTGAACGGGAAGGTCAGGATCAGGAGCAGCGGGCGGACAATCGCGTTGACGAATCCAAGCAGTGCGCCGGCAATCAGCGCCGGTGCGAATCCGGTGACATGCACACCGGGAACGAACCACGCGGCGATGACGATCGCGATGCCGTTCAATACCAGCCGCATCAGGAAGCGCATGGGCCGGAATGGTACTATCGAATCGATGTCTGCAGGAGCCCCGGCCGGGGCGTGGCTGTTCCGCTATCGATCGATCCTTCCCGTTCCCCTCGCACTCATTCTGGTTCTTGTTCGCAAGGGGGGATTGCGCTCATCATGGCCGGTTGTTGTCGGGGTCACGCTCGTCTGTCTGGGCCAGGCGCTGCGCCTCTGGGCGGTCCGCCACATCGGGACGATCTCGAGAACGCGCACCACCCGCTACGGCCCGCTGATGACCGCCGGTCCGTACGCGATCGTCCGCAATCCGCTGTATGTCGGCAACTGGCTGCTCTGGACCGGTTTCGCTTTCTGGTCGCGGCTGTTGTGGATGGTTCCCGTGGCGTGGTTGATTTTCTTCGCGCAGTACCGCGCGATTGCGGCATGGGAAGCGGCATTCATCCGCAGCAAGTATCCCGGCACTTACGACGAGTACGCGCGACAGGTGCGCGCCTGGCTGCCGCGATGGCCGCCACGCTCTGCGCTGGCACCTGTTACCCCTCTCCATCCCTGGGGCGACGTGTTCTTCAGCGAACGCGGGACGCTGATCGCCGCCGTCGTCATGGCGATCCTGCTCAGCCTCAAAGTCGCGTGGAGCTCCTGACCCGATTTGAACGACTGGACGTCCCGCTGTGAACCACCGGCGGTCGTCCGCTGCTGCTATTTCCTCTTCACCAGCTCCGGGAACTCTGCTTTCAACGCGCGCAGTTTCGGGAGGTCGTTGACGACGATATAGGGGTGGTCGGGATGTCGCGCGAGGAAGTTCTGGTGATATTCCTCGGCGGAGTAGAAGCCGTCGAGCGGCACGACCTTCGTGACCATCGGCCGATTGAATACCTTGGCGTCGGTCAGCTGCTTGATGTATGCCTCGGCGACCATCTTCTCATCGGCGTTGCCGTAGAAGATCGACGATCGATACTGCGGTCCCTCGTCCGGCCCCTGGCGGTTGAGCTCGGTTGGGTCGTGTGCGACGGCGAAGAACACTTTCAGCAGCTGTCCATACGTGATGACCGCAGGGTCGTAGGTGATCTGGACCGACTCCGCATGCGAAGTGGTTCCGCTGCTGACCACCGCGTAGTGCGCGGTCATCCTGCTTCCCCCGGCGAAGCCGGAGACCACGTCGCTGACTCCTTGAAGCTGTTCGAACACCGCCTCGACGCCCCAGAAGCATCCGCCCGCGAGAACCGCGGTCTGGTGGGTTCCCCGGGCACTCACGCGGATGTCCTTCGCCGGGTCGGGAAAGTCCGAGGCGGACAGACATACGCAGGCCGCGACAGCAACGGCGAAAGTGCGTAGCACAGGCTTCATGGTCAGTTCATTATAGAATCGCACGCCTTACCGTAGTTTGTATGAGCCTTCTTATGAACAACCGACGTCGGTCGACGCTCCACTCGTCGGGCATTCTTGTCGCGGCGGCGATGCTCGCGGCGGCGGTGACGATGCCCGCACAACAGATGGTCACCGAGACGCGGGACCCCGCGCAGGCCCAGGACGAGGACTTTGCGAAGTCCGTCGCGGAATGGACAACGGCGCCGTACTACACCAGTCCGCTGGTCGACCATCTGCCGAAAGTGCAAGGGATTCCCTCCCCGAAGGACGTCCTGACTTATCACGTCGGCGCGCCGGCGAAGCTGACCTACTACGCTGACATCCTGAGGTATTACCGGGCGCTCGCCGCGGCCACGCCGCGCGTCCAAATCGAGACGATCGGACGGTCCGACGAGGACCGCGAGCTCGTCGTCGTCTGGGTGTCGTCGGACGAGAACATCAAAAACCTGCGGCGCAACCGCGCCAATCTGGCGAAGATCGCCGACCCGCGCCAGCTCTCCCCCGATCAGATCAAGCAGCTGATTGCGGCGACCAAGCCGCACTACCACTTGATGGGCGGTCTGCACAGCGGCGAGACCGGACCGTCGGAGATGCTGATGGAGCTGGTCTATCGACTCGCGACCGAGACGTCGCCGCTGATCAATCAGATTCGCGACAACGTGATCGTGTCGGTGACGCCGGTGGCGGACGCAGACGGCCGCGATCGCAACGTCGACTGGTTCTACCGCGGTCTCGAAACCGGGCAGAGCGCGGCGTTGCCAGGCACCGGCGGTGCGACCGGCACGCCCGCGGTGCCCTACTGGGGCAAGTACGTCTATCACGACAACAATCGCGACATAAACCTGTCGCAGGTGTCGATGCGGGCGCTCGCGGACTGGTACTTCACCGCGCATCCGCCGATCATGCACGACCTGCACGAAGCCCAGGCGCTGATGTACACCTATAGCGGCGCCGCTCCGCAGAATCCCAATCTCGATCCCATCCTGTTCGCCGAACTCCCGTGGTTCTCCAACTTCGAGCTCGCCCAAATGACGAAGTGGGGCATGCCCGGCGTCTACACGCACGCGTTCATGGACGGCTGGTCGCCCGGCTACCTTGGATCGGTCGCCTACAACCATAACGGGATGATGCGCATGTACGAGACGCAGTCGGGCCGCGAAGCGGGAGCAGGCACAGCGGGACGAGGTGGTCGCGGCGACGCGGGCGGTGGCCGCGGCGCCGAAGCCGGAGCGGCCGGCGCGGCCGCGGCGGCAGGTGAAGGAGGACGCGGCGATGGGC
>JBKPLP010000036.1:0-16575 GCA_046731735.1 Acidobacteriota bacterium
CCTTCGACACGTCGTTCGGATTCGCCAACGCCGCGATCGGCAGCTTCAGTTCCTACGCGCAGGCCTCGCGATATGTCGAAGGCAACTTCACGTACAACAACACCGAAGGCTACATCCAGGACAACTGGAAGCTGAACACAAAGCTGACGCTCGACTACGGCGTGCGCCTGGTGCACGCGCAGCCGCAGCACGACAGCCTCCTGCAGAGCGGAAACTTTCTTCCCGACAGATGGAAGCAGGGCGACGCGCCGCGGCTCTACGTCGCAGGGTGCGTCAACAACGCCAACCCCTGCTCCGGGACGAACCGCCAGGCGATGGACCCGGTGACCGGTCAGCTGCTCGGACCGAATACCATACTCGCGATCGGCACGCTCGTGCCGAATACCGGCAACCTGACCAACGGGCTCTTCCAGTCAGGACAGGGCATCGCCAAGACGACCTACACGTTCCCGATGCTGAACGTCGGACCGCGATTCGGCGTCGCCTACGACGTGAACGGCAAACAGCAATTCGTCGTACGGGGCGCGTGGGGGTTGTACTTCGATCGGCCGCGTCCCGGTGACGCGCAGGCGCTGGTCGGAAACCCGCCCGGAGGATCCCGCATCATTACCGTCCGCTATGGACAGTTACAGAGTCTGGGCAAAGGCGGGTTGTCCACAGTCAGCCCGCCGGGCATCACCGTGTTTCAGTACGACGCGAAGCTGCCGACCTCGATGCAGTTCAGCGGCGGCGCCCAGATCATGCTGCCGTGGATGACGTCGCTCGACGTGTCGTATGTCGGGCTGCACAGCTGGAACGATCAGCAGCCGTGGAACATCAACTCGATCGACCTTGGCACGGCATTCCTGACCTCGACGCAGGATCTGACGGTCCCGGCCAGCACCACGCCGGGCGCCACGTCGTATGCCGCAACTAATCCGGATCTCGTGCGGGCATACCGGGGCTACAGCTCGATGGCCAGCACCAGCCGGTTCTACGAAGGATGGCGCACGTATCACTCCGTCCAGCTCTCGTTCAACCGCCGGTTCAGGGACGGACTGCAATTCGGCTTCAACGACACGATTCAGCTGTACGACGAGGCGCGGGTCGCGCCGCGCTTCGATCACCGGCCGGACGGGTCGTTCGTCCGCCGCGCCGACGAAGCGGAAGCGCAGAAGCTTCTCGGCAACCAGTTCCCGGGAAATGCCGGTACGGGCACTGCTGCCAATCCGGCCGCCTCAACGCATGTTATGAAGGCGAGCGCCGTATGGGATCTGCCCGATGTGCGCAGCGATCATCCTGGCTTGAAGGTGCTCGGACACATCGTCAACGACTGGCAGCTCTCGACAATCTGGACCGGCGCGACGGGGGCGCCGTATTCGGCTACGTTCAGCTATCAGAACGGCGGCGCCAACGTGAACCTGACCGGCTCTCCCGACTTCGCACCGCGCATCCGCGTCGTCGGCGATCCCGGCAAGGGGTGCAGCAGCGATCCGTATCGGCAGTTCAACGCCGCCGCGTTCCAGGGACCGACGGTCCCCAGCTTGGGGCTCGAATCGTCCAACGACTATCTCAAGGGATGTTTCTCGAGCGTCCTCGACCTGTCGATCGCGAGGAACATTCGTCTCGGCGGCGGCCGCGTGCTTCAGCTGCGTGCCGACATGTTCAACGCACCGAACAACGCGCAGATCACGGGACGGCAGACCTCGCTCACGTTGAATAGTCCAACCGATCCGGTGACGCCCCTCAATCTGCCGTACGACTCGACGGGAGCGATCCTCCCCAACCGCGTGCGGCCGAGCCAGGCGGGGTTCGGCGCGGTCAACGCGTATCAGGCCGCGCGCAACGTACAGGGATATATTCGGTTCTCGTTCTGACGTGTGTAACTAAGAGGCCACGGAGGCCACGGAATCACCCAAGATCCGGATAACGAAGCGCGCTCGCAGCGGGCGGTCGTGCCGCGGGCCGCGCGGCGTGGGTGGGGTACATCCGACAAAAACAAAAGCCGTTCGTTTAGGGGGGCTTGTTGTTGTGGGCTGTGCTCGACCCACGTAGCGCCGGCCCGTTGGGCCGGCGCACGACCGCCAGAGTCGAGCGCCTCCGTGTGCTCCGTGCCCTCTGAGTTTTACCTGACATCGGTCGAATCCAATGAAAACGTCGCGTAGCTCCTCCCGTTCGTTGCGCATCCACACCATCGCAGTCGCAGGCGCAGTTGGCATGACCGCGCTGGTTCTCGGCCAGAACGCCGGTCGCGGGGGTGGCTCGCAGGATCTCAGCGGCATCGATTTCACGAAGCAGCCGCCGGTGCTGGCGAAAACGCCGGAGGAACAGCTCAAGCAGTTCATCCTCCAGCCGGGCTACCGCCTCGAACTGGTACTCGCCGATCCGATCATCCAGGAGCCGACCGCGATCGCGTTCGACGGCAACGGCCGCATGTTCGTCGTCGAAGACCGCAGCTACATGCTCGACCTCGAGATGACCGGACAGCTGGATCCGATCAGCCGCATCTCGCTGCATGTCGACACGAACAACGACGGCGTTTATGACAAGCACACCGTCTTCGTCGACCATCTGGTGTTTCCACGGTTCGTGACGCCGTTCGGACCGAACACCATCCTGACGAAGGAATCCAACGCGCAGGAGGTGTGGAAGTACACCGACACCAACGGCGACGGCGTGGCGGACAAGAAAGAGCTGTTCGACACGGGCTACGGACGGCTGGCGAACATCGAGGGACAGGAGGCCTTTCTGACGTGGACGCTGGACAACTGGATGTACAGCACCTACAACGCGTTCCGCGCGCGCTGGACTCCGCACGGAGTCATCAAGGAGCCGACCGGAAGCAACCGCGGCGAATGGGGGGTCACCCAGGACAACGACGGCAAGATGTGGTTCGAGAGCGGCGCGCCGGGTGTGCCGGTGAGCTTTCAGTTTCCAATCGTCTACGGGAACTTCAACGTCCCGGACGAGCTCGAGCCCGATTTCAGGATTCCCTGGGGCGCGCCGGTGCGTGTCGCCGACATGCAGGGCGGCTTGAACGCGACGCGCATGCCCGACGGATCGCTCAAGAGCGTCACGGGGAGCGCCGGCAACGACATCTACCGCGGCCACCGACTCCCGAAGGATCTCGTCGGCGACTACCTGTATGGAGAACCGGTCGGCCGCATCGTCCGCCGCGTCCGCCCGGAACAGAAAGACGGGCTCACTTTCCTCCATAACGTCTATCCGAACAACGAGTTCATCAAGTCGCTCGACCCGTTGTTCCGTCCCGTCGACGTGACGACGGCGCCGGACGGCACCGTGTACATCACGGACATGTACCACGGCATCATCCAGGTCGGGAATTTCGTGGGACCGGGCACCTACCTGCGGGCGCGGGTGCAACAGTACGATCTGGACAAAGTCATCCACAAGGGGCGCATCTGGCGGCTGGTCTACGACGGCGTCAAGCCGGATCGATCTGACGCGCTGCGGCGCGATCGGCTGGTGCCGCGCATGAACAATGAAACGGCGGCGCAGCTGGTCGCGCACCTGAGTCACCCGAACGGCTGGTGGCGCGACACCGCACAGCAGCTGCTCGTCCTCAAACAGGACAAGTCGGTCGCGCCATCGCTGCAGCTGATCGCCAGGACCTCGAAGAACCTGCTGGCGCGGTTCCACGCGATGTGGACGCTCGAAGGGCTCGGTGCGCTGAAGCCGGCGCTCGTCCGGCAGCTGATGGAGGATGCCGATCCGCGCATGCGCATACAGGCGATTCGGGCGAGCGAGACGCTCTACAAAGCGGGCGACCGCTCGTTCGGCGCCGACTATGCGCGCATGGCGGCCGATCCGCAGGTCGACGTCACCATCCAGGCGCTGTTGACGATGAATCGGTGGAAAGTGCCGGAGGCCGGTGCCGCGACGAAGGCGGCGATGGAGAGGAACCCGGCGCGCGGCGTCCAACTCGTCGGCACGACAATGCTCGCGGCGGCGACGTCCGGGAGCGGGCGCGGGCGCGCGACGCTCACGCCGGATCAGCAGAGCCAGCTCGATCGTGGCGGCCAGATTTACAACGAGCTGTGCTTCGCATGCCACGGCACCGACGGGATGGGCACGCCGAAACCCGAGTTGTCGACGACGATGGCGCCCGCACTGGCTGGATCCCCGCGCGTCAACGCGCATCGCGATTACATCACGAAGGTCGTCCTCCACGGGCTCATCGGGCCGGTCGATGGGAAGACCTACACGGACATGATGATCCCGATGGGCACGTTCAACGACGAGTGGATTGCCGCGGTCGGCTCGTTCGTCCGCAACAGCTTCGGCAACATTGGCGGATTCATCACGCCTGCGGATGTAGCCCGGGTGCGCGCGGCCAGCACCACCCGGAAGACTCCGTGGACGCTTGCTGAATTGGTTCCGTCGATTCCGGTGCCGCTGTTCACCGACGGCTGGAAGCTCTCGGCGAGCCACAACAACGAGGCGGCCACCGGTGCGATCACCCTCACAGGCTGGAACGCCGGCGCGGCGCAGCAGCGCGACATGTGGTTCCAGATCGAGCTGCCGCGGTCGGAAACGATCACTGAAATCCAGTTCCAATCTCCCCCGCCCGGCGGCCGCGGCGGCCCCGGCAGCGCGGCCGCGGTGACAACAAGCGGTGCGCCGCTCGCCGGCCCGTCGGGATTCCCGAGTGCATATAAAGTGGAAATCTCGGCCGATGGTTCGTCGTGGAGGGTTGTCGCCGAAGGGAAGGGAAACGGCTTCACCACGATCAGCACGTTTCAGCCGGTTCAGGCGCGACGCGTCCGCATTACCCTGACGACGGACGCGGAGACCGACGCGCCCGCCTGGTCGATTCAGAACCTCAGAATCTACGCGCTGCAGCCGGCAGAAAAGCGGACGGAAACACGCTCACCGGATCGCAACCCAGCCGAGCGCTGAGGAGGCGGTGTAGAGCCCGAGCAGGGCGATCGCCGCGGTGCTGACCAGCAGCAGCGTATTGAAGATCGGACCCCCGAGCACACCCGCGTCGGTCTCCTTCGCACGCAGGTACCAGGTCGCCACCAGGACGGCGAGTAGAAACACACCGGTCATGACGCCGCCGATCTGGATCATCAGCACGGGCTGCTGCAGCACGAGGGAGGATCCGCCCCAGAGGATCGGCAGACCGATGGTGAACCCCCTCACCCACCGCATCCGCCTGCGCTCATCGCTCCAGTCAAACACGCCAACGGTCGAGAGGAAATTCGCGTACATACGCGCATGACTCGGGACGGCCGCCCACAACGTCGATCCGAGGACCGCTATCGCGCCGACGAGATACAAGCGCATCGCCCACGGCCCGAGCGCGTCGGTGTACATGCGCGCCAGCGTCGTGATCATGGCGTTTCCGCGCGGCATCAGGCCCTGCGGCTTCAGGACCGCGGCGCCCATGATGTAGAAGGCCACGGTGGCGAAGGTGTAGATGGCCATCGAGACGGTCGCGTCCTTGTACATGACCTTCATCCACCCGCGCGCGCGGCGCCGCCATGCGTCGCTGCCGTCGTTCGGACCGACCCAGCGCGCGTAGCCCTTCTCGATGC
Source organism: Acidobacteriota bacterium (assembly GCA_046731735.1). Taxonomy (GTDB): domain Bacteria; phylum Acidobacteriota; class Vicinamibacteria; order Vicinamibacterales; family 2-12-FULL-66-21; genus JALZOC01. Next base: position 5,541 of record JBKPLP010000036.1, read on the forward strand.
ACCAGTAGTTGTACATCGTGATCTCGTCGGCGCCGACCCCGGTAATCCCGAACATCGCGACCGCGGCGCCGAGCGCGGCGGCCGGCAGATGAAAGCTCAGGCCGCTCCACAAGTCGGCGGCGGTGTACCCCCACGGCGTCAGCGGCAGCCCGAACGCGATCGCGACCGTCATCGCCGAGAAGGTCACGACCATCAGAAATGCACCCCGCTCGATGAACCGGTAACTGCTCCTGTGCAGCAGCAGGATGGTTCCGGTGATGAGGATCACGTGCCAGATGGTGCGCGACGGGTCGCTGAGCGGGTCGGCGCCGAGCGGGAACAACACGCTGAACGCAATGGCGGTGCCTCCGACGATGCCGCCGACCTGGAGGACTTTCGACATCACCATCAGGATGAAGAGGAGGTTGATCCAGCCGATCCTCCCGAGGCGCGGGGGCACCCGGTTATAGCCGGACAGCGCCGCTGTTCCTGTTGCGATTGTCCAGCGCGCGAACTCGATCTGCACGGCCACCTTGACCGCGCAGCTGAGGAGCACGAGCCACAAGATCACGAAGCCGGCTTGTGCGCCCGCCGTGGTCGTGGCAATGAGCTCGCCGGAACCGACTATCGACGCGCTGAGAATGAGACCCGGCCCGAGATACTGCAGGCTGCTGCGCCACCCCTCGGGCGGTTCTTTGATGGCAGATGGATCGAGATAGTACGGATCGCGATTGGTCTGTTCGGCCGCGGGCGCAATCACTTCCCGAGCGCCCACGAGACGGCGTTGACGAGCAGCCGCCGGAACTCGGCATTGTCGAAATCGTCAGGGTGTCCGAGCGACGTGTAGAACACGCGCGCGTGCTTCGGGCCGTACTCGTGGGTCCAGGCGATCGGCTCGGGCGACTCCCCCGGAATGGTGCCGATCAGCAGTGGCGTCACATCCGCAGACAGGGGGCTCACCATATACAACGAGCCGTTGCCCGGAAGTGCGCCGACGCGCACGTCCTTCAGGATCGGGTGCTTCGCTGCATTTGGCGCCAGCGTGACAACCGTCTTCGGCCCCGCCTGGTGATGGTTCGTGTAATGGCCGCCGAGCACCTCGGGGTCGAATTCCTGCCAGGCGGCGCGGTCGCCAGCCAGCGGCGGATCGGTTGGTCTGAGTGCGAACGCGTGGCAGGCCGTGCGGATGCCAATCAGGGGTTTGCCCGACGCCAGATACGCACGCACCGCGTTCAGCTGGTCGGGGGGCGGCGTACGCCGGCGCGTGCTCAGAAAGAGCAAATCCGCTCTCTGAAGCGCCGCGACGAGGCCGGGAAAACTGTTCTTGTCCTTCGGATCGGCGTTGATGACGGTGACGTAGTACTTGTTGGGATCGAGCTCCTTCTTCGCGAACTCGGGCAGCGTCTCCCAGGTGTGGTATTCGTCCTCGCCGATCATGAAGACCACGTGCAAGCGGTCGGGCGGCGGCGCGGACTGCGTCCCTGCGCCCAAAAACGCCGTGAGCAGCATCAACAGGCTTGTCAGCATTTCGTCACCTGAGAGACTCGAGGTCCAGGATTAGCAAAGGCTCGTGCGGTCACGAGCGGGCACATTATATAGAGAGCCGATGGCGGTGGGTGGCCGTCTCGTGTCTTGCAGAACCGGCCGCTATTCCCATCTGAACACTTTCGCTGATGCTCCGACGCAGATCACGAATACGAGCACCAGCGCGGCCACGTCCCCGGAATGGCTCATCCAGCCCTCGCCGCGCCAGACACCGCGCAACAGCGAGACGACGTACCTGAGCGGGACGAACCGCGAGACCTCCTGAAGGGCCGGGGGCAGAGCGGCGATCGGGACGAAGAGACCGGCCAGACCGACCATGGGATAGAGAAACAGCGAGCCGATCGGCTGCGCAAAGCGCGCCGTCGGGACGACGCTCGCAATCAGAAAACCCATGGACACGATGCTGACGGTGCTGAAGATCAGCGCGAGTGCGAATGCGAGTAACGGTCCGTGCATGCCACCCGGAATGAACCGTCGCCCGACGGCCGCCATGGCGATGAGCGTAAGAGCCGTGAAGAACAGTTTTGCCAGCACATGCGCAGTGAGGATGGTGTACGGGCGCAGCGGCGTCGCCCGGAGGCGCTTCAGGATGCCGCTCTCGCGGTAGATCGAGACGATCGTGACGAGCGACAGCACCGCACTGAGGGCGATGAAAATCGACGCAAAGATCGGCAGGTCGATCGTGACCAGGTCGCGGACCCCTTGCGGGTCCGGCCGGGCCGAACGTCCGTACAGCCGGCCGAGCGCGACGAACACCACAGGAATGGTCAGGGTCCCGATCACTCCGAGCGGCTCGCGCACGAAGATCTTGATCTCGAGCCAGGTCAGCGTCCACAGTCCGCGCAGCATCTCGAGATACCTCTCAGTCGCGAATCGAGTGACCCGTCAGCTTCAAGAAGACGTCTTCGAGAGTCGGACGATCCGTACGGAAGTCCGTCACGTTCATCCGATGTTCCGCAACACATCGAATCACGTGCGTGACCAACTCGTCGCCGCGGCCGCGAATGGTCACGCGGCCATCCTGCGTTGTCAGAGACTCGACACACGGGATCAGCCGGAACCGCTCCTCAGCCGATTCATCCTCGAGGGCAACCACCACCGTCTGTTCGGGACAGTGGCGGCGTATCAGGTCGCCGGGTGTGGCGATATCGATAATCCGGCCGCGGTCGATGATCGCGACACGATCGCAGAGCCGCTCGGCCTCTTCCATCAGGTGCGTGGTAAGGAAGACGGTCTTCCCGCGTGCGCGTATGCCGCGGACGAGTTCCCAGATGGCCCGGCGCGCCTGCGGATCGAGTCCGGTCGTGAGCTCGTCGAGGAAGACGACTTCGGGATCGTTGATGAGTGCGAGGGCGATGAACAGCCGCTGTTTCTGTCCGCCGGACAGGGTCATGAACCAGGCATTGCGCTTGTCGCCGAGTCCCAGCTGATCGAGGAGCCGATTGCCGTCGAGCGGGTGTTTATATAAGGAAGCCCACAGGTTGACCGCTTCCCGAACCTTGATGCGTTTCTGAAGCTGCGCCTGCTGCAGCTGCACGCCGATCCGGTGCTGCAGTGCATAGACCTGCCGGACTGGATCCAGGCCCAGTACTGAAATCCTGCCGCTCTCCGGCACGCGCAGACCCTCGACGCACTCCATCGTCGTGGTCTTGCCCGCTCCATTCGGGCCGATGAGGCCGAAGATCTCTCCCTGATTCACTTCGAAGGAGATGTCGTCGATCGCCACCGTGCGTCCGTAGGTCTTCCGGATCGCCGCGACGTTGATGACTGCGGCTGTCGTCACCTGAGAGATTTGATGTAGAGAATCAGCGAGTCGATCTGCGCATCGGTCAGGACGCCGGCGAAGCTCGGCATACCGGCTTCGTACCCGGAGACCACTTTCGCGGAAGGGTTCAGAATCGACTCGCGGAGGTACGCCTCGTCGGCGATCGTGCGTACGGTTCCCGTCGCGAACGTGCGTTCGCGGCCGTACAGTCCCTTCCACGGCGGCCCGAGCTTCGCGATGGAAGTATCCTCGGTCGCGTGACACGCGACGCATCCATACATCTGTGCGACGCGCCGGCCTTCTTCAGGGCTCACCTGCGCCGCCGCCGACGTCGTCTTCATCGATCGAGGCGTGAGATCGATCCTGATGTCGCCGAATCCTTCCTTCTTCGGATCGAAAGGTGTCAGCTCGTACGGTGTGAAGTAGGCACTCTCCTGGAACGGCGTGCCCGATGCCGTCGCGATTGACCATGCGACCCGCATCTGCATGACCGGCTTGATATTCGGGACTGCGATGAACACCGCGCGCCCGTCATTCGATAGATAGGCGCGGCTTGGCGTCACGGGATCGATGCCCGGCGTCTCGTCGGCACGAAAGTTCGGCGATCCGTACTGATACGTGCGTTTGTAATGCCATGTCGTGATCGAATAGTTGTCGGCGTCCGACGCCTTCGCGCGATCGAGCGGAACGTCGAACCGCAGCAGCACTCCTTTGTCCGTGGGAACGACGTCGCTCGGAACCGTCGATGGCGCGCCGGTGTAACGCACTCGACCGAGACCAGCCAGGCGAGTCGCGGTGGTCCCCCATCCCAGGATCTGGAACCCCGCGATGTAGAGCTGGCCGTCGATCGGGTTCACCGAACCGTGCAGCGGCGGGTACTCGAATGCGTGCGTGATGCTGACGACCGCCGCCTGGGGCTTCTCCGCGCGGTTGTTGAGGATGACGCTGAACAGCTCGGGCCTGTTGAAGCCGATCTGCACGAGGCCGTCGCTGAGCCGTCCCATCTTCGCGCCATACAGCCATACCTGCGACATAGCGGACGCGTTCACAGTGTGCGGAATCCAGGTGATCGGATCGGCGATCGGCGCCGGGTAGACCTCGCGCGGAAGCTTCTCGCTGAGGAACCCGTAAAACTGGTTGTCGCGGACAATGTGCAGCGGCGTGCTGGGAACGTAGTTGCCCTGCTGGTCGCTCGCGATCACGACGCCTGATTTCGGGTTGACGCTGATGTTCGGCTGCCGAAATCCGTAGCCCAGCTGCGTGGCGCGCTTGCCGTCGGCGGAAATCCGCAGGACCGTGCCGTTGTGTTTCCCGATCGTGGTGGCTTGCTGGTTCCCTTTGGCGATGACGAACTCGCCGCCGGGCGCGAGGCGGATGATGCTCGGAAATTCACGCATGTCGGCGGTCTGCGCGAAGGCATTCGAGAACAGCTCGTGCACGTCCGCTTCCCCATCGCCGTTCGTGTCGCGAATGCGCCAGATGCCGTTGCGGTCGAAGACGTAAACCTGTTCGTCTCGGATCGCCAGCGTCAGCGGCTCGTGCAGGCCTGACGTGAACCGCCGCCAGCGGACGGAGCCCGAAGGATCGTCGAGGCCGCGAACCAGCCAGACGTCGCCATCCAGCGTGACGCCGACGCCGGTGCCGTCCTTCAGGAATTGAATGTCGCTGATGCGCAGCGCGCGCCGCCACGGGTTGGGCTGCGGCAGCGCGATATCGTCAACGACGAACGCGTCCTTATCCGTCGAGCGGGTAATCTTCGTCGTCACCTGCTGCGGCCAGCGCGGCGCCAGCATCGGCGGCCAGGGCCGGACGCTGCTGTCGCGGACGAACGTCCCGTCCTCACTGAAAAGGACACGGAATTCGAGCGGTTCCTTATGCGCGGGCAGCGCAATCTGATCTGCATGGCCGTCCCGCATCTTGAGCGCGAGCGAAAGCACGTCCAACGATGGTGCGAGACGAAACTGTCGCACGATCTGTTTGCCATCCGCTGGCGCAGAGATCCACTCGCGGACGTCGACGCCGTGCACGGCGTACTCGAGCAGCGCTCCGCCCGTGACGAGTCGAATCGCGTTGAACCGCCCCATCGTTTCCGGCAGCGGACCACGTCCGACTTCTTCGGGACTCGGCGCCGGCTCACGTGGATCGGTGAGCGACAGTGAGGCGCCCGCCTGCCATCCTGGATAGATCCCGTTCGCGATCCAGACGGTGCCGTCCGGTTGCGGCGCCGGCGTCTGACCGCCAGGCGTCTTCTTGTCCGGCTGGTGATACGACCCCGGCGCGAGCGCCTTCGGCGTGACGCCGTTGCCGCGCCACATCGCGGCGACACGCAACAGGTCCGTGTCGAAAGCGGCCCACAGCCCATGGCCGAGATTGAGGATGAGTGCCCGAGGCGTCAGGTTGTCGGCGGGAAACGCCGGACCCACATGGCGGGCGTCGAGCACCGATGAGAAGAACGGAAAATCCGGCTCGACCCAGTCGGCCCACGGTGTGGCGGGCGGTTGTGGCTTCTGCGGCGGCGGCGCTTGGGCCGCGCGGAGCACGCAGACCGCGGCGACACATGCCAGCGCGAGAAAACTGATTACGGTACGGCGAGAGTCCACAGGCGGATAGTATTGCAGGTCTCGTTGTCGAATGTAGGTATGCGCGTCATCAGCCTATGCTTCTTCACGCTGCTGGCAGTGGCTCGGCCGCTCCCAGCGCCCGCGCAGGCGCCAGCGGGCCCCGTCGGGGCCTTCGGTGCCGCCCTCAATGGTCTTCAACTGAGAATCATTCCGGTGACCTCCGGCAGCGGCCTGCCCGCTGACGTCACGTTAGACGTGACCCTTGAGAACGTTGGCGCCTCCGACTTCGTCCTGAATCTGGGGACGATGCTGGCCAATGCAAAGGTGATGTGGCCGGACGCGATCAGGTTGATGCTGACGGATGCGTCCGGCCAACGCCGCGAGCTCCGGTTCTCGAGCCGGACCGCCGGAATCGCCGGCCGCATCGACGACTACATCGTCGCGCTGCGCGCCGGCTCGACCTACACAGTGCGCGTCTCGCTGGACGACTACATGCGAGACGCAGCCAAACTGGCGAACGGCCGCTACAAGATCGCGGCGCAATTCCTCGGGCGGCGCGCCAATGGAGTGAACGTCGACATGCAAGGCGTGGCGCTCCTGATTTTCTGGACCGGCACCGCGCACTCCAATGTCGCCGAGTTCGAGGTGTCGCGGTAAATCTGGCGACAAGCGACAGGCGACAAAGCGCCAGACATCGCAGCATCGTTCGCATTGCGCAGTCCGTTGGCGAGCGCACTGGTGGCAGCCGGTGACCGCGGTGCGCCGTGGCCCGCGTTCTTGATTACGGCGGAGGGGAATTATACTGGCCGTGCCTTTTTAGAGAAGAGCCAGCTACAGGGGCCGGCGAACCTCCACGCATCATTCGAGTAACCAAAAGTAACGGGAAGATGACTGTGGAATGACGGCGGCTAACGGGCGCTTGCAGCGGACGCCGCTCAGCGCGCGGCAAGCGGCGCCGCTGAAGCGCACGGCGCTAGCGGCTGCTCTTGAGGGAGAATGAAATGACTCGGCAACTCACCGACGACAGTTCTGGTTCTGACTTGGCGCGCCACGCGGGAGTTGTGGCTCGAAGCCATCCGACAACCGAATGGCTCCTCGTCGCCGCCTGTGTTTTCACGGCGGTCAGTGCGGCCCTCGACAGTAAGCCCTGGTCGGCCACGGGCTTCTCCGCCATCGGTACCGCGGTCTTGGTACGAGCATTACGCCTCCCGGAGCGGAACCATGCCTGGCGATGGGTCGTCTATTTGCTCCTCGTCTTCTCCATCGGTCTGTGGATACTACGTGCGCTTCTGCGCCTCCGGGGCGCCGCCGCCTGACAAGGCGCTGCAGCCGACGAGCGGGACCCCGACCTGCGGCGACCGACCGGCTGATTTGCCCGGGCCGTGCTGTGCGATCGTGTCGGTGCTCAGTCGGGCAGACATTGGTCGAGCGGTACATTGCGAACGACTGCAAGCGGTTTCAAGACCGGTGTTCAGCGCGGGGCCTGGCCGCGAGTCTGCCCACTCGGTGGTTTCGAAATCCGGTTGCTGCACGACCGTTTCGGCCAGGCGACATGGCGAGTAATGCGTGACCGCGACGACGTCTGCCCGGCGCAGTTTGAAGCCACCCGCAGATCCGCGGTCTGCGTGACAATCTTCCCTGACAGCGGGAACGGTATTTGTCGGAACGGTTCTGGACGGCAAACTGACGCCGCCTTATAGTTACTTCTCGTCCTGCGGGACCCTTACATCGGCTTCGTGGAGGAGCATCCGATGCAACGAAGAATCTCTGCGGTCATTGTTGCGCTGCTGCTCGTCCTGCTCGCTTCCGCTGCAGGCGCGCAGGAAGCTCGCGGCACCATTCAGGGACGCGTAACCGACTCGAGCGGCGCGGCGGTTCCTGGCGCCACGGTTGAGGTCTTCAATCTCGCGACTGGCGTGGCCACGACGACGAACACAAACGCCGAAGGGAGTTACCGTGTGTCGTTCCTGAATCCGGGAACCTACCGCGTGACGGTAACTCTGCAAGGCTTCAGCAAGTTCGTCAGCGACAAGCTCGAAGTGCACGTCGCGGACCTGCTCACGGTCGATGCCGCGCTGAAGGTCGGCGCCCTCACCGACGAAGTCACGGTGACGGCCACGGCCGCAACGGTCGATCGCAGCAGCGCCGATCTCGGACAGCTGGTTGACGCCCGCCGGATCGCCGAGCTGCCCATTCGCGAAGGCAGCCCCGTGGAGCTCGTCATCCTCGCGCCTGGAGTGACCGTCACGACCGACCTGCGGTCGCGCAAGGCGGCGTTCAACAACGGCCTGTCGCAGTTCTCCACCGACGGCGTCGGCGAGAAGAAGAACGACTTCACCATCGACGGCGTGTCGAACGTCGCGAACGATCGCGTCGCCTACAGCCCGCCGTCCGCCTCGGTCGAGGAATTCAAGATCCACACGAATTCCTACGACGCCGCCGTTGGCAACACCATGGGAGCGGTCGTCAACCTGGTGACGAAGAGCGGCACGAACACGCTGCACGGGCAGGCGTACGAGTGGTTCCGCGGCTCGACGCTCGACTCGCGCAACTTCTTCGACAAGCAGGCGAATCGTCCGAAGCGGGACTACGACGACAACCGGTTCGGCGGCGCCGTCGGCGGGCCGATCCGATCGAACCGCACCTTCTACTTCGCCAACGTCGAAGCGAACCCCTTTCAGGTGCCGTCACCGAACATTGTCACGGTCCCGACCGCCAAAATGCGGAGGGGCGATTTCTCCGACCTGCTCGCGCTCGGCCCGCAGTACCAGATTTACAACCCGTTCACCATCCGCGCTTCACCAACGCAGGCCGGACGGTTCCTCCGCGATCCATTCCAAGGCAACATCATTCCGCCGGAGCTGATCGATCCGGTTGCGAAAAAGATCATGGAGTATTTCCCGGAGCCCAACCAGGCGGGAACCGCCGACGGCCAGCAGAACTTCCAGAATCCGACGGCGGTCGCCTTCGAGACCTATTACACGGCGACGGGCCGGGTCGATCACAACTTCTCGCCCAAACAGCGCCTTTATGGCCGTTTCAGCTGGGACTACTGGCAGGAGGAAAAAGACGACCGGTTCGACAACATCGCGACCGGCATTTTCCTGAACCGGAAGAATCGCGTGCTTGGAGTGGACGATGCGTATACGATTCGCAACAACCTGCTGCTGAACGTGCGCGGCGGGTTCACCCGGCAGATGTTCCCTGAGCGCCGCCGCAGCCAGGGATTCGACCTGTCATCGCTGGGTTTCTCGTCGCAGCTCGTCTCGCTCGCGCCCAAGGACCTCGCGACGTTCCCGTTCGTGAACTTCGACAACCTGCAGGATTTCGGCGTGTCGGAATCGGGGGACGGCTGGTTCACGACCGATGTCTACTCCGTGACCGGCAATCTGATGTGGCTGCTCGGCTCGCATAACACGAAGTTTGGATCCGAGTACCGCTACTACATCGAAGACGGCAGCCGCTTCTCGACCGCGGCGTCGCCGCAAATCAACTTCAGCCCGACCTGGACGCGCGGTCCTCTGGACAACTCCGCGGTCGCGCCGTACGGCCAGGACTTCGCCTCGTTCCTGCTCGGCCTGCCGACCGGCGGGACCATGAGCCGCGCGGCCGCGTATCGCGAGCGAAGCGGCGTCGTCTCGTTGTACGCGCACGACGACTGGCGGGTGCGCAAGTCGCTGACGCTCAACCTCGGTCTGCGCTGGGAAATCGAACAGCCGCTGACCGAAGCCCACGACCGCTACGTCAGCGGATTCGACTTCAGCACGCCGCTGCCGATCGCGGCAACGGTCCAGGCGAACTATGCGAAGAATCCGATCCCGGAGATTCCGCCGGACAAGTTCCTCGTGCGCGGCGGTCTCCTCTACCCCGACACGGGCGGGCCGAAGGCGGCGTGGCACACGAATCTGGGGAATGTGATGCCGCGGGCGGGTTTCGCGTGGCTCGCCACACCTTCGACGTCGGTGCGCGGGGGCTACGGTCTGTTCTACGACGTGCTCGGGACCAACCGTATCACCGTCAACCAGGTGGGCTATTCGCGGGATACGACGCTGACTCCATCGCTCGACAACGGGCTGACGTTCATCGCGACGCTCGCCAACCCGTTCCCGAACGGCCTGCTCGATCCGGTCGGTTCGGGGCTGGGACTCATGACCAGCGTCGGGCAGGGCGTGAGCTTCCCGTACAACGGGGATGTCGCCAATCCGCGCAATCATCGCTGGTCGCTCGGGCTTCAGCAGGAGCTGCCGGGGAAATTCCTGATCGAAGCGACGTATATCGGCGCGCGCGGCGAGAACCTGCCCGTCGTGCGCCAACTCGACGCGGTGCCGCAGCAGTACCTCTCGCGGTCGCCGGTCCGGGACGATGCGACGAACAACTTCCTGACCCAGGCGGTGACGAATCCATTCGCGGGGCTGTTGCCCGGAACCGGACTCAACGGCGCAACGGTGTCACGCAGCCAGTTGCTGCGTCCATATCCGCAGTTCACGTCCATCCAGGCGACGGAAACGAACGGCAGCTCCGATTACAACTCGCTGCAGGCGCGCGTCGAGCGGCGCATGGCCAACGGCTTTACCGTGCAGGTTGCCTACGCCTGGCAGCGCACGATGACCGAGACCGGTTATTTGAACGACTCCGATGCAAACCTCGAACGCGTCATCAGTCCGTTCGATCGCGAGCACACGTTCACGTCCAGCGGGCTGGTGGAGGTCCCGTTTGGCAAGGGACGCCGCTGGGGAACCGGGTGGTCGGGCGCGACCGAGGCGCTGCTCGGCGGCTGGCAGGTGACCTACATCTTCAAAGCGCAGAGCGGTGCGCCGCTGGGATTCGGCAACTTCCTGTTCGCCGACGGCAAGGGCGTGGACGACATTCTCGCCGATGACCCGACCTACCAACAGTGGTTCAACGTCGACGCGTTCAACCGGGTGTCGGGGCAGCAGCTGGTGTCGAACGTCCGCACGCAGCCGAGCCGCTTCGCCGAGGTGCGCGGCCCCGGCTACGCGGTGCTCGATCTCGGGGTGATGAAGAACGTAAGTCTGGGCGGCCGGACGCAGGCGCAGTTCCGCCTCGAGGCGTACAACGCCTTCGACCGCGCGAACTTCCAGAACCCGAGCACGAATGTGACCAACACCGCGCTCGGAACCATCACGGCGCAGAACGGGTTACCACGTCAGCTGCAACTCGCGAT